>QIFG01000017.1 GCA_003228735.1 Zetaproteobacteria bacterium
GATGCCATCGCCATGAAACAATCCGATCTTGACGCATGGCAACAAATGCAAAAGGCTCGCAACAAGCTGTTCGCTACAATCTTTGGACAGACTCCAAAGGCCGCATGAAACCAATCTCCATGCAGCTAACTTTCAGACGCATTTATGGATTGGAAAATACTGCCCCATATCAGACACAATATTATTTTTGTTGATGACAGCGCTGTTATATACGGCATGCTCATCACATGAATCAGCACAAGCGGTTGATCTCCATATTGATTCTGGCTGTCATCGGGCTGGCTGCATCGGCTTATCTGACATACCTTCATCAGCAGATATTTTCCGGCAGGCTGACCGATTTCAGCTTCTGTGGCGTCAGCCGAACAATCAGTTGCGAAGCAGTCAGCGCCTCGCCCTACTCCGAATGGTTTGGCGCCCCCATTGCATGGTACGGGGTTTTGGCCTATTTACTGTGGCTGTCGCTGGCATGCATTGCCCTGTACAGACCCAAAAAATATACCGAATCGGCTTTGGGGCTTATCTTCATCACGGCGGCTGCAGGCTTTGCGATTGATCTGTATCTGGCCTTCACGATGGTCTTCAGGATTCGCAGCCTGTGCCTGCTCTGCCTGCTGACGTATATCCTGAACCTGTCTATCCTGATCATTGCATTTCGCGCCATTTCTGCGCCCAGACTTACCGCTTTGAAGAACGCAATTGCAGCAGCATGGCCTTTCACTGCCAGGACGCTCTATGTATTCCCTGCCCTGTTCGTATTCATTGCCGTAGCCGGATTGGCGGGCGGAAATGAGCTGCGAAAAACCGTTGAAAGTGAACTTGCCAACTTCGACGAGGATCAATTCATGCGCTACCGGGCCAAAGCGCCACGGCATTTCATCGACACGGCTTCAGACCCTTATCTTGGCGCTGAGGACGCCAGGCTGACCATTATTGAATTCAGTGACTTTCAGTGCCCACACTGCAAACAGGCTCACGTAACACTGCAAACCATCCTGCCGCCGTATGCAGATCGCGTGAAGCTGGTATTCAAAAACCTGCCGCTTGGACGCGATTGCAACCCGATGATGCGCGGCCGTGAACTTCACTCTGAGGCCTGCATGCTTGCCCGGTTAGGCGAAGCCGCCGCCGAGCAGGGGAAATTCTGGCCGATGCATGACCTGATATTCGAGCGGCAGTCTGAAATTTCACATATGTCAGCATCCAGAAACACCATGCTGGAACTGGGCAGGGCGGCAGGTCTGGACATCGTCCGGCTTAAGGCAGCTTTTGACAGTTTGAATAGCAGTCAGGCTGTTCGGGATGATATTGATGAAGCCATGCGGTTGCACATAAAAGGCACGCCCGTTTTTCTATTCAATGGTCTTCTATATCAGGGCTCGCGTTCGCCAAAGATATTGCAGCGCATCATCGAAATCGAACTGGCGGATACAGACAGGGAGTAATCATGGAAGTTCTTATTGCAGGGTTAATTGTTTTCTTTGGAACCCACCTGATTCCGTCTTTCCCGGGTCTCCGCTCAACCTTAGTCCATAAACTCGGAGAAAAACCTTACCGAGCTATTTACTCCGTGATCTCACTGACAGGCTTTGGGATGATCATTCTTGGCATGGGGAAAATCGATTTCATTGCCATATACGAGCCTCCAGACTGGGGAAGGCATGTCACCGGTTTGTTCATGCTGCTGGCACTGTATTGCCTGATTTCAAGTTCTCTGGAGTCAAGCTTCAGGCGCATCTCCGCTCACCCGATGCTCTGGGGATTTTCCCTGTGGGCTCTGGGGCACCTGCTGGCCAATGGGGATTTGACTTCTATACTTCTGTTCGGCGCGTTTCTTATCTTCGCGTTCTTTGACATGGCCTCGGCCAATCAGCGTGGCGCGAAACCCTCAGGGGGCCGTGTTCACTGGCTTAAGGATATAAAGGTGCTGGCCATTGCGGTCGCTGTGCTCATTGTCATGGTGATGTTGCATCCATATATCGTAGGGATGCCTATTTATTGATGGTCTGCAGACCTCCCATGTATGGATGCAATACTTCGGGAAGGCGGACAGAACCGTCTGGCTGCCAGCCATTTTCGAGCAGGGCCACAATGCACCGGCCAATGGCAATACCGGAGCCGTTGATGGTTGCTACGGGAACAGGTTTACCGCTTTCATCACGCACGCGGATCGCCGCCCTTCTGCCCTGGAATTGACCAAATGAAGAACAGGAGGAAATCTCCCGATACACCTTCTGGCTTGGCAGCCAGACCTCAATATCGAATGTCTTTTCTGCCGAAAAGCCCAGATCGCCAGTGCATAACTCCACCACGCGGTAAGGCAGCTCCAGCGCCTGCATGACCGCCTCGGCATGGCTTGTTAATTCCTGCAACTGCGTGAGGGCCTGATCAGGCAGCGCAAACTGAACCAGTTCCACCTTGTCGAACTGGTGCTGGCGAATCATGCCGCGCACATCCTTGCCTGCTGAACCTGCCTCACGGCGAAAACATGGCGTATAGGCGCAATGCCTGATCGGCAGGGCATCATGCTCCAGAACCATATCGCGATACAGGTTGGTGACAGGCACCTCGGCTGTCGGGATAAGATATGCGTTCTCCCCTTCGAGCTTGTACAGATCGTCGGCAAATTTCGGTAACTGGCCTGTGCCCTGCATGGCTTCTCCATGCACAATGGCCGGTGGCCATATTTCCTCGTAGCCGTGTTTGTCAGCCTGCATATCCAGCATGAACTGCATCAGCGCACGCGTCAGCCTTGAGCCAGCGCCACGCAGCACGGTAAACCTGTTGCCAGACAGCCTCGCCCCGGCCTCGAAATCCAAAATGCCAAGTCCTGTGCCGATCTCCCAGTGCGGAGGCACTTCGTCCTTTCTCACTTCACCCCAGGAACGAAGCTCCACGTTATCTTCTTCGCTATTGCCGTCCGGAACGGAAGCATGCGGTGGATTTGGAATCTCCAGCAATATGCCGGCAAAATCAGCCTCCGCCTGTTTTGCCTCTGCATCAAGCTGTTTTACGCGCTTTGACACCTCACCCATTGAGGCAAGCTCGGCGGAGGCATCCTCGCCCTGAGACTTTTTCCGCCCGATGAGTTTTGAAACCCGATTACGCTCAGCCTGCAAAGATTCTGCTTCACCCTTCAGCGCGCGCTGTCGCTCATCCAGTGCCTTAGCCTTTCCCCAGGCGCTGTCCGGAGCCACCACATCGGCGCCCCGCCGCGCCAGTTCTGAAGCCAAAGCATCAAAATCTTTCCTGAATTGATTGCGGTCGATCATTCTTCGTATTCGCCTTCTTCTCCGCCTTCTTCTCCGCCTTCTTCTTCATGCTTCTCAGCCACGTAGACGGCGCCGATCACACACTCTTCTTCCTTGCAGTCAATAAGCTTCACCCCCTGCGTATTGCGGCCGATAACGGAAACGTCATTCATGCGGATACGCACCAAACGCCCCGTATCCGTCATCATCATCACCTGATCTTCATCTACGACCTGCACAGCGGCCACCATACGGCCATTGCGCCCACCGGTTTTCAGCGTGAACACGCCCTGACCACCGCGTTTCTGGCAGGTGTATTCCTCGACCGCCGTACGCTTGCCAAAGCCATTCTCCGACACGGCCAGCAGAGAGGCCCGCTCGGCGACCAGGGTCATGCTGATCACGTCATCGCCGCCAGGCATGCGCATGCCCGTAACGCCTCGCGTATTACGTCCCATCGGACGTGCATCCTTTTCCGAGAAGCGGATCAGCTTACCGTTGCTGGAAGCGAGCATGATGTCCTGCTCGCCATTGCTGCGGACTACACTGATCAGGCCATCGCCTTCATCGATCTTGATGGCAATGATGCCGCTGGTGCGAATATTCTTGTAATCGCAAAGCCGGGTTTTCTTGACCAGCCCTTTCTGTGTGGCCATGACGATATTGGCCTCCTCGTCGAAGTCGCGCACCGCCAGTGTGGCCGAGATGCGTTCATCCTTCTCCAGGGGAAGAAGGTTCACCAGGGCCTTGCCGCGTGCTGCGCGGCCGGCCTGGGGCACCTCATACACCTTCTTGCGGAAGACCTGGCCCCGGTTGCTGAAGAAAAGCAGAAAATCATGCGTCGAGGCCACCATCAACTGCGCCACGAAATCTTCTTCCTTGGTTGTCATGGCCGTTTTGCCCTTGCCGCCACGGCGCTGTGCCCGGTACAGCGTTATGGGATTGCGTTTGACATAGCCCTCATTGGAAATCGTGACCACCATATCCTCTTCGGTGATCAGATCCTCAACGGATAACTCCGCCGTTTCGTCGACAATCTCCGTACGGCGTGGATCGGCGTACTGGTCCCGCACCGCCTCCAACTCTTCGACAATAACCTGCATGAGAAGCTTCTCATCGGCCAGAATAGCCTTGAGTCTTGCAATCGTTGCCTGAACTTCTTCGTACTCAGACTTAATTTTATCATATTCCAGGCCGGTCAATCGTTGCAGGCGCATCTCCAGAATCGCCTGCGCCTGTTTGTCGCTGAGGCCGAATTTATCCATCAAGCCTGTCTTGGCATCGGCCGCTGCGCGGCTGGCCCGAATCAGCGCAATCACTTCATCAATGCGATCCAGTGCGATAAGCAGTCCTTCCAGAATATGCGAACGGGCTTCAGCCTTGGCCAGATCGAACAGGCAACGGCGTGTTACAACCTGGCGGCGGTGATCGATGAAATGCGACAGCAGTTCACGGACGCCACACAGCTTGGGTCTGCCATCAATCAGGGCCAGAAGATTGCAGCCGAAATTCAGTTGCAACTGGGTGTGTTTGTACAGATTGTTGAGGATCACCTCAGGGATTTCATCCCGCTTCAACTCAATGGCAATGCGCATGCCATCGCGGTCGGATTCGTCACGCAGGTCGGAAATGCCCTCGATCTTCTTGTCACGCACAAGGTTGGCGATGTTCTCGATCAGGTTTGCCTTGTTCACCTGATAGGGCAATTCGTTAATGATCAGCGAGGCGCGTCCCGTGCGCGGGTGCTTTTCAACAATGGCGCGAGCCCGCATCGTGACGGAGCCGCGTCCGTTCAGGAATGCCGTGTCTATTCCCTTGCGCCCATAGATAAAGCCGCCGGTCGGAAAATCCGGTCCCGGCATAATGGCCATAAGATCGGCATCTGATATGTCCTTGTTGTCGATCAGGGCAATACAGGCATTAATGGATTCGCCAAGATTGTGTGGCGGGATATTGGTCGCCATGCCTACGGCAATGCCGGTTGAGCCGTTCACCAGCAGATTCGGATAACGCGCCGGAAGTACCTTCGGTTCGGTCATTGAATCATCGTAATTAGGACCGAAGTCAACGGTGTCCTTGTCGATATCGGCAAGCAGCTCGCTGGCCAGGCGGCTCATGCGCGATTCGGTATAGCGCATAGCTGCCGGCGAATCGCCATCCACGGAGCCAAAGTTGCCCTGCCCGTCCACCAGCATATGACGCATGCTCCAGCCTTGCGCCATACGTACGAGCGCATCGTAGACGGCCGAATCACCATGCGGGTGATATTTACCAATCACATCACCAACCACGCGAGCCGACTTCTTGTAAGGCTTATCAAATGTCGAACCCAGATCCTGCATGGCATACAGGATGCGGCGGTGCACCGGTTTCAGGCCATCCCTGGCATCGGGAAGTGCGCGCCCGATGATGACGCTCATGGCGTAATCAAGGTAGGAACGTTGCATCTCGTCTTCAATCAAGACGGGAATCGAGGAATTCAGATGATCCATATGCGGCCTGCGCCTCCTTATGTCGATCTCAAGCTCACAGCTCCAAAACTGGTGCCCTCGGCAGGACTCGAACCTGCGGCCTACGGTTTAGGAAACCGTTGCTCTATCCAGCTGAGCTACGAAGGCGAATGAGGGCAAAATTATAGCGCTAAGCGAGACTCGCTGCACCTCTTGGCTTGGGGTAAAAGCCCTCTGTTTTCGCGCCTTCAGTCAGTTCGTCAAAGCACCTCTTCCAGGCTCAGCTTTTCTTCTTCAATAATGCTCCGCAGCTTTTGCAGGGCGCCTACCTGAATCTGGCGGATACGTTCGCGCGTCACTCCCAGATGGTTGCCTATGGTCTCCAGAGTCCACGGGTCATCATTCGAGCCCAGGCCGAAGCGCAGGCGTACAACCTCGCGCTCCTTGTCCGTCAGTTGCGCCAGCCAGGAATCAAGCAGATTGCGGCGCACGTGCGATTCCAAATGATCGCTCGGCATCTCGGCATGCTCATCCTCGGTGATGTCATAGAGGGTAAAATCCCCTTCCGAATGCAGTAATTGATCGGCACTTTCCGTATGAACGTTAACGCCTTTCAGGTCCTGCACGCGCTGTTCTGTCTTGCCCATCTGGTCGGCAATTTCGTGCGCCTCAGGCTCCCGCCCCAATTCGGTGCGCAGGGTATTCATGGTGCGCAGCATGGCATTAAATTCCTTGCCGACATGCACCGGCAGGCGAATGGTCCTGGACTGATTCATGATGGCCCGTTCCACCGACTGCCTGATCCACCATGTCGCATAGGTGGAAAAACGGCAGCCATGTGCGATATCGAACTTGTCGACTGCACGCATCAGTCCGATATTGCCCTCCTCGATCAGGTCGGAAAGCGGCAAGCCGCGGTTGCCGTAACGCCGCGCAATCTTGACGACAAGGCGCAGATTTGTGTTGATCATCTTCTGCCTGGCAGATTCATCGCCCTTGGAGATACGCCGCGCCAGCGTCACTTCTTCTTCTGCCGTCAGCAGCGAATAGCGGGATACCTCCCGCATGTACAGAGTCAGGGGATCAATGCTGTGACGTTTCATGATCTCAACAGCTCGAGCCTTTGCAGGCCACTGCAAAACCCGGATGTAAAAGAGTTGCACGCAGGACAAAAAAATGTGGGTAAAGAGTCATGTTGCATCAACGCTTGGGTAGATAAGCCAGCGGGTCAACGGGTGTGGAACCACGCCTGATTTCGAAATGCAGGTTCGGACCGGTTGCACGGCCGGTTTTCCCCACCCGCGCAATCACATCACCAGCGACAACCTTCTCGCCTTTACGCACCAGATTGCGCTGATTATGGGCATAGGCCGTAAACTGGGCAGGCTTGTGACGAACGATGATCAGATTGCCATAACCCGCCAGCCGCCGGTCTGCATATACAACCTCGCCCGCCGCCGCCGCATGGACTGGCGTGCCTTCCGGCGCTTTGATGTCTATGCCGTCATGCATACGCAGGCCCCTGCGGCCAAAGCGGCTGGAAACTTCTCCTTTGACCGGCCAGCGCAGGCGCACAAACGGTTTGCTGCCGGCTGCGGAGAACGTTTTTTTCGTTGCCGTCCGTTTCCTTGTCTTTACGGAGCGTGTCGAATGCGGTGACTTGCGCTTGACCTGTGCAACCTTTTTTCTGGGTTTTGGCAGAGGCATATAGGCAGACTTCGGGGCAGTGCTCCAGATAGACAGGTGCTGCCCGACATAAACGGTATACGGGGCGCGAATGTAGTTGCGTCTGGCAAGCTGACGGTAATCGACGCCATAATGCTTGCCGATGGCATAAAGGGTGTCGCCCGGGCGTACGATGTAGGCCGCATTCCTGTCCACGCCGTAACGGGGAAGTTCCGCCTTGAGACAGGCCGCCAGACTGAGCATGAACAACAGGCATAACAGCCAGCGGACAGGCCTTCGCATCATGATGACAGCACGTTCCATAGCATTATTTCCATAACCACAGACCAATAAAGCCAGCGATAACCAGCAGGGTTACAGCTATCGTTATCAGCTCGAAGTGTTTCTCCACCATGGCGCGCAACTGTTTGCCACCCCAGCGCAACAGCGCCCCCTCCATATAAAAACGCGCAGCCCGCGAGATGATGGCTGCGGCCAGAAATTCAACAAAGGGCATGTGAAACGCGCCCGCTGCGATGGTAATAACCTTGAAGGGAATTGGAGAAAAACCTGCGATCAGCACAACCCCGATACCGTATTCCAGAAAAAGACCCTGCACATGAGCGAATTGCTCCATGGCCCCGTAGAAGCGCAAAACCGGCTCTGCAACGCCAGCAAACAGGAACATGCCGATACAAAATCCCAACACTGCTCCGACAGTGGAGCCAGCTGTGGTGATGGCGGCAAAACGCAATCCGAGATCCGGGCGGCCCAGTGCCAGGGCGATAAGCAGCACATCCGGTGGAATGGGGAAAACACTGGCTTCGATGACCGCAATGGAAAACAGGGCAATTTGGGCATGTGGATGGTCGGCCCAGGCCAACGTCCAGTCATAGGCCTTTCTCAGCCAGTTACGCTTTGGGGAAGATGCCCTTACGGCAGAATTGCCGATGTTACACCTCGTCTACCAGCGGCACGAAACAGCAGTCGTCGAAACGATCTTCCTCAAATTCACCGCCACGCTTGCGGCACCGGGTGAGAATATGCTGTCCGTTTCCGCCTACCGGCATGACAAGCAAGCCGCCATCGCGCAATTGATCCATCCATGCATCCGGCACGTTCAAACCGCCGGCGGCGGCAAGAATGGCGTCAAAGGGCGCATACTCATGCCAACCCAGGGTGCCGTCAGCGCATTTCAGCATAACGTTGGCATGCCGGGCTGCACGCAGGTTGGCTCGCGCCTTCTCCAGCAGGGCCGGGATGCGCTCAATGCTGTAGACACGGCGGCACAATCGGGAGAGAACCGCCGTCTGGTAACCACAACCTGTACCAATCTCCAGAACCCGCTCATGACTTTGCAGTTCCAGCAGCTGTGTCATCTTTGCCACCATATAAGGTTGCGATATGGTCTGGCCTGCGCCGATGGGCAAAGACTTGTCCTTATAGGCGTGACTGCCCAGAGCATCATCAACAAAAAGATGGCGCGGCACCTCCTGCATGGCAACAATCACCCGTTCGTCGGAGATACCGCGAGCTATAAGCTGCTCGCTGACCATGCGCTGTCGTTTGCGCTCAAAGGCATGGCCCATACGCGGGAGAGTCATTGTGCTTCCCCGCTCATATGGGAGATGATCAAATGGTCGGGACGAGAGGATTTGAACCTCCGACCACCAGTCCCCCAGACTGGTGCGCTACCAGGCTGCGCTACGTCCCGTTGCATATATATGATGTTCGAGAAAAAATTTAGTCGTCAAGCAGATCGCGTATCAAACAAAGCTCATCTCTAAGTGAGCCCAGCGCAACCTGAAACGAATTCTGTTCCACGATCTCGTGGATGTCACCCTCTTGCAGCCTCTTTTTGGCTCCCTTGGTTGTAAAATTCAGATCGTATAGAAGATGTTTGATTTTCAGGATAGCGATGACATCACGCTGCCGATAGAAACGCCGGTTACCGCTCTTCTTCACAGGCTTGATGTGCTTGAATTCCGTTTCCCAGTAGCGCAGCACATGTGGCTCTACTTCACATATCTGGCTCACTTCCCGGATGGAAAAGAAGAGCTTATCGGGCAGATCAGGAGCACGGAACCCTGTCGGCAGAGCCTGACTCGAATTCACTCAGCCTCACCTGTGAGGCGCTGTTTTAAAAGCTGGCTTGCCTTGAATGTTACAACGCGCCGGGGAGTAATCATGATTTCCTCACCTGTTTTCGGGTTGCGGCCACGGCGCTCATTTTTGTCGCGCAGGACAAAGTTCCCGAAGCTGGAGAGTTTGACGTCCTCACCCCTTGCGAGAGCCTTCCGTATGGTATCAAGGACGGAATCAACGATCTGGGCTGACTCGATCTTCGACAGGCCGACCCGCTCATGAATGATATTTGCGATTTCAGCCTTGGTCATGACTCCCTCTCTCAGCAAGCTAATATACAGGAAAAATGAGCGTAGCAGAACCGGCGACACTGTCAAAAATTTAAGACGCTCCTATAGCGAAAAAGCTTCCAGTTTTCCCTCGTGCAGACGCAGCACCCGATCGCTCTTCCGTGCGAAGCGGATGCTGTGTGTTACCATGATCACAGCAGTGCCTTCTTCCCTGCATAACTGTTGCATGGCCTCAAAAACCTCGGTGGCCGTATGCTCGTCCAGATTGCCTGTTGGCTCATCAGCCAGAATTAATCTGGGCTTGCCAACAAGGGCGCGGGCCACGGCCACGCGCTGCGCCTCACCACCGGACATGCGACCGGGGCGATGGCGCAGGCGGTCAGCCAGTCCCAGGCGGATCAGCAACTGCTCCGCCCTGGCCATGGCATCGGCCCTGGTTTCGCCTCGCACAAGAAGCGGCATCATCACATTTTCTATGGCGTCGAGTTCCGGAATCAGGTGATGCGCCTGATAGATAAAGCCAATGTTGCGGTTACGGACGCGGGCTGTCTGCTTGCTTCCCATATCAAATAGCGATAGCCCCGCCAGCACTGCTCTTCCTGCATCCGTGGGTTCCAGCGTTCCCAGAACGTGAAGCAGGGTGCTCTTGCCCGAGCCTGATTCGCCAATAACGGCCAGAAATTCGCCTTCCGGCAGTTCCAGATCAACTCCTTCAAGCACGCTAATCGAGCCCGAAGGGGCCTGGAAACTTTTATGCAGGCCGGAGACTTCCAGCAGGCATGCGGCATGGGCCGTCTGTGTGGACATTAGTTCCGGCTCAAAAGGGTTTTGATGGTGCTCTGAACGCGTTTCTTCTGATAGGCCTCAACCACGGTGCGTATAGACGGGTATTTGGCAGCGATTTCATTAAAGTCGGAACGGGAAAGCTCCATCAGCTCAACCGCCCCCTGTGCGGTAACCGTAGCAGTCCGGGGCTTGCCAGTAAGCAAGGCTACCTCACCAAAGAAGTTTCCCGCCACCATGGTGCCAAGCAGTATTTTCTGCTGCCCGCTATTCATATTGACGGTTGATACCTGAACGGCGCCGGAACGGATCAGGAAAAAGGTATCGCCGCCCTCCCCTTCTGTCACAATCGTCTCATCGTCCCCAAAGGTTCGCAGTTTGAAGCGATGGCTCAATTCCAGCCGGACATCATCGGGGATGCCTTCAAATACCGGTGTAATAACCAGCACCTGGGCCAGCACGTGCTGCCTGTAGAACTCCTCTGCAGTCGACTGAATGCCTGGATATTTTTCCACCCACGCATCGAAGGTGGCACGGTCAATCATGAGTATGGCGGCATCTGTCGCCGCTCGCGCCATATGATTGTGAACAGAACGGGACATGAAGGCGTGGACGCCGAAAAAATCACCTTCACCAAGATGCATGTACACCTTTGTTTTTCCCAGCATACCCTTGGTTTCAAGTTGAATCTCACCCATGCCGATCAGGAAGAGATAGTCACCGGAATCGCCCTTCTGGAAAACAAAGTCTCCCTTGGCAAACGAGCGCAACTCCAGGGAGTCAATGAACTCCTCCAACTCTTCGCCGGACAGGCCGGAAAGCAACGGGGTGCGTGCAAATCCATTTTTAACCTGTTCATCATCAGGCGCTATGGAAGCCGCGTCTTCTGCGGGTGGGGACACGCTGCTCAGAGCCCAGTCATCACCACGCTCCACGGAGAGTTTTTTCAGTTGTTCCTTAATTTCTGTCTGCGATGGATCCAGGCGCATGATGATTTTATCAATGGCAATGGCCTGCACGGCCAGGCCCTCATCAGCGTATTTCCTTGCGATGCGGATATATTCCTGAACGGCGCCTGCCGTATCTCCGGTCTTTTCACGCAACTCGGCCAGTTTAAGGCGAACACGCAAATCGTCCGGAGTGGTCTCATGCAACTGGGCAAACAGCTCAAGAGCTTTATCGAGTTTTCCAGCCAACAGGGCCTTGTTGGCCTTGGCTCGCAATCCGGAAACAGCCATAAATACCCCTACTCGTAACGCAGTGCATCAGCCGGCGGAACTGAGGCGGCTCGCCAGGCAGGATAGAATGTTGCAAGCAAACCCATACACATACTCACTGAAATGACAAGGCTCACAGAAACAGGGTCGATAATTGATGGCACATGATCAATATAGTAGACATCTCCCGACAGAAAAGTCACTCCTGTCAGGTTCTCGATCCAGGCAAGCAGCGCATCAAGCTTCCATGCAAGCAACAGGCCAAAGGCAGCCCCAAGCAGGGTGCCGATACCGGTCAGCAAAGTTCCCATACACAGAAACACGCCCATCACTGATGCGTGTGTGGAGCCAATTGTTTTCAGAATGGCAATCTCCTTGCGGCGCTCCATCACAACCATAACAAGCGAAGACACCATATTGAATACAGCCACCAGAACAATCAGCGACAAAATGACCCCCATGACAATACGCTCCATCTTAAGCGCACTGAAGAAAGAACGATGCCGTTGCATCCAGTCGACCACCCAGGCATCGGCAGGAAAGCGAATGCGGGCGATATTGGCCACCTCTGCCGCCAGATCACGATCAAACAAGTGAAGTTCGATGCCGGAAACCCTGTCTCCCAAACGATTTAACCTCTGTACGGCCGTCAACGGCGCCATAATCAGGCCGACATCATACTCATAAAATCCCGAGTCGAAGATGCCGGACAACGTAAAGGCACGCATGCGTGGCGAGATACCGGCCGGTGTAATGCCGGCCGAGGGAGAAATCAGCTTGATGCTATCGCCAACACCTACACCCAGCTTGCGTGCCAGTCTCTTCCCCATAACGATCTGGAACGGGGATGCTTCAATGGACAGGTCTGGATAGCCCCCCTCTGTCAGATGTTTGGCAAGTTCGCTTTCCCGGGAGAAATCCACACCCTTCAATATGGCGCCCGAGGCCCTCGAGCCGTATGAGGCCAGCACCTGCGAAGAAATATACGGCGCTGCATGCTCTACATCCGGCAACTCTTCGGCCTTTAGCAGCCATTCACGCCAGTCACCAACGGTGTCGCCAGAGCCTTGGATATCTACATGTGAGGAAAAGCCAAGGATTCGATCCTTCAGTTCCGCATCAAAGCCGTTCATCACTGAAAGCACAACAATCAGGGCCGCCACACCGATGGCCACACCGATGCTCGAACTCCAGCCAACCAGAGAGACAAAGCGCTCCTCGCGTCTTGAACGAAGGTAGCGCCCTGCCAGCATGAGTTCATATCTCATCGCCAGCCAACTCTATGCCAGATATCGCAGATAAAGATATACATGCGCAATTCCGATGCTGGCCAGCATCAGCAGGAAGGCATGCTTGGTAAACTGCAAAAAACCGATGGGGTGGCCGGCACGCTGCGCAAAACCAGCCACGATCAGGTTGGCCGAGGCGCCGATAAGCGAACCATTACCGCCGAGGCAAGCGCCTAATGCCAATGCCCACCAAAGTGGAATCAGCGCCTGTTCTCCGCCGAAGGCTGGCGCCATGTTTTCGATCATCGGGATCATTGTTGCCACAAAGGGGATATTATCGATAACCGCAGAGGCAATGGCGGAAATCCACAGGATGGCGCCTGCTGTCGCATTGAAGTCGCCACCGGTCAGTTCCAGTATTTTTTCGGCCAGCCATGCAATGATCCCGACATGCTCCACGCCTGCAACTACGGTAAACAGACCGACAAAGAAGAAGATCGTCGTCCACTCCACCTCGCCCATGATTTCATGAAAGGCATGGTCTTTCTTCTTCAGGCTTCCGCCCCAGGTCTGTAGCAGTAACAGCAGCGCTGCCCCGAACATGGCGATGGTCGCCGGTTCAAGATGCAGGCTATGGGAGATCGTGAAGCCGGAGATGACAAGGGCCAGAACAAACAGGCATTTTTTGAGCAACGGCACATCCTTGATGGCCTCACGCTCATTAAACTGCATCACAAGCGCCCTGGCCTCATCTGTCGCCCTGATGCCGGCGCCAAACATGAACCACAGCACACAGAGCGTCAGCAACATAATAACCGGGATAATCGGGGCCAGGTTCACAATGAAGTCCATAAAGCTCAGGTGCGCCTGTGAACCAATCATGATATTCGGAGGATCACCGATCAGCGTGGCTGTACCGCCGATGTTGGAGGAAAGAATCTGGGCAAACAGATACGGATATGGCTTTACCCCAAGGGCATCGGTAATCAAAAGCGTCACCGGGACAATCAGCAGCACCGTCGTGACGTTATCCAGAAAAGCCGAAAACACCGACGTTACGATGGACAGCATGATCAGAATCCACCATGGATGCCCGTTCACCATCTTGACCGCCTTGATGGCCACATACTGGAACATGCCCGTCTTCTGGCTGATGGCAACAATCACCATCATGCCGGTTAACAGGCCAATGGTATTGAAATCGATGCCCGCCACGGCCTGCTGCTGAGTGATTACCCCGCAAAGAATCATCAAGCCCGCACCGAGCAAGGACAGCACAGCCCGGTTAAACCTTTCCATCATGATGGCGCCATAGACGACAAAAAGAATACTTACGGCAATCCAGACCGGATCCAGGCCGAAAATCAACCCCGTTTCATGCCCTGCCATGATCATCTGTTCGGTACCTGTCACTGCCAGGGCCTGTTAACACTAATTGTGGTTGTAGCAACGTGATTATTTTTGTGCCTCAGCAAGGCATTTCGAGCGTAGTGCGCCCGATGCGCATGAGCGAGAAATAACGCCGCAGAGCACAATAATGGCCCATCCCGCAGGGCTGCGCCCCGATTATGCTCAAAAAGGATGAGGCCATCCAGCGTTACTCGTCGTTCATTTGGGTTCACTAAATTTCACTCCTCGCGTCTTGACTGGCCTCGTCTGTTTCGAATACATCCGAGACAGCAGCGCTTCAATCAGAATTAGCGTTAACAGGCCCTAGTTGTTCTCCAGGTGCAGGTTGCGAAAGTGGTCAACAATATCGCCCGGCGAGATAATGCCCAGAAGGCGCTCATCATGATCGATCACGAGGGCATAAACATGCTGGCGTTTATCCGACGCCAGGGTGGAAGCGACCGCCAGCAAGGCTTCATCCCCCTGCACGACCAGTGGCTTTCTATCCATAACTTCACCGACAGGCTTGCACACAACATCAGGGTAATGCGCCGCAAGCACGCCAATATCAGGAGCGTAGGCAACATCTCCGAGGTTGCCGCTGAGAATGTAATCCGGCAGGAGGTGGCGCAGAATATTATTCGTCGTCAAAGCCCCAAGCAGGCGATTATCAGCATCTACAACCGGCAGCATGCGGAACTGATGTTTGCGCATGATTTTCAGCGCCGTGCCCATATCCTGATCCGGTGAAACCGAAAGGGCGTTGGTTACCATTACATCACGAGCCAGCATATCTGCGCCTCCAGATGAGCATCATTCGATGATTGCTATATTTCGGTTGATTCTGGCCTCATATGCGGAAACAGCAACACGTCCCTGATCGAATGCTGGCTCGTGAACATCATGATCAGGCGATCCACGCCAATGCCGACGCCCGCAGCCGGCGCCATGCCAAACTCCAGAGCGCGCAGGTAATCTTCATCCAGCGGCGGCGCTTCAAGGTCGCCCGCCTGTTTTGCCCTGGCCTGTTCATTGAAGCGGGCGCGTTGATCATCCGGATCATTCAATTCCGAGAAACCGTTGGCGATCTCCTTGCCTGCCGTAATCAGCTCGAAACGGTCGGTGACCGAAGGCTCTTCCGCGTTTCGGCGCGCCAGTGGTGAAACATCCACGGGATAATGCGTCACAAAGGTCGGATCCTGAATAAACGGCTCCACCAGATGCTCATACAGGGCCACAAGATAATGGCCGGCCTTCCAGGTAATCATCGACTTGAAGTCCGGAATCTCCTGCAGGCAGGCGGTGGCCAGCAGCCCCTTGTTGGTGGCGTGACCTCTGAGATCGGGACGCTTCTCAAACACGGTTTCATCAAGGCGAGCGCGCCTGAATGGTTGATCCAGCCTGATCGAAACCCCTTCCCATTCCAGTTCGGTAATCCCCAGTTGGCTGGCAACCTCTCGAATGAGGGCCTCGGTTGTATCCATGGCATCGTTGAAGTCCGCATAGGCCTGGTAGAACTCAACCATCGTGAATTCGGGATTGTGGATCGCATCCACGCCTTCGTTGCGGAAACTGCGATTGATCTCGAACACGCGTTCGAAGCCGCCGACGAGCAGGCGCTTCAAATACAATTCGGGTGCAATGCGAAGGTACAGGGGCATGTTCAGCGCATTGTGGTGTGTCGTGAACGGACGCGCAGCCGCACCGCCCGGCTGGGCCTGCAACATTGGCGTTTCCACTTCCATGAAACCGCGATCTTCGAGCCCCCGGCGAAGGCTGGAAACAATACGGGAGCGCGTACGGAAAACATCCCGCACATCCGGGTTGACCATCAAATCCACATATCGCTGACGGTAACGCGTTTCCTTGTCGTGCAGGCCATGCCACTTTTCCGGCAAGGGGCGTAAACATTTTGTCACCAGCTCGATACCGCTTACGCGCACCGAAAGTTCGCCACTCTTGGTGCGGAACAGGGTGCCTTCGGCGCCAACGATATCACCGATATCCCATTTCTTTGTCGGGTTGTAGACATCAGCGCCCAGCACATCGCGATTCAGGAACAGTTGGATGCGTGCGCTTGCGTCCTGAATATGCACAAAGCTGGACTTGCCCATGACGCGATGCGCCATCATGCGCCCGGCCATGCGCACAGAAACACTCGCCTGCTCCAGCTTTTCGGCATCCCAGGCATCGTACTGTGTATGGATTTCCGCCGCAGATGCATCCGGGCGGAAGGTATTCGGGTAGGCAAACCCCCCGCCTCTCAACTGCCCCAGCTTATCGCGGCGAACCTGAACCTGTTCGCTTTCCTGCCTGGGCGTTGTTGCCGGGGGTATTTCGTTCATTTAGTGGCTGTGAAGATCGAGGTCACCGAAGAAAAAAGCGATTTCAATCGCGGCATTCTCCAGCGAATCTGAGCCGTGTACGGCATTGGATTCAATGGATTCGGCATGATCGGCACGGATGGTGCCGGGCTCTGCCTCTTTCGGATTGGTGGCGCCCATCAGCTCACGATTCAGGTTCACGGCGTTCTTGCCCTCAAGAACCATCGGCATCACCGGGCCGGAACTCATATATGTGCACAGGTCCTTGTAGAACGGGCGCTCTGCATGCACGGCGTAAAAACGTCCTGCCTGCGCAGCGCTTATATGCTCCATGCGCGTAGCAATGACTGACAAACCGTTTTCTTCGAAACGGCGAATAATGTCGCCGATAACATTCTTGCCCACGGCATCAGGTTTGATAATAGAAAGAGTGCGTTGAACCGCCATTTTGAAATACCCCTGGATAAAAACATTGCCGGGAAACCCGGCGTGCGCGGCACTCTAGAGGACAGGCCCGCCAGTTCCAAGCCTGGATCGTCACCACTGTTTTTACGCCTATTTGTCTGCTTTACAGGTAAGCAGGAAGGTGGTTTCTGATCTCGCCCACTTCCATCTGCGTAAGATCCTTATCGACCTCCTGCACAAGTACGGAAACCAAAGCCGGCGTATACTGTTTTCTGAGAAGCCCCAGGAATGCGGGCGCAGCAAACACATAAAATTTGCCGTATTGGCTGCGTTTACGGCCAGTTTCCAGATAATCCACAATCTGTTTGGCAAAGACGATGGCCTCCTGCTGCTTGGGCTCCACCGATTGTCCCATCGCATGCCTGCCCTGCCCTCCGCTGTCGAAGGCGCGACCGGGCAGGTCGCTGGTTAACTCCTGTTCATGCATTCTGGATTCGGCATGTGTAAAAGTGGCAACCTCTTGCAGGCTGTCTCTCGGAGCGTTGCCGGAAAAAATCTGTGCGCGGCTGCTGTCGGCAACCAATACCCAAACAACTGACATGGCATGACCCCCTTAAAGAAAGATGATCGTCCTACCTATTGTTATAGCAGAAATCTATGGAAGCTCTGAACAAGTCTCACGTAGCCGCGTTGCCGTCCCAATCGGGATGATCGCAAGGAAGGCGACGCAGGTCGTAGCCATAGCTACGATGCCAAGGAGCCTGACGCAGCGAG
>QIFG01000059.1 GCA_003228735.1 Zetaproteobacteria bacterium
CTATATCAAGCACTTACAGATCAGGAAAATACAGTATGGGAATGTGGTATGCATAACCAGTTGAATTTATTTGAGTTTTAACCGGACAGTTATGATCATTTGTATGATTCATTTAAGGATCAACAAGAGGGCTTCCACAATGAAGCGTATTATGATGCCTTGCGTGAAGAGTGTCTTAAATGTCTCGAAGATTTCAGGGGTTATGTTTCGAAAAAATATGATGTTTCTGTATCATCCGATAAGTGGCTGAGTTCATTTGAAGGTGGCTCCTCCTTTTATGGTTTCTTTGGGGTCAGCGAACCAAATGAGGATGATTCTGACAATGATGACAAGCCGTTCGAGGGGGCTTGGCTATTTGAGTCGGCTTTGATTGATAGAGATTAATCTCCAAGCTTTTTAAGCAAGGTGTGCGCTCTTAAATTGGCCTGTTGTTCAATAGGTGCTCGCCTCCTCTCGGCTAATCTAACGAGGCATTTCACACTTAAGCGATGGCCTGCCAGCCCGATGACTTCGGTAACACCCGAGACAATCCCATGACTTTCCTTGATATGAGCTATTTCATGGCAAATGGCCCACTCCAGCCTGGAAAGTCCTTTCTCAGGGCCAAGTTCATCACATGCTTCAAACAGTTCATCGGCAAGAAAAAGCAGTGGCCTCTTGCGGGTTGCAATGATGAAGGCATTCGGCCGATCTGCACGGAATATGAACACCTCCGGGGCTGGCACTTCCGCAATCGTGGCAATGCGCGTGACCATGGCCTGAACATCTTCAGCAATCGCTGGGTGAGCAATGTGAATCAGCTCAACATTGGGGTGATGGACGATCCGGTTTTTGGCGTGGCGGAAGTACATAGCCAGACATAACAATGCAAGAGATATGCCACTCAGGGCAATAGAGATAACGCTCAACGCGAAAGCGCCTTGAATTGTTGCCACATGGCTTCCGGCATGC
Source organism: Zetaproteobacteria bacterium (assembly GCA_003228735.1). GTDB lineage: Bacteria > Pseudomonadota > Zetaproteobacteria > Mariprofundales > Mariprofundaceae > SZUA-181. The sequence continues at coordinate 952 of QIFG01000059.1, forward strand.
CGTAGGGTGTGAAACTTGCCTCTACGGCTTCGGGCACAGCATGAATCTCGCTGACGGGGGTATCTGTATATTCTCCCGTCCGGTGGTTCCAGAGCGTCAACAGGAACGGGCCATTTTGGCCTTCGCGATATAGAATATAGGGGACAAGCCGCTCACCTGCCTCATCCTGCCAGCAGTGTGATTCGGCAACTGCTTTTGCAATATACGCCGCTTTCTGTTTTTCCTGCGTGTTCAGATCGCTACAATGGATATTGAATATGTTGCGGATGCGCCCCGGCAGGGCAAGGTTGATGGAAATGTCAGTATTGTCTCCCACCTCGCGCCGATCTTTCAGGCGCAGCAGCAGCGGGTCGTACTCACGAAGCACAATGAGCCGATCCGGGGTGAGCCCATCGCCATCAGGATCGGATTCCAGATCATCCTCCAACTCGGACAGAACCAGATAGGATGAGATTGCATTATCGCTGAATAACTCTTGCAGGGGCCGCCGGGCATCGCGTACGTTTTTCCTGCCGTATTTCTGTTTCAGGGCAGTCGCCAGTTCCGGTACGGCAATGGGGTCGGCGCGAAGGCCATTTTCAATGGTGTGGATCAGTCCTTCCAGCATTATATGAAGCCGCCCGTCTGTTTTTGGTGATTTTTCAAGAGCCTCCAGCCAGAACTGGAACATGTGGATATAGCGAGGAAAGCAGGGCTGCATGTAATAGCCGCTTTTTTCAGCACCTCCCAGTTTGAATACCTCATCCATGTATTGAATATCGCGCCGGGACATTTTGTGCGCGGCCTCCTGGCTGACTGCGTATTCATTGTCGAAGTAGGATTGTTCCAGACCTTTATACGTAACCCGGGTTGGCGGTCTTTTACCATGTCTTGACTGATGCCGGGTACAGCGTTGTAGATCAATGGCTAGTTTGATAAGCCTCAGGTTATTGGTGTATTGCCGGGAGGGTTCCATGCCAAATCTACTGCCACTGAATTTCATCGTTGCCTCCCGGAATGAATCTTGCCGGACATGATATTGGCTGACCAGACAAATACGGTATACCGCAAACAATCACAATCGCCATGACAGGTTTTGTCCAACCCATGTGAATACTGCGTCATTACGGGAGAAATCCTGAATATGAGTTGGAGGGATAACCTTTGAAAACAATGAAATGGATACAGCGTATGGGTATTGCAGTATTGGCAGTATCTGTCGCGGGTTTTTTTGGTGGTTGCGCCGCGACGCAGACGGCAATTTCCAAACGCAATCTGGATGTGCAGACCAAGATGAGCGCCACGGTGTTTCTTGATCCGGTTGCCCCTGAACTTCAGACGGTGTATGTCCAGGTTCGCAATACATCGGACAAGGAATTGAATCTTGGTGGCGCCATTGCCAGTGCTGTCGGTTCGCATGGCTATCGGATCGTAAACAATCCTGACGATGCGCATTACATGTTGCAGGCATCGGTGCTACAGGTCGGCAAGATGGATCCATCGGCGGCTCAGGCGGCGCTCGCGGGTGGATATGGCGGCGCGCTTGAAGGCGGCGCTCTAGGCGTTGCGGCGGCGGCAGCGTCGAACAACAACAATGCGTCCAGCTACGGTGGCTTTGGCCTGCTGGGAGCGATAGTTGGCACGGTTGCCAATTCGGCGGTGAAAGATGTGACCTACACGATGATCACCGACCTGCAAATCTCGGAGCGCACATCGGAAGGCGTGACTGTGCAGCAGCAGACAGACACCAATATGGCGCAGGGAACGTCTACGCGGGTGACCCAGCAGACGGCATCGGTATCCCAATGGAAGCGCTACAGAACTCGCATTGTATCCACAGCTAATAAGGTGAACCTTGATTTTAAGGATGCGCAGCCGGAGTTGGAGCATGGCTTGATCCGCTCGGTATCAGGTATTTTCTAGGTTGATGGGAACCGGAGCCTTTGGGTTCCGGCTTTTGTGTGAAGGATCAGTATGATACAAGGAGGCGGATATGGGTTGGTGGTGGCTCCTAGCCTGAATTATGGTTTCTTTTTATTCTGATAGAGGACTTGGATCAGTGTGATCATTTCAATGATGATGACGATCCGATGGCTTTGTTTTGGCGGAAATGGAGGGATCAGGCGGGACGATATGACCAGGCGTTGGGTGCGAGACCAGATGGAGTCGAGCGTATCGATTCAATGCCTATGCCCGGCCTGCACGAACAAGTAGAGAGAGGGGTAGGCGTGGCCGGGCCTGGCTTCGGTATTGTGGTATCTGACAGGTATCTGCGAAGAAGTTTGTTGGTTTCGCCCTCTTGCTGAGGCAGGCCATTTTCTAACAGTGAATAGTTCTATTAAATTCTTGCCCTTCCTAGCAAAGTGTGTATTATACACATAGTGATAATGAACAGCAGGGAACTGATGAGGAAGGTAAAAAAGGCTGGATGGAAAGTTGTCCGCATTCGCGGAAGTCATCATCAGATGGCGCATCCTGACTTTGGGCACACTATCACGGTTCCCCATCCTAAGAAGAAACTCGGCGCGGGGCTGGTGAACGCTATCCTCAAGCAGGCCGGGATAAAGGAGTAGGCCATGCGATATCCGATTGTGATCGAACCCGGAAGCGATGCCACCGCATACGGTGTGATTGTTCCTGATCTGCCTGGATGCTTTTCCGCAGGTGATACGCTGGACGAGGCAATGAGCAATGCCAGCGAGGCGATTGAACTGCACCTTGAGGCGCTGCTGCACAACGGCGCGGATATCCCGGCAGCATCTCCAATCGAAAAGCATCAGAGCAACTCGGACTATGCCGGCTGGCTTTGGGCTGTGGTTGAGATCGACCTGGCTAGGCTGCACAGCGCCACCAAGCGCTACAACATCACCATGCCGGAGCGGGTGATGGCTATGGTGGACGTTGCTGCCAAGCAGGCGGGCGAAAGCCGCAGCGCATATCTGGCTCGGGCGGCAATGGCGCGGATAGAGACCGGGATGTTTTTTATTCCAACAACGCAGAACATGCCCATTGCCAATGATGACATTGAACATCTTGAGAGCGCCTAAGCCGGACATCCTGCTCGCCTCAATGTAAGAATGGAGACCTCGAAAGCCCCTCGGCCGGGGTGGGCGGCTGGAAGCACACATGGTTAGCTAAGAGTAATTGCCGGCAGGCATCGGGGGCAGGCCTTGTCCTGCATGAAAGACTGGGCCAAGTTCAGCCGTTTACATACAATGGAATCACAACAGGAGAATAGATATGTCGTGGCTTGGAGCAGGAATTGGCGCCGGAATTGGCATGGTTATCGGTGGGCCGATCGGTGCGGGCATTGGCGCCTGGATAGGGCACTCGATGGGCAAAGCACGGGCTGTCATGCAGCAGGGCATGGGCCCGGGTATGGGAGGCGCAAGAACCATGATGGGGCAAAAAGAGGCGCAGACCATCTTTTTTGTGGCGCTGTTCTCCATGCTGGCGAAAATGGCCAAGGCCGATGGCAAGGTAACCTCCGAAGAGGCCGACTTCATCAATCACCTTGCAAAGAACCAGTTGAACATGGATGCCGAGGATCGGAGAGCATCCGCGGAGATATTCAAGAATGCGCTGAATGATAGCTACTCAATTTATGATTATGCCAAGCAGTATGTGCAGATCACCCAAAGCCACCAGATGCGGGAGATGGTCTATCGCCTGCTGTTTACCGTGGCTTATGCCGACAAACAACTGCATCCCGGTGAGGATGAGATACTTAAAAAGATTCCCGCCCACCTCGGCCTGGACGGTTCCTATTACAATATCCTCAAGGAGGAGTTCAAGGGACAGCATGCCGATCTCGGCGAGTCCTATGAAATTCTCGGAGTCAGCCAGGACAGCAGCGATACGGAGGTCAAGCGCGCCTACCGCAAACTCGCCATGGAATACCACCCGGACAAGATCGGATCAAAAGGCCTGCCGGACGGGTTCATGAAGTATGCCGAAAAGCAGATGCATCAGATTAACGAGGCATACGGCGCCGTCATGGACAGCCGTAAGTAGGACAGGTGATGCGCTTGCCTTAGCGTCGGATACTCAATCGAATGCCTGCTTTCGACCAAAGAGGACATTACTAATCAGAGGTTGTGCAACTACACTTATTGCTTAGAAGAACGCATCACTGAATTCCGTGTTTGAGCTTTAATATGAAATATGGAGGAATCATGTCCGTATGTAACAAGAAGATACGTGGAATTATTTCCTTGTATCAACGCAGTTAGGGTGCCAATGCCTCTGTGCCGCCTCTGCGGTAATGCCGGCAAATTTGTCAAAGCGCATATCATCCCGGAAGCATTCTTCAGTGTTTTGCGCGAAGGTGGGAGCGCACCTCAATTGGTGACTGGGACCCCAAATCAGTTCCCCAAGCGATCGCCAATCGGTGTCTACGATAAAGGCATCCTATGCGACACATGCGAACCGAAGTTCGATCGTTTCGATCACTATGGCGTCGAAACACTACACGTTCGATTTGACGAACTCTTCCAACCAATTTCACACCAAAGTAAGGTCATTGCCTATCAAGCAGCAGGAATCGACCAAAAGCTCCTCTTGCAGTTCCTGCTTGCCACAATGTGGCGTGCTTCAGTCTCAACTCATCAGTTCTACAGACGCATCAATCTTGGCCCATTAGAGGAGGTCGCAAGGCGTGCGATCCTTGAACCTGATAAGCCGGTGCCCGATGTCTTCAACGCAGTCATGTCCCGATGGGTAATTGAAGAATCGCATCTCCAATCTGCGGTAGGTGGGGTGATGGATCCATTTCGTGAACGCTGGGATGGAGTGAATGGATACCGCTTCTACTTTGGCCACGTTGTTGCCTACATTAAGGCCGACAGACAGGACTTTGTCGAGCCACTACAGGGCCTGACACTCCTGAAGAAACCGATCGTAACTATGGTCACTCGCAGCTTCGATAGGAGCAGTGACTTTGCTGCCATGGTGCACACAGTGAAGTTGTCACATAGTAATTTGACTCGCGCCCGGGCAACTCGTATGACGCCAGAATCTAGAAAATCGTCCGAAAGCGAAACGCCCTAACCCGACGCTCCAGCGGAAGCGCCAAAGCAGACTTTGTCCGCTTTTGGCCGGAAACCGACATGTCCGAAAGCGACCTAAAGCGGACATTCAGTTGAACTCTTTTTCTGACAGTCAATACGTAATACTACGTATATAAACTGTAGGATTTACTCACTAATATGTGCAGGTGAGGGGCATATTTTTGCAGCCCCCGCATTGAATGGATGGGGGCGATAGGATGTTAAGGCGTTTAAGCACACTTGCAGTGGTATCAATAATGACCTTTGGGTGCGTCTCGGTTAATCATGTTCCTATTGAACAAAGTGCCACCTCAAAGATAACGGGCAAAGAAGTAGTTGTAGTCAAACGACCAATGCCTGACTTTAACGCGATGACTGCAGATAAAGTTGCAACGGGAGGACTGTTTGGTGCCATTGGTGGCGCTATAGCAGGAGCATCCATGATTAGTGCTGGTAATTCTTTGATTCAGGAGAATGGCGTCCCTGATCCAGCCTATGCGATTGGCGAGGAACTGGCGCAATTAATGGAATCTAAATATGACACCAAGTATGTGGGTGTCGGGAGCAGTGTTGTTGACGATGATGAAGTAGCAAGCGTTGAGGTTGCTTACAAAGAAATTCCGCTGGCGCTCGATGTCATGACATACAATTGGGGTTTTGCCTACTTCCCTATGAGTTGGAGTGAATACCGTGTGTTTTACAATGCACGCCTGAGACTCATTGATACAAGTACGGCTAGCATAATTGCTGAGGGTAGTTGCACTACCGAATCCGAAGAAACTGACAACCCTCCAACATACGATGACCTTGTTGGGAATCGGGCTAGCGGTTTGATGGCCGAGCTTAAGAAATTATCGCGAGATTGTGCCCAACAGTTTTCGACAAAATATCTAAACATGTGATGCAGCAGACCATTTGCTCAACACTATCGTGGGGAAAGGCTACTTCTGTTTTGGCCGAAAGCGGACATTCGTAGGTGCTCATTTCTAATATACAGATCAAGTTCGCAAAGCTGTTTAATTAACTACCCTTTAGATCGAAAGAATCCACTTCGATTGCAGCCTCTGCTGCCTTGTCAGCTTCAGTCAAAAGCTTGATTTCCTTATCGCTGATTAATCCGGCCTGCTGGGCGGATTCAACTAGCTCCTGCTCGGTTTCACCTGTAATAACACCATGCTTTCTTGCATCGCGCAGCTTGCGTTTAATGGGTTCAGCCGCCATTACCTTGTTCAGTGCAGATTCAATGCGGCCGAGCGGGTCGTTGATGTCATCGCTGATGAAAATGCCTGCGGTTAGCCGGTCGCGTGTTGGGGAGGGTTCAAGCAGAAGCTTGGCGGCTTGATGCCCAAGCCTGTCGCTGGGAGGTGAATAGGGTCGCCCTGTGGGGAAAACGATCAGGCGCAGTGACCATGCGATAAATTTGTTCGGAAAATTATCCAGAAATCCGGCAAGCTGCTGCTGTGCCGTAAACAGCGCATCCTCACAGGCCCAGGCCAGCAGTGGCTTATCCTCATCGGGGCTGCCCTGATTTTCGAAATGTTTGATGGCGGCTGAGGCGATGTACAACTGCGCCAACACATCACCCAGGCGGGCGGAAAGCTTCTCCTTGCGCTTCAGTGCGCCGCCAAGCACGCCGAGCGTGACATCGGCGACAAAGGCCAGGGCGGCACTCATGCGCTCGATCTGGCGGGCGTAATGCCCTGCCATGCCTTTGTAGGGCGGGCGGGCCAGCCGGCCAGCCGTAAGAGCCAGCACAAAGGCGCGCACCTTGTTGCTGATGGCGAAGCCAATGTGGCCAAACAGCGCTTCGTCAAAGTCCTTGAGAGCCTCGCTACGGTTTTCGTTCTGGACGGCCTGCATCTCCTTCAGCAGATAGGGATGGCAGCGGATCACGCCCTGGCCGAAGATGATCAGGCTGCGTGTAAGGATGTTGGCGCCTTCGACGGTGATGCCGATGGGAATAGATTGGTAGACACGTCCCATGAGGTTACGCGGCCCCATGCTGATGGCTGAGCCGCCAAAGACATCCATGGCATCATTAACCAGCATGCGCATGCGCTCGGTGCAGTGATATTTAACGATGGCGGAGATCACCGAAGGCTTGCCGCCCTGATCGATGGCAACGGCCGTCATTTGTCTCGCGGCGTCAATGGCATAGGTGTGACCGGCGATTCGGGCGAGTGCTTCCTCCACGCCCTCAAAACGTCCGATAGGCAGTTTGAACTGCTGTCGGATACGTGCATAGCCGCCAGTGGCGCGGCTGGCCAGTTTGCCGGTGCCAACGCTCAAAGCTGGCAGCGAGATGGAACGCCCTTCGGCCAGGCATTCCATGAGCATTCTCCACCCTTGGCCGGCGTATTCGGAGGCGCCGATAAGGGCATCAATGGGCACGAATACATCTTTACCCGTCGTAGGCCCGTTCATGAATGCCTGATTCAGGGGGTTGTGCCGCTGGCCGGTCTCAACACCTGCTGTATCCGTCGGGATCAGGGCCACGCTGATGCCGTATTCTTCTTTGTCACCAAGCAGGTGTTCAGGGTCATACAGCTTGAAGGCCAGGCCGAGCAATGTCGCCACGGGCGCCAGCGTAATATACCGCTTGCTCCAGTTCAGCCGGATGCCGAGCGTATCTGATTCTCCGTTGAACTCACCCTTGCAGACGATGCCGGTATCCAACATCGAAGCAGCATCGCTGCCGGCATGGGCGCTGGTCAGGGCGAAACACGGAACATCTTCACCTTTGGCCAGACGCGGAAGGTAGTGCTTCTTCTGTTTCTCGGTGCCGTAATTCAACAGCAGTTGCCCCGGCCCAAGCGAATTTGGAACCATGGCGGTGACGGCTGCGGTAATGCTTCGGCTGGAGATTTTTGTAATAACGGCCGAATGCGCCTGGGCCGAGAATTCAAGGCCGCCATATTTCTTGGGGATAATCATGCCAAAAAAGCCGTGCTTTTTGAGAAAAGCCCAGACCTTGGGCGGCAGGTCGTTGTCTTCATGCGTGATCTGCCAGTCGTCCAACATGCGGCACAGCTCTTCTGTTGCCCCGTCCACGAATGCCTGTTCATCCTTGCTCAGGGCGGGCGCCGGTTGTTCCATCAATACGCGCCAGTCCGGCTTGCCGGACAGCAGTTCAGCATCCCACCAGGTGCTTCCCGCCTCTAGGGCGGCGCGTTCGGTTTCAGACAGGGGAGGCATCAGGCTGCGGAACAGGTCAAGCACGCGGCGGCTGATCAACTGCTGGCGCAGCGGCGGGATGCTCACGGGAATGACGATGGCCAGGAAAACCAGCCAGACGAATGTGGTGGCGATGGGGCCGGTGGTGCCTGTGGCGCTCCAGCCAAAGATAAGAACGGCCGCAGCCAGAATCCATATCCACAGTGCCGTACGCCGGTAGGCCAGCACAAAAGCAGTAACAACAGCGATGATGAGCCAGACGCCTCCAGTAATCACATGTTCTCCTTAGGGTTCGTTTATCGTCGAACAGTTTGTCGCTGAACAATGGTACAGCTTACTCTCAGGGTTATAGCAGAAATGGGACTATAGGGCATGTTTCTGGTGGTCATACGGGCTGCTTGACCCTGCATGCGCAATACCCATAATGCCGCATCCGCTTAGAGTAGGGTATATTGCGGAGGTCGTTTTGCACGAGCTTCAGAAAATACAGTTGCAGGATTTGCCGGCATCAGGCTGGCACTGGCATGCAGATGTGCCCCGTTCCCAGCTTGAGGATGAGCAGTGCGGCCATGTTGATGCTCTGCATATGCTCAACTCGGATGCGCGCTGGGACGTGGATTTACAGCGCCAAGGTGGCTGTTATCATCTGTCGGGTTCCTGGCAGGCCAGGGTGGGCAGAGATTGCAGCCGTTGCAATGCGGCCTTTGAGATGGATATGCAGGGGGAGACCCTGCGTGTTTTCCAGCTGGCGAAGGGTGCAACGGGAGAGGATGATGTGTTGCCGCTTCCGGGAAAGGTCAATCTTCTCGACGTATTGCGTGAGGATATTTGGCTGGCCTGGCGGTTGACCGTGGTGTGCAAGCCGGATTGTAAGGGCCTGTGCCAGCGCTGCGGCAAGGATTTGAACGATGGGCCGTGTGCTTGCCCGACAGATGACGGGGATCACCCATTTGCTGCGTTGCGCACATTGAAGCTGGATAAGTAGTTTATGGTTGCCCCTGGGGGCTTCTTGAAATGAAGAAGGAGTGATGAAACATGGCAGTTCCGAAGAGGAAAACCAGTACATCCAAGCGTAATATGCGCCGTGCACATGATGCCATTGGCACACCGGCCATGTCCGAGTGTCCGAACTGTGGCGAGATGACCCGTCCACATCATGCGTGCCCTCACTGTGGTTTTTACAAAGGCCGCGAGGTGATCGCGAAAGACGAGGATTAGGGCCTGTTAACACAAATGATGATCGAAGCGCTGCTGCCCCAAATGAGGCCAGTCAAGGCGCGAGGAGTGAAGTTTGGTGAATCCAAATGAACGACGAGCAACGCTGGATGGCATCATTCGGGGCGCAGCCCTGCGGGACGGGCTATTTTTGTGCGCAGCTCGGTTATTTCTCGCTGATGTGCATCAAGCACACTGCGCTCGGAATGCCTTGCATAGCCACAAAAATGGCCGCGTCGCTACGACCATAATTTGTGTTAACAGGCCCTAATGTCCGAGTCCGATCAGTTGCCCCGCGCCACCCGTATTCTGCTGGATGGGCATGGCGGCGATCATGCTCCAAATGTCGTCATTGAGGCAATAGCCCGGCTCCAGGCCGGCAAGTCCGCATCCGTTGAGTTCGGCATTGTCGGCAGGCCCAATGAGCTTGAGCCGATTCTGGCCTCCCATAATCTTGCTTCCAGGGCAGAGATTGTTCCAGCGACAGAAGTCGTGGAAATGCATGAGTCACCGGCTGTGGCGCTGCGCCGCAAGAAGGATTCGTCCATGCATGTCGGGGCGCGCCTGCTGCGTGACGGCAAGTGGGATGCATTTGTCAGCGGCGGCAATACCGGCGCCCTGATGGCTATCCCGAAGTTTATCCTGAAAACCCTGGCCGGTATCGACAGACCGGCCATTGCCTCGATGATTCCCGCTATTGGCGGCCGCACCCTGATGCTGGATGCCGGCGCCAATGTGGACTGCTCCTCGGACCACCTGTTGCAGTTTGCCATTATGGGTTCCTGCTATATGCAGGCGGCCGAAGGGCTTGAGTCGCCGCGCGTGGGCCTGCTCAACATCGGTTCCGAGGACATCAAGGGTACGGATGTCGTTAAGATGGCGGCCACCAAATTGAAGGAAACCGATCTGAATTTTATCGGCAATGTGGAGGGCACGGACATCTTCCGTGGCACCGTTGATGTTGTGGTATGTGACGGCTTTGTCGGCAATGTGGCGCTCAAGTGTATGGAGGGCACGGCCGAATTTGTGCTGCATCACCTGAAATCAGAGTTAGCCTCAAGCATGGCGGCCAAGGCAGGCACATTATTTGCCAAAGGGGCGCTGGAGCGTTTCAAGGCTGGCATTCATCCCGGCGAGTATAACGGCGCGCCGCTACTCGGATTGAATGGCATTGTCGTCAAGAGCCACGGTTCCGCAGATGCGTATGCCTTTGCCAGCGCCATCGAACTGGCCCACCGTGAGGTTAAATCAGGCCTGAGTGCCAGGATTGTCGATGCCGTGAACGGCTGGACGGATTGATGCCTCTGAACGTTCATATCATTGGCGCCGGCTCCTACCTGCCTGAGCGCGTGCTGACCAACCATGATATCGAGAGCATGCTCGATACCACCGATGAATGGATTGTGGCGCGCACGGGAATCAGTCAGCGCCATATTGTCGGAAAAGATCAGCACACGTCGGATCTGGCCGTATGGGCGGCAAGGCATGCGCTTGATGATGCCGGCCTGAAGATCACGGATATCGATGTGATTCTTGTTGCTACAACAACCCCGGATATGATCTTCCCATCCACGGCCAGTATCGTGCAGTACAAACTTGGCGGAGAGGGTTTTCCGACCTGGGACATTCAGGCCGTGTGTTCGGGTTTTGTTTACGCCCTGGCCCAGATGGACGGCATGATGCGGGCGGGTATGTTCCGGCGCGCACTGGTGATCGGCGCCGAGTCCATGTCGCGCATTCTGGATTGGAACGACCGCTCCACCTGCGTGCTGTTTGGCGACGGGGCAGGCGCCGTCGTGCTGGAGGCGCGTGAGGAAGAGGGCGGCATCATCGGCTCGGTTATTCACTCCGATGGTGCGCACCGGCATCTTTTGATGGCCCACCATCCACATCCTGGCGCATCTCCCGCTGACGACCCTCTTGATTTTCATGTCGATTCGGCAGGTGTGGCCGCCGTCGAGATGCGCGGCAATGAGGTCTTCCGCATGGCCGTTGGCAAGCTGGGAGAACTGGTGGAAGAAATAACCGGGAAACACGGCATTGAGCAGAGCGAGATCGACTGGCTGGTGCCGCATCAGGCTAATTTTCGTATTATTCAGGCTACGGCCAAAAAGCTCAAAATGCCGATGGACCGCGTGGCTCTGACGGTCAGCAAGCATGCCAACACGTCGGCTGCCAGCGTGCCGTTGGCGCTGGATGATTTATATCGGGAAGGCAAGCTGAAAACCGGCGACCTGTTGTTGTTTGAAGCCTTTGGCGCTGGTTTTGTCTGGGGTGCGAACCTTGTGCGCTGGAGTAGGGCCTGTTAACACTAATGATGACCGAAGCGCTGCTGTCCCAAATGAGGCCAGTCAAGGCGCGAGGAGTGAGATTTGGTGAATCCAAATGAGCGACGAGCAACGCCGAATGGCCTCATCCTTTTTGAGCACAATCGGGGCGCAGCCCTGCGGGATGGGCCATTTTTGCGCTCTGCGGCGTTATTTCTCGCTGATGTGCATCAAGCACACTGCGCTCGAAATGCCTTGCATAGCCACAAAAATAGCCACGTCGCTACGACCATAATTAGTGTTAACAGGCCCTAAATCATGAATCCGAATTATGCCTTTTTATTTCCGGGTCAGGGCTCACAGAGTCAGGGCATGCTGGCCGCTTTTGCGGACAGCGCTCCTGTAAGGCAAAGCTTTGCCGAGGCGTCCGATGCCCTGGGCTTCGATATGTGGGCGCTTGTGCAGGAGAATCCGGACGAGAAACTGCATCAGACTGAACACACCCAACCGGCGCTGCTGACCGCCTCCATTGCTCTGCTGCGCCTGTGGCGCGTACAGGGGGGGATTGAGGCTGGGCATGCTGCCGGCCACTCGCTGGGGGAATACTCCGCCCTGGTGGCGGCAGGCAGCCTCGAGTTCTCCAATGCTGTGAAACTTGTTGCTTTCAGGGGTAAGGAGATGAGCCGTGCCGTGCCTGCCGATGTTGGCCGCATGGCGGCGATCATCGGACTGGACGATGAAGTTCTGGAGGGGGTTTGCGAAGAGGCCTCCGGGGATGATGCGAAGGTGTGGGCAGCCAACTACAACTGCCCGGGACAAATCGTTGTGGCCGGGCATGCAATGGCCGTCGACCGCGCCATGAATGCTGCCAAGGCGGCAGGCGCCAAACGTGCGCTTCCTCTTACTGTCAGCGTTCCTTCGCATACGCCATTGATGCAACCGGCGGCGGACGCTATGCGAGAGCGTCTGGCGGAGATTGAACTGAAGGCCCCGGATCGGAAGGTGTGGAGCAATGCGCTGGCCGCACCCGTGCAGGAGCCGCAGGAAATCCGGGACGCCCTGGTACAGCAGTTGGTCATGCCCGTGCGCTGGGTGCAGATCGTGCAGCAGATGCGCCGGGCCGGGGTAAGCGATGCTGTGGAGATGGGGCCGGGTAAGGTGTTGAGCGGCCTGGTCAGGCGTATTGAACGGGACATGCAGGTGGGGCAGGCTGAAACGCCGGAGGCCATGCAGGCCAGCCTTGCGCAGGCGGGGGAGGTTTGATGATGGAACAACGAGTTGCCATGATTACCGGGGCCAGCCGTGGTATCGGTTATGCCATTGCCGAGGCGCTGGCAGTTGCCGGTTACAATCTGGCCATTTGCGGCACCCGCGAGCAGACCATTAACGCCGCTGCCGACAAGCTGAAGAAGCATGATGTTGATGTGCTGCCAAAGGCAGTGGATGTATCGGATCAGGCCGCCGTGCAGGCCTTTGTGAAGGATGCCGTTGGCCATTTCGGAAGGCTCGACGTGCTGGTTAATAATGCCGGCATTACGCGCGACAACCTTTCCATACGCATGAAGGGTGAGGATTGGGATGCCGTGATTTCGACCAACCTGAACTCTGTATTCTACGTCTCGCAGGCGGTGCTGCGCCCGATGATGAAAGCCAAGTTCGGCCGCATTATTAATATCTCGTCCGTGGTAGCCTCAATGGGCAATCCGGGACAGCTTAACTATTGCGCCAGTAAGGGGGGCGTTGATGCTTTGACGCGTTCGCTGGCGCGCGAGGTAGGCTCCAGGGGCATCACCGTAAATGCGGTGGCGCCCGGTTTTATCGCTACTGATATGACTGCCGGGCTGGGCGAAGAGGCCCGGGACAAGCTGGTTGAACAGATTCCACTGGGGCATTTGGGAGCCGCGGAAGATGTCGCTGCATCTGTCACCTTTCTGGCCAGCGATGCCGCCGCCTATATCACCGGCCAGATATTGCACGTGAATGGCGGCATGTACATGTAATTTGTAACTTGTCTGAGGCCCAAGCCTGTGATAGAAGCCGCCTCAAACACGACTTATCTTGATGAAGAGGGAGAACGATATGTCTGCAGAGATCGAAGCAAAGGTCACCAAGATCGTTAGCGACCAGCTCAATGTTGACGAGACCGAAATCAACCCGGATTCCTCGTTTGTTGATGATCTGGGCGCTGATTCGCTGGATACCGTAGAGCTCGTTATGGCCTTTGAGGAAGAGTTCGGAATCGAAATCCCGGATGATGATGCGGAGAAAATCCAGACCGTACAGAACGCTATCGACTATATCGCCACCAAAGCCGAATAATCTTTGACTAGACGCGTAGTCGTTACCGGTGTCGGGCTGGTTACGCCGCTCGGCACCGGTAACGACATTTCCTGGCATAATATCATTGCAGGCAAATCCGGCATCAGTCGGATTACGCGCTTTGATGCCGAGGGCGCCGGTATGGCCAGTACCATTGCCGGCGAGGTGCCTGATTTCAATGTTGATGATTTCATCAACCGCAAGGATGCCCGCAAGATGGATACCTTTATCCAGTACGGCGTTGCTGCGGCGCAGATGGCTCTGGAGCAGTCGGGTTTTGAAGCCTGTGAGGATAACGCCGAGCGCTTCGGTGTTATCATCGGTTCGGGGATCGGTGGCCTGCCCTCTATCGAACGCACCATGCGCGCCTATGAAAAAAACGGGCCGCGCAAGATTTCACCGTTCTTTATCCCGATGACCATTATCAACATGATTTCGGGCTGGGTTTCGATGTTGAATGGCGCCAAGGGTCCGAATATGGCGACGGTCACGGCCTGTGCCACGGGCACGCATGCCATTGGCGATGCCTTTGAAATCATCGCCCGTGGTGATGCCGATGCCATGCTGGCCGGTGGAGCCGAGGCGTGCATATGCGAACTCGGTATTGGCGGTTTCTGCGCCGCGCGCGCACTTTCCACCCGTAATGATGAGCCTGAGAAGGCCTCCAGTCCCTGGGATGCAAAGCGTGACGGTTTCGTCATGGGAGAAGGAGCCGGTGTTTTGATGCTCGAATCACTGGAATCGGCTCAAGGCCGTGACGCCACAATCCTGGCCGAGGTCGTAGGCTATGGCATGTCCGGCGATGCGCATCATATAACGGCGCCGGCGCCGGAAGGCGAGGGCGGTGCCCGCTGCATGCGTGCGGCGCTGGATTCAGCCGGCATGAAGCCTGAAGAAGTGGATTACATCAATGCGCATGGCACTTCGACGCCGGCCGGTGATATCGGAGAGACCCAGGCCATCAAGTCTGTTTTCGGAGACCATGCCAAAAAGATCATGATATCGTCCACGAAGTCCATGATCGGACACCTTCTGGGTGCGGCAGGCAGCGTTGAGGCGGCCTTTTCCGTGCTTGCCATACGTGATGGTATTGCCCCGCCAACCATCAACCTGGACGATCCTGATCCTGAATGCGATTTGGATTATGTGCCGCACAAGGCGCGCAAGGCCGGCATTAATGTGGCGCTGTCGAACTCCTTTGGCTTCGGCGGCACAAACGCAACGATTATCGTCAAGAAATACCAATAATTAAGGGGCGTTAGCCCTATGTCCTTAAAGTTATACTGCCGCCGTATTTACTGTTCTTTATCCCCGGATTCGGCGCATGATTGTCTGACTTCACAGCCTGAGCGTTTTTCCGCCCTGCTTGAAAATCCGGCCGGTGACGGCCGTCAGTTTCTGGTCTCGCGTGCAGGTTCTCATTTACAGATTTCAAGTGATGATCCGGCCCAGGCTGACCGCCTGTTTGCTCAGTGGCGCAAGCATCTTCAACCTGATCCGGACACCGATATTGCCGATGGCATTCGCTGCCTGATGTATGCCGCTTATGAGGCCGGATTGTTCATTGAGGACTTGCCGGAGCCGAAAACCCCTCCGCCCGGCCCTTTGCTCTACCTGTTTTTTCCGGAATGGAGTTGCTGTTTTATACCTGAGAAGGACGAAATCCGCCTGTTCTCATCAAATGGGGAAGCCGAACTCGATACCCTGGAAGCCATGCTGGATAACGACTGTGTGCCCCAACAGGCGCCTTTCCGCTTCGATTCAGGGTCGACGCACACCACAGGTGGGAAGGCCTATATGCGGGCCGTGGAGCGCGTGAAGGAATATATCGGGGCCGGAGATATCTTTCAGGCCAATATCGCGCGTTTCTGGCGCGCTGACATGGCTGAGGAGGATGTTCTTCCCCTGTATGCGCGGCTTAGGCGCGTGAATCCGGCACCATTTGCAGCCTTCATGCGGATTGAGGCAGGAGACAAGCCGCTGCACATCCTTTCGGCTTCGCCCGAGCGCCTGTTCAGCCTGTCTGCCAATGGAAGTGTGGAAACACGTCCCATTGCCGGTACGCGCAGGCGCGGCGAGGGAGAAAAGGATCAGGAGTTGAGCGAGGAGTTGCTGCTATCCGAAAAGGAACGGGCCGAGCACATCATGCTCGTCGACCTGGAGCGCAATGATCTGGGGCGCGTCTGCAAACCGGGAACGGTTGAAGTCAACGAGCGCATGGCCATTGAGCGCTATGCCACGGTGCAGCATATTGTTTCAAATGTGCGCGGGCAGCTACAGGAAGGCAGGGATGTAATCGACGTGTTCCGGGCCATGTTCCCCGGCGGCACGATTACCGGCTGTCCCAAGGTGCATTGCATGGAGATCATTCATGGACTTGAGCAGCAGGCCAGGGGGCCATATACGGGCGGTATCGGCTATATCGGCTGGGATGGCAGTGCGGACATGAATATCCTCATTCGCACCTTCTGGCATTATGACGGCACGCTCAACTGGGCCGCCGGCGCAGGCATTGTGGCGGATTCAGACCCAGAATCCGAATTGGCTGAAACCGAACACAAAGCCGAGGGCCTTCTCCGCGCTTTGCGTTAGCTTTTCTCTTCTTTTTTGGCTCTTCCCCTGATCGTGTGGGTAACGTGATTACTGGAGGTTATGCTATGGGGCATGAGAGACAAAGCACTTTACACACAGATAC
>QIFG01000033.1 GCA_003228735.1 Zetaproteobacteria bacterium
ATTTGCTGTCTCTTCAACAATAAATCTACCATATCCCCTGGGAATTCAGACCTTTTTTACTGCCACCCTTTCCTTAACCGGACAGCTGTGATTTTTGACCATGAATTCTGATTGTTGATTGTTTTGAATGACCGCTTGAGTCGACAGCCGCAAACAGACATTCGCTCACTACACTAATCGTGCTTAATATATGGGCAAACATATTGTTTTCTGCCTAAGAATGGTGCGGATGGGTGTCCGCGCTATCCGATATAGTGCAGTCCCCTTGAGTTTCCAAGCTTTTCCAGTTTTGGCACAGCGCTTGCTTATACAAGAGTAAATATTTTGGAAGTCCTATGGGGTTGGTATGCAAAACGCTGGTTTTGACGTCTTTTTTCTGACGATGGGTGCGGCCATGGTGCTTGCCATGCATGCAGGCTTCGCCTTTCTGGAAGCCGGTACGGTACGAAAGAAGAATCAGGTTAGTGCGCTGGTGCGCGTGCTTACCGACTTCGGTTTTTCCACCGTGGCCTACTTCTTTATCGGCTTTGCCGTAGCCTACGGCATCCACTTCTTTGCCCCGGTTTCCGAGATTACGAAGATCGGCGGCATCAGCAGCGGCTACGAGCTGGTGCATTTCTTTTTCCTGCTGACCTTTGCTGCTGCTGTTCCGGCCATCATTTCAGGCGGCATTACCGAGCGCGTGCGCTTCTGGCCCAATGCTCTGGCAACGGTGCTGCTTGTTGCGCTCATATATCCGTTTTACGAGGGCCTTATCTGGAATGGAAATTACGGCTTTCAGTCATGGTTGAGCAACACATTCGGCGCCGAGTTCCATGACTTTGCAGGCTCCGTCGTGGTGCACGGCATGGGTGGCTTTCTGGCGCTCGGCGCTGTCGTGATGCTGGGGGCGCGCAAGGGGCGTTATGGCAGGGGTGGCCAGGTCAATGCGATTCTGCCATCGAACATTCCTTTCCTTGCTCTGGGCTCGTGGATTCTGTGCGTCGGCTGGTTCGGCTTTAATGTCATGAGTGCCGGCAAAGTGGATGCCGCTTCGGGGCTTGTCGCCATCAACTCGCTGCTTGCCATGGTCGGCGGCCTTCTGGCAGCACTTGTGGCGGGAAAGAACGACCCCGGCTTTGTGCACAACGGCGCGCTGGCAGGTCTTGTGGCGATCTGTGCAGGCTCGGATATTGTGCATCCGATTGGCGCGCTGGCGATTGGCGCCGTGGCGGGTTGTGTCTTTGTTTACGGCTTCGCCTATCTACAGAACCACCTGAAGATCGACGATGTACTCGGCGTGGTTCCGCTGCATGGCGTGTGTGGTGTCTGGGGCGGTATTGCCGCCGGCATCTTTGGCTCGACTGCTTTGGGCGGCGCCGGCGGCGTGACCTTTATGGCCCAGCTTGTCGGCACATTGACCGGCCTTGTCATCGCTGTGGCAGGCGGGTTTGCCGTGTTTGGCGCACTCAAGGCCATGATTGGCATACGCCTGAGTGAAGAGGATGAATATCAGGGCGCGGACCTGGCCATTCACCAGATTGCAGCCAATCCTGAAGAGGATATGGCGCGGCATTGATGTGGTGGTAGTCTGGCCCCTCATCTCAGATGGGGGATAGGACTTGAAGATTTTGCTGGCGCAGGTGGCGCCGAAGGTTGGCGATATTGGCCACAACACCACACTGGTGCTGGAGGCCATGCGGCAGGCGGAAGATGCAGGCTCTGATGTGGTTGTATTGCCGGAACTCGTCATCACCGGCTATCCGCCCGAGGATTTGCTTTATCGCTCCTCGTTTATGGATGCGGCTGAGCAGGCCGCCCGCCGGGTGATCAGCGAAGCCGGGGAAGTCGCGGTTATTTTCGGCCACCCTAAGCGCACATCCGCCGGGCTGAAAAACAGCGCCACGCTGGCCAGGAACGGGCAGGCGCTGGGTGTATACGACAAGCAGGCGCTGGCCAACTATGGTGTGTTTGATGAGCGCCGCTACTTTACGCCGGGCGATGGCCGTGAGGTGTTCGATGTCGATGGCTGGAAGATTGGCGTCGGTATCTGTGAAGACTTGTGGGATGATGCGGTTGTGAAGGACGCTGCCCGGCACGCGCACGATGTAATCGTGAACCTCAATGCGTCGCCGTTCCATGTCGGCAAGCAGGCCGAACGCGAAGCGCTGATGGCAAAGCGGGCGCGCCAGTTTGCGGCTCCGGTGCTGTATGTGAACCAGGTCGGCGGCCAGGATGAAGTGGTGTTCGACGGCGGTTGTCATGCCGTGGATGCGGAAGGTGTGCTCATGGCGAGAGCGCCCCTGTTTGAGACGGCATGGCTGAGTATAGACTTGGCTAAACCCTGTGGTGAGATCAGCGAAATGCCGCAGCCGCTGGAACAGATTCATGATGCGCTGGTGCTCGGTGTGCGTGACTATGTGCATCGTAACGGGTGCAGGCAGGTGCTTATCGGCTTGTCCGGCGGCATTGATTCGGCTGTTACGGCAGCATTGGCCTGCGAGGCGCTGGGTGTGGAAAATGTGCTGGGGGTGTTGTTGCCTTCACGCTATTCCAGCGATCATTCAGTATCGGATTCGCTGGCGCTGGCTGCGAACTATGGCATTGAAACGTTTACGCTGCCGATTGAGCGGGTGGTGGAGGCAGCGGAAGGCGTTTTGTCCGAGCCGTTTGCTGAATGGGATTTGGAAAAGCCGGATGTGACCGAGGAAAATGTGCAGGCGCGCATCCGGGGAATGTTGCTTATGGCCATCAGCAACAAGACCGGCCGCATGTTGCTGACGACCGGCAACAAGAGTGAGGTGGCTGTAGGTTATGCGACGCTGTATGGCGATATGGCCGGAGGCTTTGCGGTATTGAAGGATGTGTACAAGACGCAGGTGTTTGAGCTGGCGCGGTATATCAACAGGGATCAGGAACTGATTCCCGAGCATACGATTGCCAAGCCACCTTCGGCGGAGCTTGCACCGGATCAGAAGGACAGCGATTTGTTGCCGGATTACGCTGAACTGGATGCGATTCTGGAGGCGCATATCCATGATCGCCTGAGCCCGGAAGAGATCATCAGCCGGGGCTTTGATGCGGATGTTGTGCTGAGGGTGGTCGGCATGCTGTATCGTGCTGAGTATAAGCGGCGGCAGGCGCCTCCGGGCGTGAAGATCACACAGCGGGCCTTCGGCCGTGATCGGCGCTATCCGATTACGCATGGCTTTAAGGAATGGCAGGCATGTCGCTACAACCAAAAGTAGTGCTAACAGGCCCTAGGAGGAAGATGTAATGAAAAAAATCGAGGCGATCATCAAGCCGTTCAAGCTTGATGATGTGAAAGATGCCCTGGGAGATATTGGCATTCATGGCATGACCGTCACCGAGGTGAAGGGGTATGGCCGCCAGAAGGGGCATACGGAGCTTTATCGTGGCGCAGAATATGTCGTGGATTTTCTCCCCAAGGTGAAGATTGAGGCTGTCGTGACCGAGGATCAGGTCGATCAGGCTGTGGATGCGATCATCGAGGCAGCGCGCACCGACAAGATTGGTGACGGCAAGATTTTTGTTACGCCCGTCGAACAGACCATCCGTATCCGTACCGGCGAGCGTGATAAAGAGGCTATTTAACCAGGGCTGGACAGGATAAGAACAGTTTTTATAAGTTGAAAATATATTTCTGATAATGGAAAAAAGGAGAGAAGAAAGTGAGTGATGCAGTAAAACAGGTATTTGACATGGTGAAGGAACACGAGGTCGAATTTATCGACATCCGCTTTACCGACACGCGCGGTAAGTGGCAGCACGTGACCTTCCCGATCAGCCAGCTCAGCGAGGATTCTTTTGAAGACGGTTTTGCCTTCGATGGCTCTTCCGTTGCCGGCTGGTGCGATATCAACAATTCGGACATGGCGATTATTCCTGATCCGGCATCGGCCCAGATTGATCCGTTCACCGAGGCGTCAACCCTTGTGCTGATCGGTTCGATTATCGACCCGACCACCGGCCAGGATTACAACCGTTGTCCGCGCAACCTTGCCAGGCGTGCGCTGAGCTACCTGCAGTCGACCGGTCTTGGCGACACGGCCTATTTTGGTCCCGAACTGGAGTTCTTTGTCTTTGACGGCGTGAATTTCCATTACGAGATGGGTTCGGCCGGTTTTGAAATCGAATCCGAGGAAGCTGCCTGGAACAGCGCCAAGCGTTATGAAGGTGGCAACATGGGGCACCGGCCGCAGGTCAAGGGCGGTTACTTCCCTGTGCCGCCGGTCGATTCCCTGAACGAGATTCGTAACGACATGTCGCTGGTTATGGATGATCTGGGCCTGCAGATGGAATGCCATCACCATGAGGTGGCGACGGCCGGCCAGTGCGAGCTGGCGATGCGTTTTGACACCCTGATGCAGATGGCCGACAACGCGCAGTGGTACAAGTACGTTGTCCATAACGTTGCGCATGCGCATGGCAAGACGGCAACCTTCATGCCGAAGCCGCTGTTTGGCGATAACGGTACAGGCATGCATGTCCACCAGTCGATCTGGAAGGGTGGCAAAAACATGTTTGCCGGTGACAAGTATGCAGGTATTTCACAGGAAGCCCTGTGGTATATCGGCGGCATCATCAAGCACGCCAAGGCATTGAACGCCTTCACCAACTCTTCCACCAACTCCTACAAGCGTCTGGTGCCGGGTTATGAAGCGCCGGTGATGCTGGCCTACTCAAACCGTAACCGTTCTGCGGCTATCCGCATTCCGGTCGTAAGCTCCGATGCAGGCAAGCGCCTTGAGGTTCGCTTCCCGGACCCGACCGCCAACCCGTACCTGGCCTTCTCGGCCATGATGATGGCTGGTCTGGACGGCATCCTGAACAAGACCGATCCGGGCGCTCCAGCCGACAAGAATCTCTACGATCTTCCGCCTGAGGAAGCCGAAGGATTTCCGACCGTGGCAGGAAGCCTTGAGGAAGCGATCAACGAGATGTCTGCGGATCGCGAATTCCTGAAGGCTGGCGGCGTATTCGATGACGACATGATCGATGCCTTCATCGAGCTGAAGATCGAAGAGCATGATGCGGTGCGTCTGCGTACGCATCCGATTGAGTTTGAGTTGTACTACTCCTGCTAATCGATCGGTTTTCGGACCGCAAAAGATTCAAGGCCGTCTCCATCCGGAGGCGGCCTTTTTTTTCGGGAACGCTTTGGAGCAGGGGGGGATTGCCGGGGGTATTCGCAAATACAGTTGTTTCTCAGCCAGAGCGGTTGAGAACATGGCCACAGGTGGTAAAGTTCAGATAATTCGCGGTTTGGGGTCTTTTTCTCCGCTTACCCCGATATTTTTCATTTTTTGTAAAACAAGAGGCAATCATGATTGAGATTCAGGTCAAGTCCGGTTCGGCGGTCAAGCAGCGTGATGATGCTGTGGTTATTCCATTGCTGGAGGGGAGAAAGCTCAGTGATTCCGGCAAAGCCATCAACGCAGCCAGCAACAAGTCGCTGGTGGATTATCTGCGGAAATTCGATCAGTCCGGCGATTCCGGTGAGATCGGCACCCTGTATAACGTTCAGGGGACATTGACTGCGCGTACGGTGCTGATTGGCGCAGGCAACGAAAAAAAACTGGATTTGCACAAGCTGCGCACGCTCGCCGCCAAAGCGGCCCGGCATCTGGAAAAAAGCGGTGCACGCGATGTGTCGTTCTTTCTGTCCGAACTTGCCGTGCGCGGAAGCGGCGCGGCGGACAAGGCGCAGGCCATCGCTGAAGGCATCTGGCTGGGCCTGTACAAATTCGAGCAATACAAAAGCGAGAAAAAGGAAAACAAGCGTGAGCTTCGCTCGGTGACGATCATGGTGAAATCCCGCCGTGATCTGGATGCGGCGGAGAAAGCTGTGGCTGTGGCCAGAGGGGTTTGTCGCGGCACGATTTTTGCCCGCGATCTGGCCAATGGGCCCGGCAACGTCTGCACGCCTGAATACCTTGGTGACCAGGCCAGGGCGCTGAAGCATAAAAACCTCAAGGTCACCGTCATGGACAAGAAAGCCATCGAGAAGGCCGGATTCACGGGGCTGCTGGCCGTTAATCAGGGCTCAAGCAGGGAGCCAAGGTTTATTGTTTTGAATTACCAGGGGGGCAAAAAAGGCGATGCGCCGGTTGCGCTGGTTGGCAAGGGGCTGACCTTCGATGCCGGCGGCATCAGCATCAAGCCGCCTGCGCATATGGACGAGATGAAGTTCGACATGTGCGGCGCCGCCGCCGTGCTCGGCATTTTCAGGGCCGTGTGTGAATTGAGCCTGCCGGTCAATCTGCTCGGAGTGATCGCATCCACCGAGAACCTGCTTGGTGGTGCTGCCTACAAGCCGGGCGACATCGTCAAATCCTACAAGGGTATCAACATTGAAGTGCTGAACACCGATGCCGAGGGGCGGATTATTCTGGCGGATGCATTGGCCTATGCTGCTGAGCAGAAGCCGGAGCAAATTATCGATTTTGCCACGCTGACCGGCGCCTGTGTGGTTGCTCTGGGTTCCGAGGCCTCAGGCCTTCTGGGCAATGACGACGCTTTGCAGTCAAAGATCGAGAAATCGGGTAAGCATACGCATGATCGTGTATGGCGCCTGCCGATGTATGAGGAATATCAGGAACAGATCAAAAGCGAGATCGCCGACATCAAGAATATCGGTGGACGTGGAGCAGGAACGATTACCGCCGCCTGCTTCCTGTCCCGCTTTGTTGATGATGTTACATGGGCGCATCTGGACATTGCGGGCACAGCCTGGGATATGAAGGGCTCGGATATTTCCGCCAAGGGGGCGACCGGCTCCGGTGTGCGCCTGCTGCTGGATTACCTTGGCCGCCGCACAGTCTAAGGCGTTTTTTCCCGGCATCAGAGGGGCTGCCATCGCGGTGGCCCTCTATGTTCTTCTGTCCGCCATTTTGGCCACCTTGAATCAGCCGGTATTTCTGGCTGTGAACGGTGCGAACAACGCGTTTCTCGACGGGTTTCTGGGCCTGGTCAGTGGTCTGGGAGATGGCCTGATCGTGGCCCTGATTTGTACCGGCGTGATGCTCTGGCGGTTTCGATTGGGTCTGGCCGGTGTGCTGGCTTTTCTTGCCTCAGGACTGATTGCCCAATTATTGAAGCGGCTCGTGGATGCGCCCAGGCCTGCCGCCGTCTTCGATCAGGTGCATGTGCTCGGTGATGCATTGCATGCGCACAGCTTTCCGTCCGGCCATGCCACCTCGCTGGGCGTATTGATTCCCCTGGCGCTTTATCTGTTCGGTTCTAAGGATTGGCGTTGCTGGTTGCTGGGGATTTTCAGCCTGATGGCCGCCTACGGCCGCGTTTACGGGGGCGTTCATTTTCCGCTGGATGTCTGGGTGGGTCTTGGCCTTGGCGTAGCCTGCATGTGGGGCATCTGGCAGTGGATCAGGATTCAGCCGGAGTGGGACTGGGAGCAATCTATCTGGGCGTGGAATGTCCCTGCTGTTTTGCTGATGGGGGAAGCCGGTGTATTGGGGCTGGGTTATCATATGCAGCCTCTCACGGCGCAGCCGCTGGCGTGGATCGCGGCAGTGGCCGCTTTGGCTTATCTTATCCGGATGTGGAGACAGCTCCGTATGAGGAGAGAATATGGACACTAAGGTGTATTTCGAGCGGCTGGAGCAGCCCGACCGTGTGGAGGGTATCGCACGCCTGCTGCTGAAACGCGGAAGGCTGACGCCGCATGTACTGATTCTGTGTCCGGACGCCACCTTCATGGCCAGCCTCAACGAAAAGCTGTGGACGATCCATCCCGAATCATTTCTGGCGCATGGGTTGGCCTGCGAAGACGCCAAAGCCAATGCTGAGCATCCGATCCTGCTTTCCACCGAAATAGTGAGAGACAATCAGCCGGAGGTTCTGTTCAATGGCGGCAATGAAGTGCCGCCCGATGTTTCCGGCTTTCCCAGCATTGTCGATTTTGTCGATGCCTGGAGCGAACCGTTATTGGCGGCCGCGCGCGAGCGCTTCCGCACCTACCAGCAACTGGGCATGAACCCGCAATACCTTGGCCAGAAGAAAAAGAGCGAAGGCTGAATCGTGGCCTTAACCCTTGGCCAATGCGCAATGCTTTCGTAGCATGTGACGATGCAAAAAGAAGACGATATCGATCATATTCTGAACAGCCTCGATTCTCTGCTGAAAGAGGGCGCTGTTGAAGCGCCGCTCGAAACGGAGAGCCCTGAGCAGGAAGAGGAGGTTGCCGATAAGCCTTTGGCGGAGAAGCCGGAAGGTATGATCGACGAGGATATGGCAAACACCGATGCGGCTGCCGCAGACGATAAACCGCCACTCTGGGTGATTGACCCGGATGATGAGGCCGAAGAAGCGGCCAGCGTTGATGCCGCAGATGACATCCAGTTGGATACCGAGGAACCCGACTTTTCCGACGAGCGGGATTCAGAACCGAAGCGCCTCCTGCTTACCGAGGAGATGCTCGATAACGCAGGGCAAGCTGATGCCGAAGCAGGCGCCGCCGCCGATACCAGCGAGACCTATGACGATCTGCAGGCGGCGGATGAACTGGAGGCGGAGGACGCAGCTATTGAGCCTGGAAACGATGAACCGGATCAGGCCCGGCAGGAGACAGACGATAATGAGACGGACACCCTTCACCCCTTGCAGGATGAGCAGACACGCAATCTCCTGGTGCAACAGATATCTTCGGATGTGAGTGCGCGTCTTGCCGAAGAGCTTCCGAACCTGATCGAGGCATGCCTCAACGAAAGACTCGCCGAACTAGATTTCGACTCAAAATAATCCATGACTGACAGTACGACACGGCTCGCCAAGGCCTATGACCCCCAAAGCGTGGAGCCGGCTGTGTGCGAGCAATGGCTCGAATCCGATGCGTTTACGCCGGATTATACGCATGCAGAGCTTGAGCCCTATTGCATCGTCATTCCACCGCCGAATGTCACAGGCAGCTTGCACATGGGCCATGCCTTTTCGACCACGCTGCAGGATGTGCTGATTCGCTGGATGCGTATGAAGGGGCATCCGACGCTGTGGCAGCCGGGCACTGATCATGCCGGTATTGCGACGCAGATGGTCGTGGAGCGCCTGCTGGACAAGGAGGGCGTGCACCGCCGCGACCTGGGCCGTGAACGTTTCCTGGATCGTGTATGGGACTGGAAGGCGCATTCAGGCGGCACAATTGCCGAGCAGTCCAAACGCATGGGTTTCTCATGTGACTGGTCACGTGAGCGTTTCACGCTGGATGAAGGCCTGTCGGCAGCCGTGCGCGAGGTCTTCGTTCGCCTGTTTGAGGAAGGCCTGATCTATCGCGGCAAGCGCCTGGTCAACTGGGATCCTGTGCTGGAGACGGCGGTTTCCGATCTGGAAGTGGCATACGAGGAAGAGCAGGGGCATTTGTGGCATATCAGCTATCCGCTCGTTGATAACCCTTCCGAGCACCTTATCGTGGCAACGACACGCCCGGAAACCATGCTCGGCGACTCTGCCGTGGCCGTGCATCCCGATGACGAGCGCTACAAGCACCTGATCGGCAAGCAGGTGAAGTTGCCATTGACGGATCGCACTATCCCCGTCATCGCCGATGATTATGTCGATCCGGAGTTCGGCACGGGTTGCCTGAAGATTACGCCGGCGCATGATTTCAACGACTACGAGGTCGGCCGCAGGCATAACCTGCCCGTCATCAATATCTTCGATCCACGTGCTCATTTGTTGACCGACGAGACCATCCCGGAGAAATACCGCGGCATGGAGCGCTATGAGGCGCGCGAGTTTATCGTCGCTGATCTCGATGCCGAGGGCGTGCTGCACAAGATCGAGGAGCACAAGCACAAGGTTGGGCGTGGCGACCGTTCGCATGCGGTGCTGGAGCCGTACCTGACCGATCAGTGGTACGTCGATATCAAGCCATTGGCGGCGCCCGCCATCAAGGCTGTTGAGGATGGCGATATCGAATTCGTGCCCAGGCACTGGGAAAAGACGTATTTTGAATGGATGCACAACATCCAGGACTGGTGCATTTCGCGCCAGTTGTGGTGGGGGCACCGTATCCCGGCCTGGTTCTGCGACGATTGCGACCATATTACCGTCAGCGCTGAAACACCGGAACGTTGCGGCGGCTGCGGTGGCGCGGCGATCAGACAGGACGAGGATGTGCTCGACACATGGTTTTCCTCCGGCCTGTGGCCGTTCTCGACCCTGGGCTGGCCGCAGAAGACCAAGGAGTTGGAAACCTTTTACCCGACCAATGTGCTGGTCACCGGTTTCGACATCATCTTCTTCTGGGTGGCCCGCATGATCATGATGGGGCTGAAATTCACGAATGATGTGCCGTTCCGGCATGTCTATATCCATGCCCTGATCCGTGATTCCCAGGGGCAGAAAATGAGCAAGTCCAAGGGCAATGTGATCGATCCGCTGGAGATGACCGGCAAACACGGCGCCGATGCACTGCGCTTCACGCTGGCGCACATGGCCACGGCCGGCCGTGATGTGAAGCTGGATGAATCGCGCATCGAACAGAACCGCAATTTCATGAACAAGATATGGAATGCGGCGCGATTCGTGTTCATGAACCGTAGCGATGCGAAGCCGGATGCGGATTTCAGGCCCGAGGCCGATGTGAATCGCTGGATTCTTTTTGAGTTGGATGCCTGTGCGCGTGATGTGGAAGCAGCGCTGGCCGAATACCGCTTCAACGAGGCGGCCGGAAGCCTGTACGGCTTTATCTGGGGCACGTATTGCGATTGGTATGTCGAGGCGGCCAAGGTGTCGCTGTACGGAGAAGACGAAGCGGCTATTGCCGAGACCCGGATCACGATGCTGACGGCCCTGGATGGCTGGCTGCGATTACTGCATCCATTCTGCCCGTTTATCTCGGAAGTCCTGTGGCAGGAGTTGCATGGCGAGGATGCGCGGCTGGTTTCATCCGGCTGGAAGCATGCGGAAGATCACGATGAGGCAAGCTGCGATGCAGCCAGGCGCATGCGCCGGGTATGGGAGGTCGTATCTGCGATCCGCTCGATTCGCGGCGAGATGGATGTGAAGCCGGGCCTGCGTATCGCAGCCTCCGTGGCCTGTGCTCACGATGTGCGCGCCGACTTGGAGGTTCAGGCCGACCTGGTCAGCAGTCTGGCGCGGCTGGAGAGCTTGGACTGGCTTGAGTCAGGTGAGGAGATGCAGGGCGCAGCCGTTGCGCCTTTGAGCGAAGCCACCGTTTACTTACCGCTGGCAGGACTGGTCGATGTCGAGGAGGAACTGGCGCGTCTGGCCAAGCAGCAGGCCAAGCTGGACAAGGAAGTCGCCAAGCTTGAAGCAAAACTTAGCAATCCGAAGTTCCGCGAGAATGCACCGGCCGAGATTGTCAGCAAGGTGGAGCAGGAACTGGTAGATTTCCGCGCCAAGCACGCTGAGATCGAAGCGGCCGTCGGTCGCCTGAAGACGATTGGATAGTGATCTGACATGCCTGTAAAAAGGAAACGTCGAGCGGAGGAGTCAGGCAAGCTTCGTATCGGCGATGACTGGCAAGCCATTACCATCATTGCCCTGTCTCAGAATAATCCGCTTAAGGCTGTGGCGGAGTTTGTGGAAAATAGCATTGATGCCAATGCAACAAATATCACCATTGTTCGAGGCAAAGAGAAGGGAATGCCATATCTCCGCATCACGGATGACGGTGAGGGCGTGCCCCGTGATGCAAATGGCATACCCAACTTCAAGCATGTCGCTACGCACATATGCGATTCAATCAAGCGGCAATTAAAAGCCAGCGGGGTTAAAGGCGTACAGGGTGAATTCGGTATCGGGCTGTTAAGTTTCTGGACAGTTGGAGAAGAACTGACCATGGCTTGCACTGCCTCAGATGGCAGAACCTATGAGATGCGCATGCGCAAGGGTGATCCGGGTTATCTGGTGTCAAAGAAGCGGACGCTGTTTTCTGAACACGGAACAGAATTGACCATCAGGCCGCTGTTGCCCGGTATCAGGCATCTCAGCGGTGAAAAGATTCAGTGGTATCTTGCCTCGGAGCTGCGCGACCGCATTCGGAAATCCTCTGTTAAGGTCACTGTCATAGATCGTCAAGCCCGTAAGCAATGCACAGTGGAGCCAAGGCAGTTTGGCGGCCGGCTGCTTCATCAATTACCTCTGCCCAGATGCAGCTTTGGGGATATCTATCTTGAGTTGTATCTGGCCGACTCGGGCACATCCAATCAGGTTGGATTGTATCGCTCAGGTACGCGGGTCCTGGAGGCCATTACCCAGCTTGATGCATTTCAGCATTCTCCCTGGAGCGAAGGATTCATCCAGGGAATCGTGGATGTGCCATTTCTTAGCCTGACGCCGGGAACGCGCAGCGGCATTATCCATGATGTGGCATTTGCAGCCATGCAGGAGTGTATAAAACCCACCGAGAAAGCACTCGTTCACATCATTGAAGAGCAGAAAAAGGCTGAGGAAGAACGAGCAAGCCGCAAGATACTGAAAACAATCCAGAAAGCATTTCGAGAGGCATTGCTGACCCTTCCTGTAGAGGAATACGACTGGTTCGATATTCACAAGGGGGGGGAAGGACACAGGCATCAATCTCAGCAGGGAGTGGAAACGGTTAACGAGGGCAGTGTTTCCGTTACAGGGGCAGGCGCCGCCGAAAAGCAGAAGCAGTTTTTTGAATATGCAGGGCCACTATACAGCGTTCGCATCTCACCCTCTTCATGTGTGCTGCCAGTGGGTGAATCCAGAACGCTGCGTGCTATAGCACGGGACCGTTCACGCAACCTTGTTGAACATCACGTTCAGTTTAACTGGCAACTTGCTGAGGGCAACGGCCACATAGAGGACGAGCACGATGAGGTGGCAACCTTTCAGGCTGCTTCTGAACCGGGCCTGGTGCGGCTGAAGGTGATCGCTAGCCAGCATGACATATGCTGTGATGGCGAAGCGCTGATTACGGTTACCGAATCGCTCCTGCCTGAAAGCAGAGCGCCTGCTTCGGTAAGTCATGGTTTGCCCGGTTATACGTACAGGCGTGCGCCGGGAGAGTTGTGGCGGTCGAAATTTGACGCCGACCAGAATGTCATCGTCATTAATAATGGCCACAGGGATTTTGTCTATGCCTCACGAGTCAAGGCGCTTAAGCTGAGATACATCTGCCGCCTGTTTGCCAAGGAACTGGTATTTAAGAATTTTCCGGGCTATTCAGCGGAACAGTTACTGGAGCGCATGGTGGAGCTGTCCCTTTACACTGAGGAGCATCTGAAATGAATGGCGGCATACAGGAGTGTGGGTTGCAAGCGAAACTTGATCAAACAATCAGACTATTGGATCAAGCGCAAGATCAGTTTGCTCCAGATATCGTCTTCGCCTGCAGCTTTGGCGCCGAGGATGTGGTGCTGATCGATTTAATCAGCAGGCAGGCGCCGTCCATTCGAATCGTCACACTTGATACCGGGCGTCTGCCACAGGCCACCTATGATGTGATGGATGCCTGCCGGAAGCGTTATGGCGTCGATATCGATGTATATTTCCCCGATGCCGGAGAGGTTGAGCAGATGGTGCGAAAGCATGGTCTCAATCTGTTTTATCATTCTGTCGAGAACCGCAAGCGCTGCTGCGAGGTGCGCAAGATTCACCCGTTGCGGCGCGCGCTGGCCGGCAAGAAGGCGTGGATTACAGGTCTGCGCCGTGAGCAGGCAGATTCACGTCAGGCGATGGCGGCGATTGAGAATGACGGCCATTTCGGCATCAAAAAGTTCAATCCGCTGATTGAGTGGAGCCAGGATGATGTCTGGGCCTATATCCGTGAGCACGATGTGCCGTATAACGCCCTGCATGATCAGCACTATCCCTCGATCGGTTGTGAGCCCTGCACCAGAGCCATCACGGTTGGCGAGGATATAAGGGCCGGCCGCTGGTGGTGGGAGAACGAGGAAGGCGTGGCCGAGTGCGGCCTGCACGCCAATCCGCTCAAAAAATAGCCCCTAAATTTTTCCGGCTCTTCGTCATCAGGTGTAGGTTTGTGTAACTAACTGAGGCAGAAGATTTTACCGCAGAGTGCGCAGAGGTTCGCAGAGATAGAATCAAAGATATTATCTTCTTCTCCCTTAACTGTTCTTTCTTTCGCGCACCTCTGCGTCCTCTGCGGTAAAATCCACTTGAAACTACGAGGAACCTTATTTCCCTATATGACTGCCCAGTTTGGGCAGCCATGTTCGCCATGCCTGTTCATATGCCGGGCTTGAGGTGATGTCGAAGTCGTTGTGACCGCCGGGTAGCGCATGATGTGTTTTCGGCCCGCCTGCGGCCGAGAAAATCCGTTCGTCCATGCCTTCTGGAACGATCTCATCGTTTTGCGCGCTGATGATCAGCAGGGGCTTTGAGTTTCCGGCAATTGATTCCAGCAGGTCGAATCTGGAACGCATAAAAAAGCGCAGCGGCAGCCATGGATAATAGTGGGCGGCCATGTCCGGCACGCTGGTGAAAGGCGTTTCCAGCGCCAGCCCTGCGGCCTGTGCTTCACCGGATAAGTTCAAGGCCACGGCACATCCCAGGCTGCGCCCGGCCAGGATGACTGACTGGGGGTTCACTTTAAGCTTGTCTGTTAATTCAGACCATGCGGCTTTGGCATCCTCGTACAGTCCTGATTCGCTCGGTTTTCCTTCACTTTTTCCGAAACCCCGGTAGTCGAAGGCGAACACAGACAGGCCAAGCGCATGCCAGCGCCGGTACATGTGCAGCCGATGGCTGATGTTTCCGGCATTACCGTGAAAATGCAGTACGGTGAAGCGGGCGTCAGGGTGCGGCATATACCAGCCATACAGCATGACTCCATCTGCGGTTTGGAATGCAAGCGCCTCGAATGGCAGGCCGGCATCCGCCGGGGTTTGCTGAAATTCCGAATCCGGAAAGTAAATATACTGATCCTCGAAGGCCACCATGTAAGTCAATATGCCAGCAAAGCTCAATGCAAGGATCAATATTACCCTGTAGGTCACGCCCATGACGTCATCCTAGCGCAGTTGCGGTCCCTGTGCCGCCAGGTTGATTCATGTCACATCATTGCATGTGTGTTCCTTTCTACCATTCACCGCTTATAACGGAAGAGGGCGGGGGAGAGAACAGGTCTGGAGGTGATGCAATGGATATCCGCCGTGCAGCAGAAATTGCCGGGAACTTCTGCGACAACTCTGTATTCTGCGTTCACCAGAAAAAGAAGGGCCTGCTGGTGCGCTACAGCGGGCAGTCGGCCTACTTCGTGCATGAGGCCAGCTTCTGGCCGTTTATTTTCAGGCTTGCCGTGATCGCAGATCAGGAAAAGGCCGTCGCCGAAATCGAATCCCGTTTAGCTGCATAGGCACCTGCTGCGCTATGTTTCCGAACATCAGCCAAGTGTTCATTTCGACCGGAAACAGGTATTCGCAAGTGGTGCATTTCCAGCATTCAGACCAAGTTGACAGGGCGGTGAATCATTCATCAGATACACGGCAATAATCGTTTCTTTACTGTATAGGGTTAAAACGCATACAATGCGCCGCCTTCATCAAACGGGGGTGTTATGCAGAAACTGAGCGAAGGACTCACTTTTGACGACGTTATGCTGGTTCCTCAGGCCAGTTCCGTGCTGCCCAACCAGGCCGACACCTCCACACAACTAACCAGAAAGCTCCGCCTCAACATTCCTATCATCTCCGCCGCCATGGACACCGTGACCGAGTCGCGTACGGCCATTGCCATGGCTCAGGAAGGCGGCATCGGCATCCTGCACAAGAACATGTCACCGGAAGATCAGGCCAGGGAAGTCAGGCGCGTCAAACGTTACGAAGCCGGTGTGGTCAAGGAGCCGTTTACGGTTTCCCCGGACAAAACGGTGGCTGAAATCAGGGCGTTATCAAAGGAATACGGTTTCTCAGGCTTTCCGGTTGTCGACAGCGATGGATGCCTGAGCGGCATCATCACCAACCGGGACGTGCGTTTTGAATCGAACCCGGACGCGTTGGTGAAAGAAGTGATGACCTCCCGCGACCGGCTGATCACGGTTTCGCCGGGCACGAGCCTGGAAGGCTGCAAGGAGATGTTCCGCAAACACCGTATCGAAAAGCTGCCGGTCGTGGACAAGAACTATCATCTTCAGGGCATGGTGACCGTGCGCGATATCGAGCAGGCGCATGCCAATCCGAATGCCGTTCGCGATGATATGGGTCGCCTGCTGGCGGCAGCGGCGATTGGCGTCGGCGAATCCGAGCTTGCACGCTTTGAGGTATTGAAGAACGCGGGCGTGGATGCCGTGGTCGTGGATACGGCGCACGGCCACTCGAAGGGCGTGATCGATCAGGTGCGCCTGATCAAGTCACAATGTGGCGATGATGTGCAGATCATTGCCGGCAACGTGGCGACGGCCGAAGCCGTGCGCGATCTGATTGAGGCCGGCGCGGATGCGATCAAGGTCGGCATCGGTCCGGGCTCGATCTGCACCACGCGCATGATTGCCGGCGTCGGCATGCCCCAGTTCTCCGCTATTCTTGAATGCGCCAAGGCAGCGAAGGATGCCGGTGTGCCGATTATCGCCGATGGCGGCATTAAGTTTTCCGGCGATCTGGCCAAGGCCATTGCCGCTGGGGGCGCCACCGTTATGATCGGTTCGATGTTTGCCGGCACGGACGAGGCTCCGGGAGATACGATTTTGTATCAGGGACGCACATTCAAGGCTTATCGCGGCATGGGCTCGCTTGGCGCCATGAAGAAGGGCAGCAAGGATCGCTACTTCCAGGCCGATGAAACCGATGCCATGAAACTGGTGCCGGAGGGCATCGAGGGGCGTGTGGCATATAAGGGGCCACTGGCTGCTATTCTGCATCAATTGATCGGAGGACTGCGCGCCTCCATGGGTTATACGGGTTGCGCCACCATTGCCGACATGCATGAGAAATCCCGCTTTGTGAAGATGTCCGCAGCGGGCCTGCGCGAGTCGCATGTGCATGATGTGACGATCACCGAGGAAGCGCCGAACTATCAACTGGATTCCTGATTTGAACCACAGAGACAAAAAGGCAGTCCTGCCGTTTGGACGCACGCAAGGGCGCCCGCAGGGTGAGGGGCAGACCGCCCCGAATCACAAAAAGGCAGTCCTTTGGACGCACGCAAGGGCGCCCGCAGGGTGAGGGGCGGACCGCCCCGAATCACAAAAAGGCAGTCCTGCCGTTTGGACGCACGCAAGGGCGCCCGCAGGGTGAGGGGCGGACCGCCCCGAATCACACGAAGACACAAAGTTCTTTGTCTTTCCTCTGTGTCTTTGTGACTTAGTGGTGAGATAATGGAAAAAATCCTGATTCTGGATTTCGGTTCACAGTACACGCAGCTGATTGCGCGCCGCGTGCGTGAGGCCGAGGTTTACAGCGAATTGCATCCCTGGGATATGACTCAGGAGGATATCCGCGCATTTGCTCCCTCAGGCATCATCCTGTCCGGCGGGCCAAACTCGGTTTATGGAGAGGAGACACCCAAGGCGCCGGAGGTGGTGTTCGAGCTGGGCGTGCCGGTGCTCGGCATCTGTTACGGTATGCAGACCATGGCGGCGCAGCTGGGTGGTGCGGTTGAAACCGGCCATGTGCGCGAGTTCGGCTTTGCCGAGATTCTGACCAGCGGCAATTCTGTATTTTTGCGTGGCATCGAGGATCGCAAAAACGGCGTGCTCGAAGTCTGGATGAGCCACGGCGACAAGGTGTCGAGCCTGCCGCCCGGCTTCCATGTGATTTGCAGCAACGATGCCACGCCGATTGCCGGCATGGCGGACGAGGCACGCCATTTCTATGGCGTGCAGTTTCATCCCGAGGTCACCCATACGCATCAGGGCAAGGCGATTGTCTCCCGCTTTGTGCACGATATCTGCGGCTGTGGCCGTGACTGGACGATGCCGCATTATGTTGATGAGGCGATTGCGCATATCCGCGAGCAGGTGGGAGACGAGGAGGTGATCCTCGGCCTTTCAGGCGGCGTGGATTCCTCGGTGGCGGCAGCCCTTTTGCACCGTGCCATCGGCGATCAGTTGACCTGTATTTTTGTCGACAACGGTTTGCTGCGTCTGGGCGAGGTCAAACAGGTGATGGATACCTTCGCCGATCATCTCGGCGTCAAGGTCGATCATGTTGATGCCAGTGGTGAGTTTTTGAAGCACCTGGAAGGTGTTTCCGAGCCCGAAGCAAAGCGCAAGGTGATCGGCCGCGAATTTATTCATGTGTTCCAGGCCGAGGCTGAAAAGATGCCGAACGCCAAATGGCTGGCGCAGGGCACGATCTACCCGGACGTCATCGAATCGGCCGGCGGCAAGACCAAGAAGGCGCACACGATCAAGAGCCATCACAATGTTGGCGGCCTGCCCGAAACCCTGCATTTGAAGCTGCTGGAACCGCTGCGTGATCTGTTCAAGGACGAGGTGCGTGAGCTGGGCGTGGCCCTCGGTCTGCCGCGCGAGATGGTCTATCGCCATCCCTTTCCCGGCCCGGGCCTGGGCGTGCGTATCCTCGGCGAGGTTAAAAAGGAATATGCCGATTTGTTGCGCCTGGCCGATGCGATCTTCATGGAGGAATTGCGCGCTTCGGGCTGGTATGACAAAACATCGCAGGCATTCGTTGTCTTCATGCCGGTCAAGAGCGTCGGCGTCATGGGCGACGGGCGCACATACGAGTGGGTCGTGGCTTTGCGTGCAGTGCAAACGCAGGACTTCATGACGGCGCGCTGGGCCGAGCTGCCGCACGATCTTCTGGCCAGGGTTTCCAATCGCATTATCAATGAGGTGCGCGGCATCAACCGCGTGGTCTACGATATCTCCGGCAAACCGCCTGCAACGATTGAGTGGGAGTAACTTTCCTACGCTCAGATGAGACAGGAAAAAAGCTATCACCACAAAGGCACGAAGACACAAAGAACGGCAAGGGATTTTACCTTAGTGCCTTGGTGTTTTTGTGGTTAGATTAAAACATGAATCCTATTGAAAGCTTTGCAGCAGTGGCGGCGGATGACGCTGTTGTCCTGATTCTGGGATCGATGCCGGGAGTCGAGTCGCTCAGGCAGCAGCAGTATTATGCGCATCCGAAGAACCTGTTCTGGGATGTGATGGGGGAGATGTTTGGCGCGGGCCGTGATCTTGCCTATGCCGAAAGGCTTGAAGGCCTGAAGAAGAACAAGGTGGCGTTGTGGGATGTGGCGCATCGCTGTGTGCGCCGTGGCAGCCTGGATGCAAGCATCGAAACGGCCACAGTCGTTCCCAATGATTTCGTAGCGCTGTTCTGGGACTGTCCGCATATCCGTCATGTCTTTTTCAACGGCCAGAAGGCGGCTGACCTGTATCGGCAGTTGGTGGTTCCTGCACTGCCTGAAGATATGCAACAGCTTGAATACACAACCCTGCCGTCAACCAGTCCGGCCAATGCCTCGATACCAGCCGCAATCAAACACCAGCGCTGGCAGGCGATTAAACAGGCATTGGATACCGGATTGGCCGATTCTTGACCTGACATGCGCCGCTCCTAGTCTTCGCAGCCCTAAGCCAGCGTAGCTGGAACCAGGCAGGAAAAGATTGAACCACAGAGACAAAAAGGCAGTCCTGCCGTTTGGACGCATGTAAGTGCGCCCGAAGGGTGAGGGGCAGACAGCCCCGAATCACAAAAAGGCAGTCCTGCCGTTTGGACGCATGTAAGTGCGCCCGAAGGGTGAGGGGCAGACAGCCCCGAATCACACCAAGGCACAAAGGTGAAACCTCTTATTGATCTTCGTGACTTTGCGCCTTTGTGGTAAAGATAAGTGAGGTTCTTCATTGTTTGAACGATTAAGCGAACAGTTTGGCAAGTTGAGCGAGCGCCTTCGCGGCGCTGCCCGCGTGACCGAGGCCGATCTCGACAAGAGCCTGCGTGAGTTGCGAATCGGCCTGCTCGAAGCCGATGTTGCACTGCCTGTAGCGCGTCACCTGATGAGTGAGCTGCGCGAAAGGGCGCAGGGCGCCGAAGTGGCCAAGAGTCTGCAACCGGGCCAGGTCATCATCAAAATTCTGCATGACGTACTGACCGAAGTGCTCGGTGGTCAGCGTCGTGAACTGGATACGTCTAGGATTCCTTCCGTGATTATGCTCTGCGGTTTGCAGGGCGCCGGCAAAACGACGACAGCGGGTAAGCTGGCCAAGCTGCTTGCCGCCCAGGGCAAGAAGGTGGCCTTGACCAGTGTTGACGTAACCCGGCCGGCGGCGCGCGAGCAGTTGCAGATTCTGGCCGGCCAGATTGACGTCCCGTATCTGGCGGGAGAGGGGAATACGGCTGCCCGCATGTCCCTGCACGCCCTGGATCAGGCCCGGAAAGAAGGCCTGCATGTGCTGATTCTGGACACGGCCGGACGTCAGGTCGTCGATGATGTGTTGATGGCCGAAATCCACGAGGTTGAGAAGGCGGTCTCGGCCAGTGAGCGGCTGCTGGTGCTTGACGCCATGACCGGCCAGATGGCGCTGGAAGTAGCCGAGAGTTTCCATTCAAAAGTCAATCTGTCCGGCTGTATCATGACCAAGACGGATGCCGATGTACGCGGCGGCGCGGCGCTTTCGGTAGCGCACGCCACAGGCGTGCCGTTGCGCTATGTCGGCACCGGTGAAAAGATTGATGCTTTTGAGTTGTTTGACCCCGAGCGCATGGCAGGCCGCATTCTTGGCCAGGGCGATGTTGTCGGACTGGTCGAGAAGATTCAGACGCATGTGGACAAGGACCAGGCCGAGAA
This sequence comes from Zetaproteobacteria bacterium, assembly GCA_003228735.1. Lineage (GTDB taxonomy): Bacteria > Pseudomonadota > Zetaproteobacteria > Mariprofundales > Mariprofundaceae > SZUA-181. The sequence goes on from QIFG01000033.1 coordinate 20,728, forward strand.
GCTGGTTGCGAAGGCAAAAAAAGGTGGCTTCGATCTGATGGATTTTGCCGGGCAGCTTGGGCAGATGCAGAAGATGGGCGGCATGGGCGAGATGATGAAGATGCTTCCGGGTATGAAATTGCCGCAGGAAGCACTCGATCAGGTGGATGACAAACCGATCAGGCACATGCAGGCGATGGTGTATTCGATGACTCCGAAGGAGCGCAAGTATCCGAAGACCATCAACGGCAGCCGCAAGCGGCGTATCGCCACCGGTTCGGGCACGACGGTGCAGGATATCAACCGCATGCTGAAACAATTCTCGCAGATGCAGAAGATGATGAAGAAGATGAAGGGCGCCAAGGGTAAGCGCATGATGGCCGAGCTTGCCGGACGGTTTGGCGGCATGCCCGGCATGCCAAAGATGTAGAAGGGAAACTTCCCCCGGATACCGGAAGTAATGTTGACGGCCATGACGCATGGTATAGACTCTATGGTATATACCGGAGGTGGCGTATGAAAACAGCGAAACTTTTCCAGAATGGCCGCAGTCAGGCCGTGCGATTGCCCAGGGATTGCCGCTTTGAAGGCGAGGAAGTCTATGTCCGTAAGATGGGCAATGCTGTCGTGCTGCTGCCGCAAAAGCGCAGTTGGGATAGTTTGTTTGATGCGCTGGGCAAGTTCTCAGATGATTTTATGGAAGATGGCCGCCAGCAGCCTCCGCTGGAGGAACGCGACTTTTCGTGTTTTAGATAAAAGGGCATCTTGATGTATATGCTTGATACCAACATCTGTGTTTATCTGATCAGGAACAACCCTTTGCGGGTACGCAGGCATTTTGAACAGTTGCATCCCGGCGATGTGTTTATTTCCTCGATTGTCCTGGCCGAATTAATGTTTGGCATTTCCAAAAGCCTGCACCAGCAGGAAAACACCCGTGCACTCGAAATGTTTTTGCTGCCTCTGGAGGTCGCACCGTTCGATGTGTCCGCCGCGGGTGCTTATGGCGATATTCGCTCTGATTTGGAGAAACAGGGGAGCATTATTGGCGCAAATGATCTGCTCATTGCCGCGCATGCCATCAGCCTTGATATGACGTTGGTGACAAACAACGAGCGAGAGTTTTCGAGAGTTCCCGGGCTCAGGGTTGAAAACTGGGCAAGCGCATGATGGCCCAGCTTGCCGGCCGCCTGGGTGGTATGCCGGGCATGCCGAAGATGTGATGAATGGAATGTTGCCTGATTCCTTGCCCCAAGCTCATCGCATCACTATAGTGCGCCGCCTGATTTTCGGAGGTAATGATTTATGGCGACAGTGATTCGTCTGCAACGCGGCGGGCGCAAGAAACGTCCTTTCTACAACATCGTCGTGATGGATGAGCGCAAACGGCGTGATGGTGTATTTATCGAGAAGCTCGGCTATTACGATCCCTGCAAGCATCCTGAGGTGCTTGAGCTTGATCAGGAACGTGCCAAGCACTGGATTGGCCAGGGCGCCAGGCCCAGCAGTCGGGTAAAAAGCCTGATGAAGGCTGTTGAGCAGGGCCCCGCTTATCTTGAGAAGGCTGAACGCAAGGCCAGCAAAAAGGCTGCAGCAAAAGCAGCTGCAAAGCCGGCTAAGGCCGTAGTCGAAGAAGCCGTTGAGGAAAAAGTTAACGAAGCCCCTGAAGAGGCTGTGGTTGAGGCCGTTGCGGAAGAAGTAGTCGAGGAAAAGGTTGCTGAGCCGGCTGAGGAAGCAGTCGTTGAAGAGAAAGTCGAAGAGGTGGCTGAAGAAGCTGCGGACAGCAAGGCTGCCGAGCCAGCCGCCGAAGTAGCTGAAGAAGCCGCCGAGGCTGCTCCGGAAAAGGAAGAAGTGAAGACCGAGAAGGTTTCAAAGAAGGCAGAAGAGCCTTCAGAAAAGGCTGAAAAGCCTGCAAAGAAGGCCAAGGAACCTGCTGCGAAAGAAAAGCCTGCTGAAAAGCCCAAGAAAGCCGCTGCAGAAAAAAAGGCTGCCAAGCCAAAGAAGAGCGCCAAAGACAAGGCTGCCGAATCTGGCTCTGATGCCGACGAGGAAAAAGCCAAGTCATAATCGTTTCTTTCGCCTGGGCGCCATCGTTGGCGTCCGGGGACTGAAAGGAACTCTTGTCATCTATTCAGACTGCCGCCCACCGGAAGGCATTTTTCAATACGATTGCTGGTGGCTGGGGGCTTCACCGGAACATCTGCAACAATTCCAACTTATTCGAGGCTGGACCCACGGCAAGCGGCTGCTTGCCGAGTTGCAGGGCGTTGATGATATCAATGCCGCAGAACCTCTGAAGGATCAGTCCATCTGGGTGCCGGATTCGGCTGTCGCACCGCTGGCTGAGGGCGAGATTTTCTGGGACGACCTCACTGGATGCGATGTGTTTGATATAGAGACAGGTAAATTGGTCGGTATGGTCATCGCTTTACAGGAATTCGGCGCCCAGGATATCCTGTGTGTACGCACGTCTGATGAGGCCGAGCCGGCTGGTGAATGGATGCTACCCTTCGTGAAAGAGATTGTAGTTCAGGTCGACATCGAGAATCGACGCATAGATGTGCGCCTGCTGCCGGGGATGGAATCATGTTTTACGCCCAAGTCCTGACCCTGTTTCCTGAATTCTTTTCTTCTCCGCTGGCGTGCTCCATTCCGGACAGGGCTATCAAGGCGAGGCTGGCTCAGGTGGATTGCATCAACATCCGCGACTTCTCTGTAGGCAAGCACCGGCGTGTCGATGATTCTCCTTATGGCGGCGGCCCCGGCATGGTCATGAAACCCGATCCTGTCGTGGCGGCCATCCGCCATGCGCGCGAAAGCCGGCCGGAGACACGGGTGGTGTTGCTCAGCCCAACTGGAGTTCTCTTTGATCAGGCCAAAGCGCGTGAATATGCCAAATCTCCGGGCATTACCCTGGTCTGTGGGCGTTATGAAGGCATTGACGAGCGCGTCGCCGAATACGTGGATGAGCAGGTATCGGTCGGGCCTTATGTTCTGTCCGGTGGCGAGCCGGCGGCCCTGGCCATCATTGATGCAGTGATCCGCCTGCTGCCCGGAGCCCTGGGCGATGAGCGCTCCGCTGAGCAGGATTCATTTGGTGAGGATGGCCTGCTCGATTACCCGCATTACACGCGGCCGGAAGTGTTTGAAGGCAAGCATGTACCGGAAGTTCTGTTGTCCGGCGATCATGCCAGGATCGAAGCCTGGCGCTGTGAGCAGGAAGAGAAGCGCAGCAAAAGACAAAAACGATGAACCACCAAGGCACGAAGGCACAAAGAAAATGAGGGCTGATGCCGCTGAGAAGTTTTCATACTTTGGGGCTGCAAGATCAGCTCTTCTGATGGATGTAACATCACATATTAACTTTGTGCCTTCGTGTCTTGGTGGTGAAAAAGCATGACTGACAACCGTTTTAGCGTCGCGTTGGTGCATCACCCTGTGATCAATCGTGCCGGGGAGACAACCACGACGGCGATCACTTCCACGGACATCCATGATTTTGCCCGCACCTGTGCCATGTTTGATGTGGCGCCGGTTTATATCGTTCATCCTGCAGAAGGCATGCGCAGTCTGGTGCGCGATATCACCGCTCACTGGATTGAAGGGGAGGGTGGCAGGCGCAATCCGGGGCGCAAAAAGGTGCTTGAACATGTGCGTCTGGCCAGCGATTTATCTGAGGCGCTGGAACACGCGGATGCGCAGGTCTGGTACACATCAGCAAAGCCGCCTGTGGAGGATATGACTTCGGCCGAAAAACTTACCGAAATACCGGGCAAACACCTGATTGTTTTCGGCACCGGCTGGGGGCTGGATTACCGTCATTTACCGCAACCAACGGGATGGTTGTCACCCATAGCCGGGATCGGTATGGTTCGCCACCTTTCTGTGCGGGCTGCCCTGGCTATCTATCTGGACCGGCTGCGATGCCCGCGCTAATTGCTGGAGGCAAGACATGCGTGCTTTGGATGCTGTAACTCAGGATCAGATAAAGGCCGACATCCCTGAATTCCGTGAGGGCGATAGCGTTCGCGTCAACGTGCGCGTTGTCGACTACAAGGACATCAAGGGTGGCAAGGTTGGCAAGCGTGAGCGCCTGCAGGCTTATGAAGGCATAGTCATTGCCCGCCACAATAACGGCATTTCCAGTTCTTTTACCGTGCGCAAGATTTCGGGCGGTATCGGTGTGGAGCGCATTTTCCCGCTGCACTCGCCGATGGTTGAAAGCATCAAGGTAGTGCGCCGCGGTGTGGTACGCCGCGCCAAGCTTTACTACCTGCGCAACCTCAGGGGCAAGGCCGCCCGTATCAGCGAGCGCCGCGTCTGATACCCGGAGGAACCGGATTCGAATAATAAGAGGGCTCCAAACGGGGCCCTCTTTGCTTTTACTTTCGCTTAAGCTCTGCTTTGACCATAATGCGCATCCCTCACGCAAGTTAGGGCAAGCAAACCGGGAGAATATTGCATGACTGACCGCTCAGACTTTTTTAATGCGCCACTGGCGGATGCCGTTGTGAAGGAGGCCATTGCCGCCGAACTCGGCCGGCAGCAGCATACGCTGGAGTTGATCGCCAGCGAGAACATTGTCTCCAGGGCGGTGCTTGAGGCACAGGGCTCGGTGATGACCAACAAGTATGCGGAAGGTTATCCCGGCCGCCGTTATTACGGTGGCTGCGAGCATGTGGATGTGGTGGAACGTCTGGCTCAGGACCGGGCCAGTGAGATGTTCGGCGTCAAGCACGTAAATGTGCAGGCGCATTCCGGTTCGCAGGCCAATATGGCGGTTTATATGGCTGTGCTGCAGCCCGGCGACACCATCATGGGCATGGACCTGTCGCATGGCGGCCATTTGACGCATGGCTCACCGGTGAATTTCTCCGGACGGTTGTACAACGTGGTTGCCTATGGCGTGCGCGAATCGGATGAGTTGATTGATTACGATGCCATGCAGACCTTGGCGGAAGAGCATAAGCCGAAAATCATTATCGGCGGCGCTTCGGCCTATGAGCGCGAGATCGATTTTGCCCGCATGCGTGAGATTGCTGACAGCGTTGATGCCATTCTGATGGTGGATATGGCGCACTACGCCGGCCTGATCGCTGCCGGCGTTTATCCCTCGCCGGCCGGATTCGCGCATGTGATTACGACGACGACGCACAAGACACTCAGGGGCCCGCGTGGCGGCATGATTCTGACGGATGACGACGAACTGGCTAAAAAGATTAACAGTCGCATTTTCCCCGGTATTCAGGGCGGGCCGCTGATGCATGTGATTGCGGCAAAGGCCGTGGCATTCGGTGAGGCGCTTGGTGAGGATTTCAGACGTGATCAGGCGCAGATCGTGAAAAACGCCCGTGCCCTGGCCGAGGCGCTGACCGAAGGCGGACTGCGCATCGTTTCCGGTGGCACGGACTGCCATATGTTCCGCGTTGACCTAAGGCCGGACGGCATTACCGGCAAACAGGGGGAAGAGGCCCTGGAAGCGGCCGGCATTACCGTAAACAAGAATACGATTCCGTTTGATCCGGAGTCGCCTTTCGTGACCAGCGGCATCCGTATCGGTACGGCGGTCATCACCTCGCGCGGCATGGGCGAGCCGGAGGCCAGGCAAATTGGCAGTATGATTCTGAAGGTGCTGGCCAGTTCAGAGGATGAAGCGGTGCGTGCCGGGGTGGCTGCGGAAGTGAAACAGCTCACTGACCGTTTCCCCGTCTACCGGGACTAACGGAGGTTTTACGTGTTCTGTCCGTTCTGCCGCCATCCGGATACGCGTGTCATCGACTCGCGCGAGGTCGAGGACGGCGCTTCCGTGCGCCGCCGCCGCGAATGCGAGGACTGTAACAAGCGCTTTTCCACCTTTGAGCGCATGCAACTGCGCCTGCCTCTGGTGATAAAAAAGGATGGCACGCGTCAGGCGTTTGATGTGGAAAAGGTGCGCGGCGGCATGCAGACGGCGCTGGAAAAGCGGCCGGTATCGGCTGAGCAGTTGAATCAGGGGGTCGAGGCGGTTGTGCGCGCAGTGCAGGAGATGGGCGAGTCCGAAATACCCTCGACGGAGATCGGTGGTTTTGTCATGCAGCAGTTGCAGCAACTGGACGGCGTGGCCTATGTGCGCTTTGCGTCGGTTTACCGCGAATTTAAGGACGTGGATGAATTTCTGGCGGCGGTGAAAAGCGTTGTCGGCAGCAAGGACGAGGAAAAATGACATTGAAGATAGCGGTGTTGCCGGGTGACGGTATTGGTACGGAAATCGTGCGTGAGGCGCTCAAGGTTTTTGAGGCGCTGCGTGATCGGCATGGCCTGGAGATTTCATGGCAGGAAGCCCTGATCGGCGGTGCCGGCTTTGATGAGGCCGGATCACCATTGCCGGAAGAGACCCTGGCGCTGGCCAGGGATTCGGATGCTGTCCTGCTGGGTGCTGTGGGTGGCCCGAAATGGGAGCCACTGGACAAGCCCCTGCGTCCGGAAGCGGGCCTGTTGGGCATCCGTGCCGAGTTGGAGTTGTTCGCCAATTACCGGCCGGTCAAGGTGCATCGTCAACTGATCGGAGCCTCCACCCTGAAGCCGGAAGTGATCGATGGCGTCGATATCCTGGTTGTGCGCGAACTGGTGAGCGGTATCTATTTCGGCCAGCCGCGCGGCATTGAGACCCTGGCCGATGGCCAGCAGAGGGGCATCAATACCCTGGTTTACACGACAAGTGAGATTGAACGCATTGGCCGCAAGGCTTTTGAGGCGGCGCGCCTGCGCAGTGGCCGCGTGTGTTCGGTGGACAAGGCGAACGTGCTTGAGTGCACCGAGTTCTGGCGCCAGGTGGTTACGAAGCTGCATCAGGAGGAATACAGCGATATCGAGTTGTCCCACATGTATGTGGACAACGCCGCCATGCAACTGATCCGCAATCCGAAGCAGTTCGATGTCATCGTCACCACGAATATGTTCGGCGACATCCTGTCGGACGAAGCCTCGATGCTGACCGGCTCCATCGGCATGCTGCCGTCGGCTTCGATCGGTGAAAAATATGCAATGTATGAGCCGATTCACGGTTCGGCGCCTGATATTGCCGGACAAAATCTGGCCAACCCGCTGGCTACGATTCTGTCGGTTGCCATGATGCTGCGTTTTTCTCTGAACCGTCCCGATCTGGCTGACCGTGTCGAAGGCGCTGTCGACCGGGTGCTCAGCGATGGTATTCGCACTGCTGATTTAGCAGCCGGCGGCGCATCATGTGTTTCCTGCTCGGAAATGGGCGATGCTGTTTGCGATCGTCTGGAGGATTAGTGTATGTCTGAATTTCTGTCCAATAAGGATGGTTATCGCGTCGCTGTCGCCGGTGCCACGGGGGCTGTGGGGCAGGTCATGCTGGAGATCCTGGAGGAGCGGAAGTTTCCGGTAAGCGAGCTTGTTCCACTGGCCTCGCATCGCAGCGCCGGCTCGCGTGTTAAGTTCAAAGGCGAAGAATTGGTCGTGCAGGACTTGGAGCAGTTTGATCCGGCTGGCATTGATATTGCCCTGTTTTCGGCTGGCGGCGGCACTTCGCTCGATCATGCACCACGGTTTGCCGAGGCCGGCTGTTATGTCATTGATAATTCCAGCGCCTGGCGCATGCATGAGGATGTGGCGCTTGTCGTTCCCGAGGTGAATCCAGAGGCGCTCGAAATGGCGCGGCACAATCGAATTATCGCCAATCCGAATTGCTCCACCATCCAGATGGTGGTGGCGCTCAAGCCTCTGCATGATGCCGTGCCGATCAAGCGCGTTGTGGTTTCCACCTATCAGGCCGTGAGCGGCGCCGGATCTCGCGCCATTGAAGAGTTGGCCACCCAGACCCGCAACCTGCTGAACGGGAAAGAGGTCAAAGTGGACGTGTTGCCGGCCCGTATTGCATTCAATGTCGTTCCTCATATCGACGTATTTCTCGACGATGGTTATACCAGGGAGGAACAGAAAATGATCCTTGAGACCCAGAAAATCATGAATTCGGGCATTCTTGTGACGGCGACCACAGTCAGGGTGCCTGTGTTTTATGGACACTCCGAAGCTGTGAATGTGACATTTTCCGCACCCATGAACGCCGAGCATGCCAGAGATTTACTGGCTGCGGCGGATGGCATTGCGGTGGTCGATGACCCTGCCGGAGAGGATTATCCTATGCCAATGGAAGCGGGTGGAACGGATGCGGTTTGGGTGGGGCGTATTCGTGACGATGCCTCCTGCGCCAACAGCTTGCACCTGTGGGTGGTTGCCGATAATGTCCGTAAGGGTGCGGCGCTGAATGCCGTTCAAATTGCAGAATTATTGGTCCGTTAACATGGGCGCTGCAGGCCTGATCTGATGCTCATGGCCGCAGATTTACGAGGAGGGGATGCGCGTGCGCGTTCGTAGTCTGGCTGGTGTGCTGGCCGCCGTGGCCCTGTGGCTTGGAGCCATGGGGCAGGCTTATGCCGTAAGCCTAGGCAAGATTGATGTCACCAGTCATCTGGGTGAGGCATTCTATGCTGAGGTTCCGCTTACCCTGAAGGCGGGTGAGGGTATCTCCGACCTGAGCGTCGAGTTGGCTGCGTCTTCTGATTACCGGGTTCTTGAGGTATACCGCGATCCTGCCATGAGCAGGCTGCGTGCGAATATTGTCAGTGACATGCGCGGTGATCGCATCGGCATCAACTCGGAGAAGCCCATTGAGGCGCCGTTTTTCAATCTGGTGCTGAAGGTGCGCCACGGACGTGTCACCCAGTTCAAAAAATATCCCGTTTTCCTTGATTTACCTAGGCTTGATATGCGCACAACTGAGCCGGAAGCCGTTCCCGTAACCAGGCCGGTAACAACTCCTTCTTATGTGGCTCCATCCCCTGTGCCTTTCGCACTGGAGGAAGTTGAGCAGGCTGTGATTGCGTCGTCTGTCTCCGAGCAGCCGCAGGTAGTTGAAATTAAGAGCGAAAGAGAATTCAAACCGTTTGATGACTGGGCTCGTATCCGCCGTTATGGCCCCATGGTATATGGCGACACGCTGAGCATTGTGGCGCAACGCCTGCGAACCGATGACCGCTATTCCCTTCGGCAGGTGATGGCAGCGCTGTTTTCAAAGAACAGCGATAAGTTCATTGAGCGCAATATGAACATGGTTCAGGTGGGCACCCACCTGGATGTACCAACCACCAGAGAGGTTGAAGAGAATACTCCGGAACAGGCCCGGGCCGTGGTGGCTGAGCACTCACGCCAGTGGCGGGAGTTGAAGAAACTGCCACGGTATGCGGCGATTTCAGAAGCCCAGAAACACCGCTACAGCAAGCGCGTGCGTGTGGGCAAACAGGCTACCGGTGAGCCGGCCACTCTGGACTGGCAGGCCAAGGATGAGGAGACGGGCGCTGCCCGGACCCAGGCTGGGGCGGGAGGCGGCGCAGGGGAACTGGCTGCGCTGCGTCAACAGAATGAGAAGCTGACGCAACAACTCCAGGAGTCCGAGGATGCAGTCTCACAGCTGAAATCCGGCATGGGTGCGGATGCCGATATGATGGCGGCCAGCGAACGCATCAAGAAGCTGGAATTGAAACTGGCGCGCTTACAGACAGAGTTGGCCGAAGCCCGTGAACAGGCCGTGACAAGCGGCAATGAAATGATGAACTGGATCACCTATGGCCTGGCTGGTTTGGCTGTGTTGTTGCTGATGGCGCTGGGCTTTTTGATGCGCCGGGAAAGGCCGCATCCTGCCACAGCGCCGGAATCCGGGGCTGTGGCTTCGGAGGTGATGTCTTCCCCTGACATGGCGGCCCCGGCTGCTGATCTGCAACTCAGTGAGCAAACGGTGTTTGCTGAAGAGCCCCCACAGGATCAGGTCGAACCGCTTGAACAGCCGGTTGAGAAGTCGGCGGAGGAAGAGGCGGCAGACATCTTCTCAGACAAGGGAGATGAAGAAGTCGATCCTGATGCGGACTACCTGGTCGAGGCAGATGTGTATTTGCGCTATGGCATGGATGATGAGGCGATTCACCAGACGCGCATGGCAATCCGCCAGCGTGAAAGCAACACCGATGCGCACTGCAAGCTTATTCAGACATTGTATGCGCAGGAAGATAAAGCGGAGATGGAGAAGGCGATTGCGCATGGCGCATCTGTGCTGAAGGGCGATAGCCTGCGGCAATTTGAGGAGGCTGTTTCCTCACTGGATATGGAGGATGAAGAGGCAGCGGAAATCGAGGCGCTGCCAACCATGGAATACAGCAGCGGCGAAGATCAGGAAGCCTCTGCCGAAGCGGATGATGAGTCAGAAGAAGGTCTGGATTTAACATCCGGCCAGGCAGGAGAAACCACGGCGTCCGGCCCGCAGCTTGAGGACGAGAACCTTGAGCTGGGCGATCTGGAGTGGGCGCCTGGGACAGAGGACGATGCGCAGGAAGACATTGTTGCGGAAAAAGTGGTTGATGAGATTGCCCCTGGCACGGCTGAAGAGGAGCTGGAAAGTCAGCCGGAAGAGGCTTCTACCGATGATTCGGGCGATCTGGGCTTCACGCTTTCCGATGACGACATGGCCTTTTCCGGTGAGGACAAGCCTGATGAGCCAACTGAAGCTCAAGCCGGCAAGACCGGCGAGGAAGTCTCCATAGAGGGTGAAGCGCCTTCGGATGATGCGCCTGCCGTCGAGGAAGGATTGGAGTTGCCCGAGGGTGAAATGGTGGGCGCCGCAGGCGGTATATCCATGGCCGGAGCGGTAACGGAGGATGAACAGCCCAGTCCCAATGTCGATTACCTGGCCGAAGCGGATGTATATCTGCGCTATGGCATGGATGATGAGGCGATTCATCAGGTGCGCATGGCAATCCGCCAGCGTGAAAGCAACACCGATGCGCACTGCAAGCTTATCCAGACATTGCATATGCAGGAAAACAACGCTGAGTTGGAGAAGGCGATTGTGCATGGCGCCAATGTGTTGAAGGGCGATGACCTGAAACAATTTGAGGAGGCTGTTTCCTCACTGGATATAGAGGATGAAGAGGCAGCGGAAATCGAGGTGCTGCCAACCAGGGAATACAGCAGCGGCGAAGATCAGGAAATCCCTGCCGGAACGGGTGATGAGGCAGCAGAAGAGGGTTTGGCCGGGGAAGCTACGGTTTCCGGCATGCAGCTTGAGGACGAGAACCTCGAGTTGGACGAACTGGAATGGACACCCGAGTCAGAGACGGGCGAAGCCGGGTCCGAGCCGCAGGACGATGCGCTGGAAGATGTTGTTGCGGAAGAATCTGTTGAAGAAAGGGTTGGAGAGACTCTCCCTGCCAATGCCGAAGAGGTGCCGGAAACACAGCCGGAAGAGACTTCTGCCGATGAGCTGGGCGAACTGGATTTCACGCTTGCCGATGACGACATGGCAGGTGAGACAAAGCCTGTTGAGTCGGCTGAGGGTGTTGAGGAAGAACTCCTGGTCATAGGGGCGTCTGATGAGCCGGACGAAGCTCAAACTGGTGAGATCGAAGAGGACTCCATAGAGGGTGAAGCGCCTTCGGAAGATGCGCCTGCCGCCGAGGGATTGGCTGATCTGGAGCTGTCCGGGGATGAAACAGCGGCAGAAGCCGAAGGTGGTGCATTTTCAGAAGAGGTGTCCCTGGCCGACAGTCTCGAACTGGCTTCTGAAAGCGACAGTGATGAGGCAGTACAGGAACTGGATGTTTCCCATGAGACATTTGATGTCAGTAAGGAACTGGACGGCTTGCTTGCGGAGTTGAGCACGGAAGACGATAAAGCCTCAAGTGAGCAGGCGGAGGTTGATGTATCTTCCGAGTCGTTGAATGTGGATATGGCCCGCAGCCAGTTGGCAAAGGGTGATCTGGAGGCGGCCGAGCAGTCTTTTACGGCGGCACTTGACAGTGGTCAGAATTGTGAAGCATTGCTGGGGCTAGCCGATATTGCGATGCAGCGGGGTGAAGATGAGGCCGTGACGGAATTTCTGGCCAAGGCCGAGTCCCTGCTTGATGATGCAACACGGCCCTGGTACGAGCAGCTTACCGGAAAGCTGTCCGGCTAATAATCCGCCCGCTTTCCCGGCGGGTTGAGGCTCCCTGCGTTTTGACCGATATCCATCATGCATGACAAACCCGAGAAACAACGCGTTGTTCTGGCCATAGAATATGACGGCCAGGGTCTGTGTGGCTGGCAACGGCAGAAAAACGCACCGTCTGTGCAGGCGCATCTGGAAGAAGCACTGGCTCATATCGAGGGTGAGAGCGTGTTGTGCGTAGCGGCCGGCAGGACGGATGCCGGCGTGCATGCCGAGGCCATGGCCGTACATGCGGATGTGGATGCTGCCCGTTTTACGCGTTCCCCCGGCGCCTATACGCATGGCCTGAACAGCTTGCTGCCGGAACAGGTGCGCATGGTTGGCGTGCGTGCTGTGAGCGCTGATTTTCACGCCCGATTTGATTGCCGCGAGCGTGCCTACCGTTATCGGATATGGAATCGCAGCACGGCATCCGCCTTGTCGCGCTGGCGTCACTGGTGGATGCCGCGTTCGCTGAATCTGGAACATATGCGTGAGGCCGCCGGATATATGCTGGGGCGGCATGACTTCAGCGCTTTCCGCGCCAGCGGTTGTCAGGCGAACTCCGCTGTACGCGAGCTACGGCAGCTTGATGTCGAACGGCAGGGTCATACAGTGATGGTTTACTTCCGGGCCGATGCCTTTCTGTACCACATGGTGCGCAATATCGTCGGCAGTCTGGTTGAGGTTGGTCTTGGCAACTGGCCGCCTGAGAAAATGGCCGAGTTGATGTCCATGAAGGATCGCAGGCAGGCAGCGCGCACGGCCCCGGCGCACGGCCTGTATTTTACCAATGCCGTTTATGATGACTTTTCCTCCCGCGATTTGATCAATAATCATTGAGGAAGCTCTGAACAAGTCTCACATGGCCGCGACGGCGGCTTTGCGGGATGGGATGCATGGTGGTTCCATGCATGAGCCGAGCAACGCCGCAGACCGCCCGCAAAGCCTTGTCCTGAAAGGTTGCGCCCCCGTGTTGCAAATAACCCGGCGCTCACTGCGTGATTCGGGGCATCCTGCCCCTCACCCTTCGGGCGCCCTTGTGGGCGTCCAAACGGCCTGCGGCCTTTTTGTGACTCGGGCTTTCAGCCCTCGGGGCTTGCGCCCCGCCCTTGTGGGCGTCCAAACGGCCTGCGGCCTATTTGTCAGGCTCCTTGGCATCGTAATGGCTACGACCTTCGTCGCCTTCCTTGCGATCATCCCGATTGG
>QIFG01000007.1 GCA_003228735.1 Zetaproteobacteria bacterium
AGCGCATCGCCCGCTCCAGTTGCGCCTTGTGGTGAAAGCCTTCGACATGGCCAATTTCATGCGCGATGACGCCGGCCAGTTCTGCTTCGGTTTCAGCAAGCTCCAAAACCTTGCTGTGCACATAGATAAAGCCGCCGGGCAGCGCAAAGGCATTAATCTTGTCATCCCGGATAACGCGAAACCGCCAGGGCAGATGAGGCCTGCCGCTTGTGCGCGCAAGTTCCTGTCCCAATCTGAATACATAGCTTTGAACAAACCGGTCATTAAGCAGAGGTGCTTTTTCCTCCACTTGTGCCGCAGCCTGTCGGCCAATCGCCACCTCGTCTTTCTCACTGACAGAGAACAATCCGGCATGCGTTGGAAAAATAATCCATGTAGATATTGATATAAATAGTGCAAAACCGGCGACAGACCGGGCAATTGAATATCGGCCTGATCTAGGGAAAAACATTCCAATCATCATTGTATGATTCTAGCAGAATGCAAGCAGGATTTATTTGGTCGGCTTATATCCCGAGAGCCCAGCCAATCAGCGTCTGGGCGCCTCCCATAACCAATGGCCCAATCAACACCTGCAACCAACCAAAGGCAAGCAGGGCGACAATAATCAGAAAGCCGTAAGGCTCAAAACGGGACAACTGATATGCCGCAGGGCCAGGCAACATGCCAACCGCCACCCTGCCCCCGTCCAGTGGCGGCAGCGGCAGGAGATTGAAGATGCACAGCACCAGGTTGATGATGATGGAGGCCTGCGCCATCAGCGCAACAGGCTCGATAGCCCAACCCATGCTTGCGGGAAGCTTCACGATAACAAACAGCAATAAGGCGGACGCCAGGGCCAGCAGCATATTGGTGACGGGCCCGGCCAGAGCCACCCATACCATATCCTGCCTGGGACGCCTGAGCTTGTTAAAATTGATAGGGACAGGCTTGGCATAACCGAACAGAAAAGGCGAGCCGACAATGATCAGCAGTAACGGGATTGCTATCGTGCCGACCGGATCAATGTGCTTAATCGGGTTCAGTGTCAGCCGCCCCATCCAGCGGGCTGTATCATCGCCCAGACGATCCGCCACCCAGCCATGCGCCACCTCATGCAACACAACAGCAAACAACACAGGCAGGGCCCAGATGCTGATGCCGTGCATGATCGATTCAAATGACATTAAACGTTCCTTTCTGCTTTTCTGAGTCCGATCGCTTATTTCAGCAGGGAGATATCGCGAACGCCACCACGGTCGGCCGATGTGGTCAATAGCGCATAGGCCTTTAGCGCCTGGGATACGGCGCGTTCACGCTTGACCGGTTTCCAGGCCGCTGCGCCCCTGCCTTCCATGGCTGCCCGCCGTTTGGCTAATATCTTATCCGAAACAGCCAGATGAATGCGGCGATTCGGTATATCAATTTCGATTGTATCCCCTTTTTCGATCAGGCCGATAGCGCCGCCTTCAGCGGCTTCGGGCGAGGCATGGCCAAGGGACAGGCCCGAGGTGCCACCGGAGAAACGCCCGTCCGTAATCAGGGCGCAATCCTTTCCGAGTCCCTTTGATTTCAGATACGAGGTCGGATACAGCATCTCCTGCATGCCAGGGCCGCCCTTCGGCCCTTCGTATCGGATGACGACAATATCTCCGGCGACAATCCTGTCACCCAGAATGGCAGACACGGCATCTTCCTGACTCTCGAAGACGCAGGCCCGGCCCGAGAACGTCCAAATCGACTCATCCACACCGGCTGTCTTCACGATACAACCGCGTTCGGCAATATTGCCGTACAGCACAGCCAGGCCGCCATCCTGCGAATAGGCGTGCTTAACATCGCGAATGCACCCATCTTTTCGATCCAGGTCAAGTGACTCCCAACGTTTGTTTTGGGAAAAAGCTTCGATGGACGGCACGTTTCCGGGAGCAGCCAGATAACGTTGCTTTGCTGTCTCATCGCTTGATCTGGCGATATCCCAGCGCTCAAGTGTTTCTCCCATTGAGGCGCTGTGCACGGTTTGCACATCCTGATGCAGCAGGCCTGCCGCGTTCAATTCTCCCAGTATCCCCATGACGCCACCGGCCCGGTGCACATCCTCCATATGATATTCTTGCGTGGAGGGCGCCATCTTGCACAGGTTGGGGACATTTCTTGAAAGCCGGTCGATATCGGTCATCGAAAAATCCACTTCGGCTTCCTGGGCGCAAGCCAGCAGATGCAGCACCGTATTTGTGGAACCCCCCATGGCGATATCCAGCATCATGGCGTTTTCAAAAGCATCGAACGTGGCAATCGAGCGCGGCAGCACGCTCGCATCGTCCTGCTCGTAATAACGCCGGGTAATCTCCACACACAAACGCCCGGCTTCGAGGAAAAGCTCTTTGCGGTCGGCATGCGTGGCCAGCAGCGTGCCGTTGCCGGGCAGGGCCAGGCCCAGGGCTTCGGCCAGGCAGTTCATTGAGTTGGCCGTGAACATGCCGGAGCACGAGCCGCATGTCGGGCAGGCGGAGCGTTCATATTCGGCCACATCGGCATCCGAAATCCTGTCGTTGCCTGCGGCAATCATGGCGTCGATCAAATCGAGATGCCTTTCCTCCCCACCGATATACGATTTACCGGACTCCATCGGCCCGCCGGAGACAAACACGGCAGGGATATTGAGCCTGAGCGCAGCCATCAGCATGCCCGGCGTGATCTTGTCGCAGTTCGAGATACAGACCAGCGCATCGGCGCAATGCGCGTTGACCATGTATTCAACGGAATCGGCGATAATCTCCCTGGACGGCAGCGAATACAGCATGCCGCCATGGCCCATGGCGATGCCATCGTCGATGGCGATCGTGTTGAACTCCTTGGCGATGCCGCCCGCCGCCTCGATTTCCCGCGCCACCAGTTGTCCCATATCCTTCAGGTGAACATGTCCCGGCACAAACTGGGTGAAGGAATTGGCAACGGCGATGATCGGTTTGCCGAAGTCCTCGTCTTTCATGCCGGTGGCGCGCCAAAGCGAGCGGGCGCCGGCCATGTTGCGGCCATGGGTGGTGGTTCGGGAACGATATACGGGCATAAATAACCTCTCGAAATATTTATCGAAGCAGAGTGTACCGGCTTCGTGAATCCCAAGCGAGAAATGATGGTTGTTGCGGCAGCATGAGGCGTTACACTGCGCGCATGAGCACGCAGGCACTGCTTCAGTCGCTTTACGACACCCCGGAACAGGACATTATTCAGCGTATCCGCGCTCTTCGTGCCGAGTTGGGCAGCAAGGTTCTCATCCTCGGCCATCACTATCAGCGTGAAGAGGTCATCGGCTTTGCCGATATCACCGGTGATTCCCTGAAGCTGGCGCAACAGGCAGCCGAAACCGATGCGCCCTATATTATATTCTGCGGCGTGCATTTCATGGCCGAAACAGCCGATATCCTGACGACCGATAAGCAGGTCGTGATTCTTCCCGATCCCGCAGCCGGATGTTCGATGGCGGACATGGCTGACCTCCCCCAGGTATCGGAAGCCTGGCAACAGCTCGGAGAAATTGTTGATGTCGATAACGAGATCACGCCGGTGACGTATATCAATTCAACCGCCGCCCTGAAATCCTTTTGTGGCCAGCATGGCGGCATTGTCTGCACATCCTCAAACTGCTCACGTATTCTCGAGTGGTCCTGGAATCAACGCTCCAAGGTGTTGTTTTTCCCGGATCAGCATCTGGGGCGTAATACGGCGCTGCACATGGGCATGGATGATTCCGAGATGCTTCTCTGGAATCCGCTTCAACCGATGGGCGGCAATAGCCCCGAAGCGATTCAGGCAGCCCGTTTAATTTTGTGGAAAGGATTCTGCTCGGTTCACCAGCTGTTTCAGCCCCAGCATGTCGAACGCATGCGCGACGAGCATCCCGGAATACAGGTGCTGGCGCATCCGGAATGCTCACATGAGGTCTGCGACCTGGTCGATTTCATGGGTTCGACCGAAGCCATCATCCGCTTTGTCGAAGCCGCGCCCACAGGCCAGTCCTTTGCCATTGGCACCGAGCTGAATCTGGTCAACCGCCTGCGCCTGCGTTTTCCGGACAAGCCAATCTTTTTTCTTTCGCCCATCGTGTGCATGTGCTCTACGATGTTCCGCACCGACCCGCAGCACCTCTGCGCCTCGCTTGAAGCGATTTCCGGGAATGGGGTATTCAATCAGGTGAAAGTGCCGGACAAGGATAAACACCATGCAAAAATTGCACTGGAAAGGATGTTGTCACTTGCCTAAAAGAATATTGAGTTGCCTAGCCCTGCTCTGTTGCCTGGCAGGCCCGGCTCAGGCCGAAGAAGCCATCACCCAGCTTGAACAGGAAATCAACGCCTTTATCCAGGGGCCGGATTATCTGTTTGCACCAGACACGATTGCGCGCGCCCAGGCTTATTTGGGGGCCGCCATGCTCCCGGACATCCAGGATAACCCGGCAGAGGTTCAGACTCGCCTTGCCTCAGCCCGGCAGACGCTGACAGAGGCCAGGAGACTGGCCAGTGAGTTCCGTGCCAGACATGCAGAACTTCTGGATAGCAAGACCCAGGCTGAGACCACATCTGACAAAACCGGTCTTGAGGCTGCCGAAAAGGAATTGAAAACGGCCATTCGTCACATTGAGGCGGGCCAGTTGAATATAAGCGCACAGCACCTTGACAATGCCCGCAAGGCATATCTGCAAATAGCGGAAGCAGCCCGGCAACAGCAGGCAGAACAGCAGCGTGTTGATCTTCCAGCCCTGCTGGGGGAAACCCGTAAAGCGATTATAATGGCGTCTGCCGCCGGCGCGAAAAAATATGCGCCGCAACTGTATGATGAGGCCAAACGCGCCAAGGAAGATTTACACGCCTATGTCGAAAGGCTGACATCCAAGCCACCGAAACAGCCGGAGCGTGGGCTTCTGCTTGCCAATCAAGCGCGTGAAATGGCCATCCAGGTCAAAGCGTGGCGTAAGAAGGCAGGAGGCCACGAACAGCTTGTTCTGCAGGCCAGAAAAGATCGGCTGCGTATCGCCCAGGCTCTGGGAGAACCTGTTGATGCAGACGACTTGCTGACTGACGTGAATACGAATGCGCTTATCAAAAAAGCAACCGGCACAATGAAGAAAAACGAGCAGGAACGTAAGTTGCACAAAGAGGAAATCGCCGGACTCAAAGAGGAGCATGCGGCTGCATTGAACAGACAGAAGACGTTTCTTGAAAACCAGTTTTCCGAACAGCAACGTAATCTGGATGAAAAACAGAGCACGCTTGTCAGCGATCTGAAAGAGTCCTTCCGGGTCAAGCTGGAGCGTGAAACCTATGACAAGAGACGGCAGGAGCGAGTTCGCAAGCTGCTAGGCGAGGACGAAGTGGATATCTTTGCAAACCTGGATGGCTCATTGCTGATACGCCTGAAAGGCCTGAAATTCGCTCCAGGTACGCGAAGTGTGAACAAAAAATACCATGGCCTGCTTTCCAAACTGAAAGGCGCACTGGACGTATATGCCGAACGGAAAGTCAGCATTGAAGGGCATACGGATAACGACGGCGATGTACGGAAGAACCAGATATTATCCCTTCGCCGCGCAGAAGCCGTGCGAGACTTCCTTGCATCTTCCGGGCTCGATCCCGTCAGGATGAAGGCGGTCGGACATGGCGAGGTGCGCCCCATCGCAAGTAACGAATTCGATCAGGGCCGTGCCATCAACCGGCGTATCGATGTCATCATTGAAGCACCGAATGACTGATTCGAACAACCTCGATTCCCTGCCCAAGGAAAGCCGCCCGTATGTAGAGCAATTGCTGGATGTTCTGGATGCCCACAATCCTCACAAGAAAGCTATTCTGGCCGAAACCCTCCGCCTGCTGTCGGGAAATCATCCCGTAGCAGACCTGAAAATGGTGTCGCGTATAATCCAGGAAGTCCGCAAGGGGCTTGAGGTATTCCAACCCTATCAAGCCCTGCGCAAGGTCGCTGTTTTCGGCTCCGCCCGCATTCAACAGGATCATTCACGTTATCAACAGGTTATGAAATGTGCCCGATCTCTGGCCGAGGCCGGATTTATGATTATTACCGGAGGGGGTGGCGGCATCATGCAGGCCGCCAATGAGGGCGCCGGTAGAAAGCAGTCCTTTGGCATCAATATCAATCTGCCGCTTGAGCAGCAGCCAAACTCAATCGTGGATGGCTCACCACGGCACTTTTACTGTCAGTATTTCTTTACTCGCAAGCTGTTTTTCCTCAAGGAAAGCGATGCTGTCATTCTGGCGCCAGGTGGTTTTGGCACGCTGGATGAGACATTTGAAACACTGACGCTTTTGCAGACCGGCCGTAACCCTCCAATTCCTGTTGTCTTGCTTGAAGCTCCCGGTGACGACTACTGGGGGCCATTCATTCATTCATGGATGCGCCAACTGGTGGCCGATCAGGTCATCAGTCCGGATGATCATCATCTGCTCTATCATACGGATCAGGTAACGTCCGCCGTAAATCATATCAACAGCTTCTACAGCAATTATCATAGTTTCAGATACGCCGGCGACTGGGTGGTGTTGCGAATCATGGAGCCGCTATCGGACGAATCAGTCGAACAGTTGAACGCAGAGTTCAGTGATGTAGTGCGCAAGGGTAAAATCGAACAGGTATTTCAATGGCCAAAGTCGGATGACCGGGCTTTTGCACACCTGCCACGTATCCGGCTGCATATCGATCCCAAGCGCATGAATGTGCTGCCGCAGCTTATCGGCAGAATCAATGCCCTCTACGAACGCGAGCACGAGTAAAACGCACTAGTTATCAATCTGTTATGGGCAGAACTTAAGGCAGGACATTCGAGGCCACTGTTGCCCGCTGAAGAAGATGGCGCGCCCGGAGGGATTCGAACCCCCGGCCCTCAGATTCGAAGTCTGATGCTCTATCCAGCTGAGCTACGGGCGCCTGATTGCCATGCCTTGCATACAAAAAAGGGCCGCATTTGCGAACCCCTTCAGTTTAACAGTCTTTGCTGAAGCCCTATATGTGCAGTTTCTTTTTCCCTCTGATGGACTGATACGCCTTCGTCGTATTCTGGAGGAATGCACGCAACTCATCCGGCCCAAATCCTGCCAGTGATGCATCGACATGCAACTCGACCCCCTGATCAAGCACCAGATGCGTCCACGTCTCAACATTGCCAACACGCCTGCCTCCAAGCGATGCTCCTCCGCCCCGAACAGACGATAAGCCGGATTCTTGCCGTTTATGGATCGACAGAAGCTGTTCAATGTGTGCCTGCGTGTAGTAAGTGTCTTTATTACTGCCGCAAGGGCAATCCACAAGTCCATGCTCGATATATTCACGAACCTGGCGTTTCGTCAGCTCGAAAAGGGTGCACAACTCATCAATGGTGAAATGGCGATCGGTATCATACATAGCCTCTGTAAATTGATGGTTTTGGTGTAATTGTCAAGGAGTTAGTCTGCTGTAACGGAATCGCCATTCCTTCGATCAGATGGCAGGGGCTGAGTCTCTTTATAAATCAGTGGACAGTGCCTAAACGGCCGACGAACTAATCAAGACAGAACCGAGGCCGTTACCGGAACAGAATACACTGGGCACATCTGTTCGAGAATTGCCATCGCTACTTGGGTTTATCCTCGGTCACCTTTACTAAGATATCATCTTGATCGACAGGCCTGCTGAAGTAGTACCCCTGCCCCTGCTCGCATCCGCGCCCCTTCAGAAAAGCCTCCTGCTCCTCGGTCTCTACGCCTTCGGCAACCACACTCATGTTGAGGCTGTGCGCCATATGGATGATGGCCTCAGTAATGGCCATATCTTCACGATTGCCTGGCAGAGAGGAGATGAATCCGCGATCAATTTTGACCGTATCAAACGGAAAGTGTTTCAGGTAAAAGAGGGATGAATAACCGGTTCCGAAGTCATCAAGGGCAATATGCAATCCCCTCTCCTTGAGCTTGATCATAAGCTCCGCGCTCTCCTTCGGGCGTTCGATAAGACTGGTTTCCGTCATCTCCAGCTCGATGAACTTCGGATCGACCCCCGTTTCATCAATCATGGCAAAGATTTTGGACAATAGCGTCTCATCGGTCAGCTGATACCCTGAAATATTGATGCTCATGACAGGCATGTTCTCTTCGCCGGCCTCATCCAGCCATCTCTTCAGCTGATGAAAAGCCTCTTTGAGAACCCAGTCGCCGACCCTGCCAATCAGGCCTGTCGCCTCTGCCAGAGGAATGAACTTATCCGGAGGAATTAATCCAAGTTTCGGCTGATTCCATCGAATCAGTGCCTCCAGGCCAACCATCTTGCCACTGCTCAGATCAACCTTGGGCTGATAGACAAGCTTGAACTCCTTGCCCCCCTCATCAATGGCCTTTCTCAACAGAATTTCCAGTCGTACAAGCTCCTGCAGTCTAAGATCCATTTCTGCCGTGTAAAAATGATACAGATTCTTTCCTTCACTGCGGGCAGTGTTGGCTGCCATGCGTGAGCAGCGGACCAGCGCCTCTTCATCCGTACCATCCTGCGGGAAGCGGCTTATTCCAATGCTACAGTCCAACTGAAACTGTTTTCTGTAAATGGGTGTCTTTGTTAGCGCATCAATAACGGCCAGAGCCAGATCAGCTATCTGGACTTCCTCAGTAGCATAAGTGACGAGAGCGGCGAAGCAGCCATCTTCAATACGGGCTACCGTGGTTTTCTTGTTCACGCAGCTATTGATTCTCTTTGCCACCTCTTTGAACAACGCATCGTTTTTATTGGAGATCATCTGGGTAATGACAGAGAGATTGTTCAACTTGATCGTTAACAGCGCCGTTGGTTTTTTACTATCTCTGGAAAGTTCGACCGACAGACGATCAAGCAAAAGTCTTCGATTAGGAAGCCCTGTCACCTGATCCAGATAGGTGAGTTTTTCAATCTCTGCTGAAGCTTTTTTCTGTTCTGAGATATCCCGCGCCACCAGCATGACACTGTTGTCCCCAGTCAAAGAGATTGGGATGGTTCTCAACTCAGTATACTGCTGAGTTCCCTGCAGAGAACGGAAAACCAGCTCATCCTTTCTGGTATCGGGGCTGGCAATCACGTCTGACAGCCACTGGCTTGCACTATCATCGTCGACGAACTCCATAACAGACTGGCCTATGACAGCTTCATCCTTTGTGGCGCCCAGCATCTCCACTCCGACCGCATTGATAAAAGACCATTTACCATTGGTTGCAATGCCGATCAGGTCTGGAGAGTTTTCAACCAACACCCGGTAACGCTCCTCACTATTGTTAAGTGCTTCCTGTACCCGTTCGGCATCATCTTTCCACTGACGCGCTTCAAGACACTGATTGAGAATAGCCAGAAGGTCACCTTTATGCAGTGGCTTTGAGAGATAGCTGTACGCTCCCTGACTGAGTGCACTGACGGCTGAATCCAAGGAGGCAGCGCCTGTCATGATAATGCATGACATCTTGGGGCGAATGGAGAGCAGGTCGGGCATCAGACCAATGCCGCTGATGGAGCCAAAGATGTTGTCCAGCAGACATATGCGGGCATCGAACTCCTTTAGAATCTCCTTGGTCTGCTTGCTGTTATAGGCAACCCGGGTATCGAACCCCTCTATGCCCAGAATATCTCCTATTGAATCGGCAAAGTCATGATCGTCGTCTGCTATCAGTATCTTTGTCTGTGATTTGTTTTTATTCATATGTCCCTTCTATGTGCGGAATCCATAGCACGATTCTTGTGCCAGTAGTGTGCTTGCGTTCAATCTGAAGGCCGCCGTGATGCTTCTCCATGATCTCCTTGACGAGAGGAAGGCCCAGTCCCATGCCGAATGACTTGGTTGTAAACATGGGTTCAGACACCCGGGAGATCAGGTCATCTGGAATGCCGGGGCCATTGTCTTCAAAAATAAAATTGAGTTTCCCGGCCTTCTGCCTGACTGTAACATTGATGGTTTTATTGGGAGCCTCTGTCTCCAGCAGTGCGTGGCAGGCATTATCCAAAACATTGATGCAGGCCCGTTCAAGTTTTCCTGGATCGCATGCCATGACAGTATCTTGCGGGTAGTCCCATGTAATCGTTATCTCTTTATCATGAACATAATCATCCCTGTAATCTTCCCTGAGCTGCCCCACGAATTTCGATAACGACACCTGCTCAAGCCTGATCGGTTGACTCTGGGCATGATCCTTAAGCTCCTGAATGATCTTTTCGCTTTTATTGATGTTGCGATAGATACGGTCAGTGACAGCGGAGACATCCGAACTGTTTTCTTCAAGACGACTCATCAGAACATCCGTGGCCATTCGAATGGCGCCGATGGAGTTTTTCAACTCATGCCCAACTGTGGCTGTTAATTGGCCAATGGTTGCCATCCGTTCTTTCTTCTCAAGCTCTGTCTGCACAGACTCAAGCTTACCGGTGAGTTCTTCAATGTCTCTTTTAAGTTGAGATATGACTGTTTGATCAGGTTTCTCTAAATGGGGCTCTTCCTGCTCAAGCTCTGCCTGCACAGCCTCAAGTTCGCCGGTGCGCTCTTCAATGCCCCTTTTAAGTTGAGATATGGCTGTTTGATCAGGTCTCTCTAAATGGGGTTCTTCCTTCATGCTTGCAAACGAGGCTGAGATAAATCGATAGAAAATAACTCCCAGAGTAAGCAATGCGGCCAGATTCAGAAGAAAGAGTAATACAACCGTGACGGGATAGAGTTCCCTGCCCAAGAAAAGGTATGTGACCGTCAAAGGAAGGACGATAAGAAGAATGGCGACCAATCGCAGCGAACGATGTAAATGAATGTTATGCACAGCCTTATGTTCGCCCGGCGCTTTCATTGGAGTGACATATTTTCGCGTTGACAGATGGTGCTGCTGCTCGACGGACTCATCGTGATCCATGAGAATCTAAATATTTTCGGGCAAAACAGGCAAGCTAGTCTCATTGAGTCAGCGCGCTCTCTCTCATTATGAAGTTAGATATATGATCATAACTAGTATCCACTACTTTTAGTATTCTTTAATTAATGTCAAGTTCGTCCGCCTGGCGACAACCTGTTAATGAAGTTAAAAAACTGGTGGTATATTTTACGCTTCACGGGGGCAGCGGATGCAGTTTAGGTTTGTATTCAAGAGGGTTGGGTTCAACCTGTTCGTTCCACATACGGGTCATAAAAAAGGGGCTACACTTTCGTGTAACCCCTTGATTTTATGGCGCGCCCGGAGCGATTCGAACGCCCGACCCTCAGATTCGTAGTCTGATGCTCTATCCAGCTGAGCTACGGGCGCCAAGTTTTGATGTCTTCTTTGCATCATCAGGAAGTGGCAGAACGTTCACTTGTTTCAGCCACAGCTTCCAGTTTGGGCTGTCTGGCCCAAACAGTTCAGGAAACTCCTGGTACAGCCAGCCGCGGTAGATCAGCTTGCCCTTTTCACTGACCTCCACGTAAGCGGCGGGATTATGCACATTTTCATCTTCGATGTAAGTCCCTGCCTTTAGCCGAAGATTGGCGCTCAGGCCCAGCAGGCTTATATTCACGCCTTGCTGCTCGGTTACCTCGCCCATGGCAATGTCAAACTCAAAAGTGCGGGCTGTACTGATCTGTAACAGCATGAGGTGTACGCTGCCCTGTCGGCCTGCTACCCACTCCGGCAATGGTTGGGCTTGCTGAGCGCCATGCGGATCATCAGGCGGCGTTAGCGGCAGTTGCCAATGAATCTGCGATTCGTCACTGCCGCAACTGCTGAGCAGCAGGCATGCTGCCATCGCCACAAAGAGCAAGGAGCGTCTCCGAGTGCCCTGCCCTGAGTCCCCCAGGGTTCTGTCGGTGTTCAACCCTGTACATGGAACCTTATTTTCTACTTTTCTCATATAATCAGTCAGGCACTCTCTATTTGTGACTTTTAAACTGGCGGAGAGAGGGATAACTCAGGGCTTTGCCCTTCGCCCTTCGGGCCGCCACCAGTGGCGTTCAAATCCCACTGCGGGGAATTTGTCAAACCCTCTTCTCGGGTTCTCATCCCTCTCTATGCCAAACAAACTATCATAACAACTGGCGGAGAGAGAGGGATTCGAACCCTCGATACGGTAACCCGTATAACACCTTAGCAGGGTGCCGCTTTCGACCACTCAGCCATCTCTCCGAATTGGCCGCGCATGGTAGCAAAATAAACCGTGATTGCACCTGCACGTTTATATAGAAGAAGGGGCGGGACTCGCCCACCCCATTCCTTCAATAAATAACCACATCCTTCATTCGTGTCTGGCGGAAGGGGTGGGATTCGAACCCACGAAAGGTCTCCCTTTGCCGGTTTTCAAGACCGGTGCTTTCAACCGCTCAGCCACCCTTCCGTTCAAGGCGGCGGATGTTAGGGATTCTGGCTTGCCCCTGCAATCACTCCTGCCATTCCCACTCTTCTCCATTCGACATGCAGGCAAACCAGACTGATGCTGGATACTCTGGATTGCCGCTATCCCGGTTGGGACAACCAAGAGCGGTATTGACCGTCACCTTTTACGTGCGCAGGACAAAGCCTTGTTTCAGGTAATCACCGAAGCTGAAGATGAATCCGGACATGGCCTTATGCCTTGATCCACAGCCGCCCTTGGCGGCCGTGATAATAACCGTTGCAAAATGTGCTGCCAGGGTCCCGTCCGTCACTCATGGCAAACAAGGCATCACGAGCCGCCATCGCGCCATCCATGGCTGACCGGAAGTGCGCGATGACATCACTCATACCAGAGGCCTGCGGGGAAACACGCAGGATATCCACCCCCATACCGGCAAGATCGGACATGTGATTGAGAGCCGTAAAGGGACGTTGTGACATGATCTGGATGCCATTGATGGTGGCAAAACCCTCCCCATCCAGGCAACGCATCTCCAGCCCGTCCGGATAGAGGAAGCATACATGCCGGCATTCACGTTTACTCAAACCTTCTGCACGGGCCGTATAGCAGCGTGCGGAAAAGGTCAGTGGCAGCTTGCCATGCGCAAAATATTCCACCTGAATCTGCGTATCGCCGATGATGGCGGCGATATCCATTGCCGGCAGTTCCAAGGAAAGCACCGCCCGTTCCGCACCTTGCCGGCACATCTGTTCAAGCATGCCGTGGTTGTAGATATTCAAATGCGGGCCGGCGACAAAGCTGAGGCCAGCCTCAGAAGCAATGGCTACGGCGGCCACGTCATTAGCCTCGATCTTGATATCCATCGCCTTGGCGGCCGCGACCAGGTCGCGGATGGATTGCAACTCTGCCTCTACGGTCGGCATGGCCAGGGTAGAGAGCACCACCTCCTTGCCATATCCCCGCAACTCCCGAGCCAGATCAATCTGCCAGATAACGCCTGAGATGCTGCGCTTGGAGCAAACCACTTCACCAAGATAATAAATGTCCACACTGCCTTCTTTAGCCAGCGCCAGGTAGAATTCACGAATCTTTGCCTCCGGCCAGCCGAACAGCACTGGCCCGACAGCAATTTTCATGGACTGATTGCAATTCACCGCCATTCATCCACATAGGCGCCGGTGGTGTGTGCGCCTCCCTCACTCATCGCATCCAGCCCGGTCATCCATTCCGCCCTGGCCTGATAGGCATCAGGATCAGCCGCACAGGCATCCACTGCCGCACGCCAGATGGATACCACCGTACGCACATAATGCTTGCTGCGCTGTCTGCCCTCGATCTTCAGCCCACGCACGCCTGCAGCGAAAATATCAGGCAACATCTCCAATGCATTCAGACTATATGGATCCTCCATTACATGTCCCTGCATGCCACAAGCCTCGAAACGTCCCTTGCACAGCGTTGGATAAGCGGCGGGCTCTCCCGGGGCAAAACGGTTGATGAGTACTCCGTCCAGCTTCACCTCCAGCGAGTCGTTTTCCTCCTCAAAGCGCACAGCATGCGCGGGTGAACATACGCCATTCATGTTGGGCGAATCGCCGGTCACATATGAAGACAGCCAGCAGCGTCCCTCGGCCATAACACAAAGCCCACCGGAGACGAATATCTCAATTTCAACACAGGTTTTGGCGTGGATGTCGCAGATCGTATCCAACGTCACAATCCGAGGCATAACAGCGCGTTTGATGCCGAATTCGCGCGCATAAAAGTTCAATGCCTCATAATTGCCGGCACTGGCCTGTACGGAAAGGTGGCGGCGCAGACCGGGATGGTGCTTCTTCGCGTAATCCAGTAGAGCGATATCAGCGAGAATGACGGCGTCTGCTCCCAGCTCCGATGCCATATCAATCGATGAAGTCCAGGGAGAAATATCGTGCGAATTGGGTGAGGTGTTCACTGCTACGAACACACGCGAATCGCGGGCATGCGCATAGAGGATGCCCTCCTTCGCCTCTTCACGGCTGAAATTAAGCCCCTCGAAATTGCGCGCATTGGAGACATTGCGAAAGCCCAGATAGACAGTGTCGCCACCTGCATCCACGGCCGCCTTCAGCGCCGGCAGATTGCCAGCCGGGCATACGAGTTCCGGTTTCTCTCGACCCGGATTCATGTGGATGCGAGCCGTCCTGGCCTGCGCCGTTCAAGCCCGGATTGAAGCTTCGCCTGCATCTCATGCATTTTGGAAATCTCGGTCTCCAGGGACTGCGCCCTCTCGGCTGATACCAGACCGAAACGCTCGCCAAGCGCCACACCGGTACTGGCAAGGCTTTGATCCAGCCTCTCAACCACACTCACAGCCTGCTCCGCCGTACGCCAAAGCATATCCGCCACCCGCTTGCCCAGATGCTGCTCCAACTCGTCGTGCAGATCGAAGTCCAGGTTGGCCAGGATATTCTTGAATAACAGGCCGGTGGAAGTATCGCCGGTCAACAGCAGACGCCGGCAAAAGAACAGCGTATCGCTATCTTCCAGACCCAGACATAGCGCGGTGAGTGCCGCCAGATCGCCACGGATGGTGACATCCGGAACTTCCCCCCTGATCGGCAGGATGTGAATCCCACGGCCATCTACGCACATGAGCAGTTCAAGCTCACGGCCGGGCGTGCAAAACAAAAGGCGCTTGTCTGCAAGTGGCTGCAGCCGCTCAAGCCGGTCTGGGGTAAAGATGCGGCTGAGCAGCAATTCCAGGGTCTGTGCCTGCGCAAAACCCGGCATTAGGCGTAAAAAAATATCCGGTTGCGGCAGTACCTTCAGTTTCAACGTATCAGCAACCTCATTGTGCCAGCCGGAAGGCACGAGCCTCTTCCGGCGCCATGACCAGTTTCTCGTCGCGGCTGGACATTAACGGCCCGCGCCTTACTCGCTGGCCGCTTCGACATATTCATCCTTCTCAAATCTGCGCGCAACAAACAAGCCAAGCTCAAACAGCAGGTACATGGGCACAGCCAGCATCACCTGCGAAATCACATCAGGAGGGGTGAGGATGGAGCCGACAACAAAGGCGCCGACCAGCACCCAGCGGCGCTTCTGAGCCATGGAATCACACGTCATGATACCCATTTTAACCAGAAGCACGCAGACAAGCGGCACCTCAAAGGCCAGGCCAAAGGCGACTGCCAACCGCAATACGAGGCTGACATAGAGTTGCATGGTTGGGTATGCCACCAAATCCGGGGTTGCAAAACCCAGGAAAAACTTGAATGCCAGCGGCATAACGAAGGCATAGGCAAACACACCACCAAGCACAAACAGGAAAACTGAACTGATCATGAAGAGCATAAAAGTACGGCGTTCATTCCGGTAAAGGCCGGGCGCAACAAAGCTCCAGACCTGAAAAAGCACATATGGACTGGTAATAAACAAGGCTGCAACAAACGATACTTTCAGGTGAGCGAAAAAAACCTCCGGCAGACCGATGAAAATCATCGGCACGTCCGCACCCAGTTGCGATTTCAATGGGGCTACAACCCAATCCATCAGGGTGGCTGATCCCGCATAGCAAGCCGCAAATCCGAGAAAAAGACAAAACACCGCTTTCATAAGACGGTTGCGCAATTCCCGCAGGTGATCGGTCAGGCCAGATTCTGTTTCCCCGTTCAAGATTTACCGTCCCCGCGATCAGTGCCGGACTTCTCATCAGTCTCTTTAAGATCAGATTCGGCAAAATCGTTTCTGATCTCTTTCTGGATGTCTTGCAGAGGTTCTTTAATTGACGCCGTCTGCTGGTCAACTGCATCTTTAATCTCCGAGAGGTGACGGCGCGCCTCCCGCACAAAAGCCACGCCCTTACGCATCACATCCGGCAACTGCTCCGGCCCCACGACAATGACAACGAGCAGAGCAATAATGATGAACTCAGGAAGACCTATTCCGAACATAACTACGCCCGACCGTCGTGATCAGGTTTCTTTGGGATCTTCTTTTTTGGCTTCAGCGCTACTGGGGGCAGATGGCTCTGCTGGTGCTTTGGATGAAGATTCAGCAATTGTTTCGCTTGTTGCTGGCTTATCGTCCATGGCTCCCTTGAATTTATTCAATCCCTTGCCAAGAGCTTCGCCAACCTGAGGCAGTTTCCCTGCTCCGAAAATAACTAGAATGATTACTAAAATAATCAGCAACTCTGGGAATCCGAGTCCAAACATACAGCCTCCTGTGCGGATATCTTATTAAACCGTATAACTGATGATGTTACACACTAGAGGCATTCGCGCCAGCCCCAGCCTTTTCCAATATGAAATGCGTCTGAAAATGAGATGAGTCTGTCCAGCATAGGGGGATGCTGGTACAGATGGATGAGACACGGATTCGG
>QIFG01000067.1 GCA_003228735.1 Zetaproteobacteria bacterium
TTGATGAGTCGTGTCTGAAAAGCGCAAGACTGCTACCGCAGCTTGCTCTTTCAAACTCTCAACAAAGTTGCACTTACGAATTGAATCCGCGGGCTTTATTTATGAAGGTATTAGTATATTAGAAAGATGGAGTAAATGATGATGCGAAACAAACTGCTATGTTCCACCCTGCTTGGCGCTATTGGCATGCTCACGGCTACAATTGCCAGCGCCCACACTTTTGGCGCCCATGGCGCCGGTCTTATCCAGGGTCTTGGCCATCCCTTGATCGGAATCGATCACCTGCTTGCCATGATTGCCGTCGGCATGTGGGCTATGCACACCGCCGGCCGCAATGCATGGGCCATTCCCCTGGCATTTGTTCTTGCCACCGCCATTGGTGCCGCATTGGCGATGGCGGGGGTGCATGTGCCCATGATCGAGCCGGGCATAGAAGTATCGGTGATCGTGCTCGGGTTGCTACTGGCCTTCATGGTACGTCTGCCCACCTTGGCCGGAGCGATCCTGGTGGCCCTGTTTGCCGTTTTCCACGGCCATGCGCATGGCCTTGAACTCCCGCTCACGGCCAATCCCTGGATGTACGGTATTGGGTTCGTAACCACGACCGCCTCATTGCATGCCCTGGGCATGCTCATCGCCGCTTGCTGCAAACAGAATGGCATGCGCTGGTTGCAGGCAAGCGGCGCAGCTATGGCCAGTATTGGCGTCTGGATACTGGTAACCGCCTGAAGCTGGCAATGTCAGGAGAATGATGATGCATCAGGGACAGGTGGCGGTATGAGCAGGCGGTATCATTCGCCGCTTGATTTGAAACATGGTTGTGTGGATATGACGCATGGCAGTGGTGGCCGCGCCATGGCCCAACTCATCGAAGACATGTTCGTTAAGTACTTTGATAATGACCTGCTGAGGCAGGGCAACGATCAGGCGCAGTTCCCAGTCGACAAGGGCCGCATGGTGATGACGACCGACGCCTATGTGATCTCGCCGCTGTTCTTTCCAGGCGGCGATATCGGCTCGCTGTCCGTACATGGCACGATCAACGATGTCGCCATGTCCGGGGCCGTACCCTTATACCTTTCTGCCGCCTTTGTGCTGGAAGAGGGCTTGCCGTTAAAGCTCTTGGACGAGATCGTTGCCAGCATGGGCGCGGCTTCAAAACAGGCGGGTGTTCCGGTCGTCACCGGCGATACCAAGGTGGTGCCGAGAGGTGCGGCAGACGGCATCTTCATCACAACGGCAGGTGTCGGCATGGTGCCCGAGGACGTGGATATCTCAGGAGATCATGCCAGGCCGGGCGATGTGGTTCTTCTCAACGGCACGATTGGAGATCACGGCGTGGCGGTGATGTCCAAACGGGAAAACCTGGAGTTTGAAACCACGATCAAATCTGATTCTGCCGCCATGCACGGCCTGGTGGCGGATATGGTGAAAGCCGTGCCCGGCATCCACTGCATGCGCGACCCGACACGTGGTGGGCTTGCTGCGACATTGAACGAGCTGGCAGGCCAGTCCGGCGTTGGCATCAAATTGCGCGAGGCAGATATTCCGTTCAGGCCGGAGGTGCGTGCGGCCTGCGAACTGCTGGGTCTTGATCCGCTCTATGTCGCCAATGAAGGCAAGCTTGTGGCGATATGCCCGAAAAAAGATGCGGAAAGGTTATTGAAGGCGATGCGGGCGCATCCGCTTGGCAGGGATGCCGCCATCATCGGCGAGGTTATTGAGGATGAGCATAACTTTGTGCAGATGCAGACCGGCCTTGGCGGCAACCGCATCGTGGACTGGCTGGCAGGAGAACAACTCCCGCGCATTTGCTAAATGAAGCTAGTTGCCTGCTTTGTGAAAAGCAGTCATTCGCAATCAGGATACAATCAGCCTTTTCGCTTAACGCCGTATTTGTTCGGGCTGGGAGTCCGTTTTTCTTCTTAGGCCTTGAAAAAGCGGGCCAAGTCCTGACAATGCGCCATTCTTAAATTTATAGTTTATAAAAGGAAAACCCATGACCGAAGCGCACAAGGAAACACTATCGTTCCAGACCGAGATCAAGCAGTTGCTCGATCTGATGATTCACTCGCTGTATTCGAACAAGGAGATATTCCTGCGCGAGTTGATCTCGAATGCATCAGATGCGGCCGACAAGCTGCGCTTCGAGGCGCTTTCCGACGATGCGCTGTTCGAGGATGACTCCGAGTTGAACGTATTCATTGGCATCGACAAGGAAGCCCGCACGATCACCGTGCGCGACAACGGCATCGGCATGAACCGCCAGGAAGTAATCGACAACATCGGCACCATCGCCAAGTCCGGCACCGGCGAGTTCCTGAAATCATTGACCGGCGACCAGGCCCAGGATGCACATCTGATCGGGCAATTTGGCGTTGGCTTCTATTCCTCATTCATCGTCGCTGACAAGTTGACGCTGACGACGCGGCGCGCAGGCCTCGGGCCGGAGCACGGCGTGCGCTGGGAATCTTCTGGCGAGGGCGAATACTCGCTGGAAACCGTTGATGCGCCCAGGCGCGGTACAGAGGTCGTGCTGCATCTCAAGGAAGGCGAGGACGAGTTCCTCGAATCCTTCCGGCTGAAGAACATCATCCACAAATACTCCGATCACATCCCGTTTGCCATCCAGATGCAGGCCGAGGCTGAGGGAGAAGGCGAGGACGAAGAGAAAAAGGGTGAGATCGAGACCATCAACCAGGCTTCGGCTTTGTGGACGCGGCCCAAGAGCGAGATCACGGATGAGGAGTACGAGAGCTTCTACAAGCATGTGGCGCACGAGTTTGAGGAGCCGATGGCCCACCTGCATAACCGGCTTGAGGGCAAATACGAGTACACGCTGCTGCTGTATTTGCCGAAGACCGCGCCGTTTGATTTGTGGAGTGCGGAGGCGCGCCATGGCGTGAAGCTCTACGTGCGCCGCGTGTTCATCATGGAGTCGGCCGAGGAGTTGATGCCGCGCTACCTGCGTTTTGTGCGTGGTGTGATGGACTCCAGCGATTTGCCGCTGAATGTGTCGCGTGAAATCCTGCAACACAGCCCGGCCATCGACGCGATGAAGAAGGGCGCCACCAAGCGCGTGCTCGGTCTGCTCGAAGAGATGGCCAAGGACAAGGCAGAGGACTTCGCAAGCTTCTGGAAGCAATTCGGCAACGCCATGAAGGAAGGCGTTATCGAGGACTTCGCTAATCGTGAGCAGATTGCGAAGCTGTTGCGCTTTAATTCCACCCATGACGAAGGCGAGGCACAGACGGTGTCGCTGACGGATTATGTTGGCCGCATGGCCAAGGGTCAGGAGAAGATTTACTACGTGACCGGCGAATCCCTGGCTGCGGTCAGCCACAGCCCGCATCTCGAAATCTTTCGGAAAAAGGGCATTGAGGTGCTGCTGCTGCACGACCGCATAGACGAATGGTTGACCGGACACATGACCGAGTTCGACGGTAAGCAGCTCGTATCGGTCAGCAAGGGCGAGCTTGATCTCTCCGGCGTTGGCGGCGAAAAGGGTAAGGATAAGGAAGAGAAGGAGGCCAAGGCCAAGGATGTCGAGCCGCTGATTGCGAAGATCAAGGGTGTGCTTGGCGACAGGGTCAAGGAGGTGCGCTCAACGAACCGCCTGACCGAATCCCCGGCCTGCCTGATCTCGGATCAGTTTGACATGAGCACGAACCTGGAGCGCATCATGAAGGAGGCGGGCCAGGAGGCGCCGGAGTTGAAGCCGAT
Organism: Zetaproteobacteria bacterium; assembly: GCA_003228735.1. Classification (GTDB taxonomy): domain Bacteria; phylum Pseudomonadota; class Zetaproteobacteria; order Mariprofundales; family Mariprofundaceae; genus SZUA-181. Next base: position 3,724 of record QIFG01000067.1, read on the forward strand.
CCTGGAAATCAACCCGGAGCATCCGCTGGTCGCCAAGATGAAGAAGATGCGCAGCAAGGAAAAGCTCGCCGATCTTTCCGAGGTGCTGTTCGATCAGGCCGTGCTGAGTGAGGGCGGCCAGCTCAAAGACCCGGCGGCCTTCGTGCGCCGCATCAATCAACTGCTGGCCTAAGTGCGTGTTAACCTGGAAGTTTCATAAAGGCACGAGTCTGTAGGGCATGGCAGGTACGACTGGACTGGCCCGCCAGATACTCGGAGCCACGCTGCTTACAGTCATATTGCTGGGTCTTTCTTGCTGTAGCGGCAAGGCCCTCCGTGCGGCTATCATCACTACCAAATCAGTTGAGATCATCCAGTCCGGCAGCGCATTCGTCGAAGCCGTAACGCGTGAAGGGGCTAAGCCCGGTCAGCCGTAAGGTAAGTCCAGAACGGGGCGCCGGCAGGTGCGCTGCATTAATCAATTTCTGGCCTGATATTCGTATAGGCAAGGTAATAAAAAAGGCGCCCGAAGGCGCCTTTTTTGTTTGGTGCTGCTTGGCTTGTTGCTTAGGCGGCTTCGTCCGCCGCTTCCGGACTTGCGTCCTCGGTGGCTTCCGCTTCTGCCTTGGCTGCTTCAGCCTTTGCAAGTGCTTTGGCTTCTGCAGCTTCTGCAAGCTCTGCAGCAGCTTTTTCTTCCGCTGGAGTCTTGGGCACAAAGGCTGTGGCAAAGCCGGTGCCGGCAGGAAGCAGGCGTCCGAGCACCACGTTTTCCTTCAGCCCGTTCAGCCAGTCCACCTTGCCCGCCAGTGCGGCCTCGGTAATGACACGCGTCGTCTCCTGGAAGGAGGCGGCGGAAATGAACGAGTCCGTGGACAGCGAAGACTTGGTGATGCCCAGCAGCACCGGTTCGAATACAGCCGGAGCCTTGCCTTCCGCCTCCAGTTCACGATTGACGGCCAGGGCATACTTGCGCTCGACTTGCTCGCCACCGATAAATGCCGAGGAGCCGGGATCAAGGATGTGCACCTTGCGCATCATTTGGCGCACAATGACTTCGATGTGCTTATCGTTGATCTTCACGCCCTGCAGACGGTAGACCTCCTGCACTTCATCAGTCAGGTATTTCGCCAGCGTTTCGATACCGAGCACGCTCAGGATGTCCTGCGGGGCCGGGGAGCCTTCCATCAGACGCTCACCCCTGCGCACGCGGTCGCCTTCCTGAACGGTGATGTGACTGCCCTTCGGAATCTGGTATTCCACGGCATCCGAACCATCGTCCGGATTGATGTAAACGCGGCGCTTGCCACGAATATCCTTGCCGAAGGAAACAGAGCCGTCGATAGAGGAAATAAAGGCCAGGCTTTTCGGCTTGCGGGCCTCGAACAATTCCACCACGCGCGGCAGGCCGCCCGTGATATCCTTGGTTTTCGACGTCTCACGCGGAATGCGCGCCAGTACTTCACCGGCTTTCACTTCCTCACCGTCGTCGGCATTTAGGATGGCGCCCGGCGCTAGGAAGTAACGTGCCGGCACATTGGTGCGTGGCAGCATGATGGGGTCGCCTTCAGGATCCTTCGGATCGACGAGTTGCAACTGCGGCCTGAGGGCAACCTTGCGCACATCGGACGCCTGTATGACCACGCGATTGGACAGTCCGGTTACCTCGTCGGTCTGTTCGCGCATGGTGCGGCCCTCATCAAGGTCCACATAGCGTACCCGACCGGCGATCTCGGCGATAAACGGCATGGTGTATGGATCCCAGTCCGCCAGAATCTGGCCGGCCTTGACCTTGGCTCCATCGTGCAGACGCAGGCGTGCGCCATACGGAATGCGGTGGCGTTCCCTTTCTTTGCCCTTTTCGAGGATAATGGCTTCGGTATGCCGGTTGATGATGACATCCGCACCATCCTGGTCGAGCACGGTGACGGCATGATCCAGTTTCAATTCGCCGCTGAATTTGGCTTCAACATGCGCCTGTTCGGCAGAGCGCGAAGCGGTGCCGCCAACGTGGAAGGTGCGCATGGTCAATTGTGTGCCTGGCTCGCCGATAGATTGCGCGGCAATCACACCCACTGCCTCGCCGATGCTGACGGGTGTGCCGTGGGCCAGATCGCGCCCGTAACAGGCGGCGCAGACGCCTTCTTCGGCTTCACAGGTAAGCACCGAACGGATAAGCATGCTCTCAACACCCACTGAGTCGAGTTTTTCGACCAGTTCCTCGTTCAGCATGGCGCCGGCCGGAGCAATCTCCTCGCCGGAAATCGGATCACAGGCAGCCTCCACCAGCACACGTCCCAGCACACGCTCGGAGATTGGCTCAATGATCTCGCCTCCCTCGACCATGGCTGTCATCGTAATGCCCTTCTTGGTGCCGCAATCCTGTATGCGGATCACGGCATCCTGCGCCACGTCCACCAGACGGCGGGTAAGGTAACCGGAGTTTGCGGTTTTCAGCGCCGTATCGGCCAGACCCTTGCGGGCGCCGTGCGTCGAGATGAAGTACTGCAGCACGGTCAGGCCTTCGCGGAAGTTGGCCGTAATCGGGGTCTCGATGATTGAGCCATCAGGCTTGGCCATCAGGCCGCGCATACCGGCCAGCTGTCTGATTTGCTGGGCGGAACCACGGGCGCCGGAATCGGCCATCATGAATACTGGGTTGAAGGTCTTGGTGGATTCCTTCTTTTTGCCGTCGGCGGAGCTCACTTCCTCACTGGTCAGGTTATCCATCATGGCCCGCGCCACCGACTCTGTTGTATGCGTCCACAAGTCCACAACCTTGTTGTAGCGCTCACCGGCGGTAATCAGGCCATCGGCATATTGCTGTTGTACCTGCACTACTTGTGCTTCCGTTGTTTCGACCATCGTGGCCTTGTTGCCTGGGATCACGACGTCGTCCAGGGCAAACGAGACGCCGGACTTGGTGGCATAGGTATAGCCCATGACCATCATACGATCGGCCAGCAGGACTGTGGCTTTGTTGCCGGCCAGCCGGTAGCTGTCTTCGATCAGCTTGCCGACTTCCTTCTTGGTCAGTTCACGGTTGACGCTGGAGAACGGCATCTGCTCGGGCAGAATCGTGGAGAGGATGGCGCGACCCGTCGTGGTTTCCTCCCTTTTGCCGCGGATGCGGCAGTGGATGCGGGTATGCAGCTCGAGATAGTTCTCTTCCAGGGCGCGCATTACCTCATCCGGCGAGGAAAACACCATGCCCTCTCCCTTACGGAAGGGACGCTCGCGCGTCATGTAGTAGATGCCCAACACGATATCCTGTGTTGGCACGATCACTGGCTTGCCAGTGGATGGAGACAGGATGTTGTTGGTCGCCATCATCAGGGCGCGTGCCTCGGTCTGCGCCTCAATGGAGAGCGGCACATGCACAGCCATCTGGTCTCCGTCGAAGTCGGCGTTAAAGGCCGTACAAACGAGCGGGTGCAATTGAATGGCCTTGCCCTCGATCAGCAGCGGCTCAAAGGCCTGGATGCCCAGGCGGTGCAGCGTCGGTGCGCGGTTGAGCATGACCGGGTGCTGGTCGATCACCTCGGCCAGGATGTCCCAGACTTCCGGGATGCCCTGCTCCACGAGCTTTTTAGCCGCCTTGATGGTGGTGGCCATGCCGCGTGCCTCCAGCTTGTGGTAGATGAACGGCTTGAACAGCTCCAGCGCCATCTTCTTGGGCAGGCCGCACTGATGCAGTTTCAGCTCGGGACCGACAACGATGACGGAACGGCCGGAGTAATCGACGCGCTTGCCGAGCAGGTTCTGGCGGAAGCGCCCCTGCTTGCCCTTGATAATGTCGGACAGCGACTTCAGCGGGCGGCGGTTATTGCCGGTAATCGGCTTGGCGCGGCGCGCGTTGTCAAACAGGGCGTCGACGGATTCTTGCAGCATGCGCTTTTCATTGCGCGTGATGATCTCCGGCGCATTCAACTCCAGCAGGCGGCGCAGGCGGTTGTTGCGGTTGATGACGCGCCTGTACAGATCGTTCAGATCTGAGGTGGCGAAACGTCCGCCATCAAGCGGCACCAGCGGCCTGAGTTCCGGTGGCAACACCGGAATAACTTCCAGAATCATCCACTCGGGACGGTTACCGGAATCGATGATTGCCTCAACCGTTTTCAGGCGCTTGGTCAGTTTGGCCAGCTTGGTTTCGGCTTTGGTCGCGCCGATCTGGGCGCGCAGGCTGGTGCGTTCCTCTTCGAGGTCGATGTCCTTGAGCATTTCGCGCAGGGCTTCTGCGCCCATGCTGGCGCGGAACTCTTCGCCATATTCGTCAAAGGCCTCGAGGTACTCTTCCTCGGTCAGAACCTGATACTGCTCAAGGCTCGTCAGGCCCGGATCGAGCACGACATAGGACTCGAAGTAAAGGATGCGCTCCAACTCCTTCAGCGTCTTGTCCAGCAGCAGGCCGATGCGCGACGGCAGGCTTTTCAAAAACCAGATGTGCGCCACGGGTGCAGCCAGCTGGACATGGCCCATGCGTTCACGGCGAACCTTGGACTGGATCACCTCAACGCTGCACTTTTCGCAGACCACGCCGCGGTGTTTCAGGCGCTTGTACTTGCCGCACAGGCACTCGTAATCCTTGATCGGGCCGAAAATCTTGGCGCAGAATAGGCCGTCCCGCTCCGGCTTGAAGGTGCGGTAATTAATGGTTTCGGGCTTCTTGACCTCGCCGAAAGACCAGGAGCGGATTTTCTCGGGGCTGGCAAGGCCGACGCGCAGGCCATCGAATTCCTCGATGCTGCTCGGCCGTTGGAACATTCTCAGAAGTTCTTGCATTTCTTAAGCCTCCGGCTCAGCGCTGGGCTTCTTCACCAGCGCAATATCAATGCCCAGGGCATTGAGTTCCTTGGTCATGACGTTGAACGATTCGGGGATGCCCGCATCGAAGCTCATATCTCCACGCACGATGGACTCGTACATTTTGGTGCGGCCCATTACGTCGTCCGATTTCACGGTCAGCATTTCCTGCAGGGTGTAGGCGGCGCCGTAGGCCTCCAGGGCCCAGACCTCCATTTCACCAAAGCGTTGGCCGCCGAACTGCGCCTTGCCGCCCAGCGGCTGCTGGGTGACCAGGGAGTATGGGCCTGTAGAGCGGGCGTGAATCTTTTCATCCACGAGATGATGCAGCTTCAGCATGTACATGCAGCCGATGGTAACCGGATGGTCGAAAGCCTCACCCGTCTTGCCGTCGTAAAGCTGCGCCTGGCCGGATTCTGGCAGGCCGGCAAGCCTCAGCATCTTGCGGATATGAGTCTCCTTGGCGCCGTCAAAGACGGGGGAGGCGATGGGTACGCCTGCTTTCAGGTTGTCGGTCAACTCATTGAGTTCGGCCTTCTTCATGGCCCGGATCATCCCGCAGGCGTCCGCGTCTTCCTCGTAGATATCCAGAAGCAGTTGTTTGATCTCGTCCTGCTTGGCGTTGGCAGCGACAAGCCTCTCGATTCTCTGGCCCAGCCCGTGGCCGGCCCAGCCCATATGAATCTCGAAGATTTGTCCGAGGTTCATACGTGATGGTACGCCCAGTGGATTGAGTACGATATCAACCGGGGTACCATCCTCGGTGAACGGCATGTCCTCTTCCGGCACGACAATCGAAATCACGCCCTTGTTGCCGTGCCGCCCAGCCATCTTGTCGCCCGGCTGCAGCTTGCGTTTCACTGCCAGGAAGACCTTGACCACCTTGATGACGCCAGGCTGCAACTCGGAGCCTTCCCGCACCTTGGTCACCTTTTCTTCAAAGCGGGATTCGAGCTTGGCGCGCTCCTTATCCATGTTTTCGAGAAGGCTGGCAATCTGTGCGTTTGCCTTATCGTCCTGCACGGAGATGGCCGAAAGTGGCTTGAGCTTCAGGCCGTCCAGGTATTCCTTGGTGATGGCTGCGCCACTTTTCAGGCCAGCCGCCTTGGCCGCCTTCTTGCCGGTGAGCAGGGCGCTCAGACGGGCAATCACATTACCCTCAAGGGTGCGGCGTTCGTCTTCCTTGTCCTGATAAAGCTGCTCGACCTCGGCTTCTTCAATGGAATTGGCCCGCTCATCTTTTTCGTCGCCACGGCGCGTAAAGACCTGTACGTCGACGACAACACCGTCATCGCTAGGTTTGACACGCAAGCTTGTATCACGCACATCGGTAGCCTTTTCACCGAAGATGGCGCGCAGCAGTTTTTCTTCCGGGGACAGCTGCGTTTCGCCTTTCGGCGTGATCTTGCCGACAAGGATATCGCCGGCCTTTACCTCTGCGCCGATACGCGCAATGCCGGAGTCATCCAGATGCCGTAGGGCTTCTTCACCAACGTTCGGGATGTCGCGGGTAATTTCCTCATCGCCCAGCTTGGTCTGGCGCGCCACGCTCTCGAACTCCTCAATATGCACCGAGGTAAACACATCCTCACGCACAACTTTTTCGGAGATGACGATAGCGTCCTCGAAGTTGTAGCCGCGCCAGGGCATGAAGGCGACAAGCGCATTGCGTCCCAGCGCCAACTCGCCCAGATCGGTGGACGGGCCATCGGCGATAATATCGTCTTTGACTACGGTATCGCCTACCTTGATCAGTGGAGTCTGGTTAAAACAGGTGTTCTGGTTGGAGCGGCGGTACTTGAACAGGCGGTAGATATCCACGCCCGGCTCGCCCTCAACCTGCTCTTTCTCGTCGACACGGATGACAATACGGCTGCCGTCAACACGTTCCACCACGCCGCTGCGGCGCGCCACCATGACAACACCGGAATCGCGTGCTGCTGCCTGCTCCATGCCGGTGCCGACAAGCGGCTTCTCTGTCTTCAGCAGAGGTACGGCCTGCCGCATCATGTTCGAACCCATGAGCGCGCGGTTGGCGTCATCGTGCTCCAGAAACGGAATCAGGCCGGCAGAGGTGGAGACCACCTGCGACGGCGATACGTCCATATAGTTGATGTCGGAAGGCGGCGCCATGATGAATTCACCGGCCTGGCGGCACTGCACCAGATCAGCGGTAAAGCGGCCCTTGGCATCGACCAGGGCGTTGGCCTGCGCAATCACCAGCTTGCCTTCCTCGATGGCCGACAGATACACAACCTCATCGGTCACCTTGCCCTTTTCCACCTTGCGGTAGGGTGTCTCGATAAAGCCGAAGTCGTTGACCTTGGCGAAGCAGGCCAGCGAGTTGATCAGGCCGATATTCGGGCCTTCCGGCGTTTCCACCGGGCACAGACGCCCATAATGGGTGGGGTGCACGTCGCGTACTTCAAAGCCTGCCCGCTCGCGCGACAAGCCGCCCGGGCCCAGCGCGGACAGGCGGCGCTTGTGAGTCACCTCGGAAAGCGGGTTGGTCTGATCCATGAATTGTGACAGTTGCGAGGAGCCGAAGAACTCGCGCACAGAGGCGATCAGCGGCTTGGCGTTAACCACGTCCGACGGCATCACTTCGCTCAAATCTGCCGAACTCAGGCGCTCACGAATGGCGCGTTCCATGCGGATCAGGCCGATACGAACCTGATTTTCCAGCAGTTCACCGACGGAACGAATACGGCGGTTGCCGAGATGGTCAATGTCATCCACCTCGCCGATGCCGTCGCGCAGTTCGAGCAGTGTGTCCAGCGTCTTGAGAATGTCCTCTTTGCGCAACGTGCCCTGATCCAGCGGCACGGCCTCATTGCTGATACCAAGACGGCTGTTCAGCTTCATCCTGCCGACTTTGGAAAGGTCATAGCGCGAGGCATCAAAGAACAGCGATTCAAACAGGTTCCTGGCCGTTTCCACGGTCGGCGGCTCGCCAGGGCGCATCATGCGGTAGATTTCAACCCGCGCCTCTTCCTTGCTCTGCACCGTATCCAGACGCAATGTGTCGGCCAGCCACGGGCCGCGCTGGAAAGCGCCGACGAACAGGCAGTCAAACTGCTTGATGCCTGCACCCTGCAGGGCTGAAATGCTCTCTTCTGTCAGTTCGTCATTGGTATCCAGCAGAATTTCTCCGCCTTCAATGACAATCGGCTCGGCAATGGCCTCGCCTATAGCGGATTCGAGCGGCACATCAAGCCACTCGACTTTTGTCTCCTGCAGGCGTTTGATGGCCATCGGCGTGAATTTCTTGCCTTCAGCCACAACCTGCTTGCCACCAGCCTTGACCGTGGAGATGGCGCGGCTGCCGAGAAACTGATCGGGCACAAAGCGCACCTGAAGCCCCTTCTTGTCGAAGCGGAAGGTGCGGCGCTCATAAAACTGATCCAGAATTTCCTGTGTGCTCAGGCCAAGTGCCTTGAGCAGGATACCGGCCGGCATTTTGCGGCGCAGGTCGATGCGGAAAAACAGCTTGTCCTTGGCGTCAAACTCGAAGTCCAGCCAGGATCCGCGATAGGGAATAATACGCGCCTTGAACAGGAACTTGCCGGAAGCATGTGATTTGCCCCTGTCGTGATCGAAGAAAACACCGGGAGAACGGTGCATCTGCGATACAATGACGCGCTCCGTGCCGTTGATGACAAAGGAACCGAATTCGGTCATGCGCGGGATTTCGCCCATGTAGACAGTCTGATCGCGCACCTCGCGCACCGTGCGCGTGTTCTTTCGTTTCGCCGACTTGCTCGAATCCTGATCAAAGATGGTCAGGCGCAGCTTGACCTTGACCGGCACAGCATAAGTCATGTCGCGGCGGCGGCACTCATCCAGGTCGTAGCGCGGCGGTGTGTATTCCAGGGAAAGAAAGTCGAGCTCAGCATTGCCGCTGTAATCCCTGATCGGGAAAACAGTGCGGAATACGGTGGCCAGACGAGAATTATTGACGTCCTCTTCGCCACCACCAATACCGATAAACTCCCGGTAGGAGCCGGTCTGCAATTGCAGCATGTTCGGCATGGAAAGCGCCGGTGTAATGCTGCCAAAGTCCTTGCGAATACGTTTTACAGATCGTTGCTTGCTCATGCTGACCTCGCGCCTGCGGAATCGTTATTATGAAAAAAGGGAATCCCCGGCAGTCTCAAACTGCCGGGGATTGATTGCTATGTGTGCGGAAAAACGCAATTTGACGTTTACTTAAGCTCGACAGTAGCTCCCTGCTCTTCCAGCTTGGCCTTGATCTCCTCAGCCTCTTCCTTGCTCGCGCCTTCCTTGACCGCCTTGGGTGCACTGTCCACCACATCCTTGGCCTCTTTCAAACCCAGACCGGTGACTTCGCGCACGACCTTGATGACCTTGATCTTCTGTGCGCCAACTTCAGTCAGGACGACATCAAACTCGGTCTTCTCTTCGGCTGCAGCTTCGCCACCTGCTGCAGGTCCTGCAGCAGCAACGGCTACCGGTGCAGCGGCGGAAACGCCGAACTTCTCTTCCAGTGCGGATACGAGTTCAGACAGTTCAAGAACCGTCATGGTTTCGATTGCTGTAATCAAATCGTCTTTTGTTAATGCTTTTGCCATGGTTTTAACTCCTCTTGCTTATTTTCGATTTTTATAAAATAGGTTGTAGATAGTCGGTTGATCAGGCTGCCTGACGCTGATCGCGTACAGCGGCCAGGGTGCGCACCAGCGAGGCCGGAACCTCGGACAATGTCCGCACAAAACCACTGATCGTCGACTGCATGCTGCCAAGCATCTTGGCCAGCAGGACTTCGCGTGACGGCAAGCTTGCCAAGGCCTTGATATCCGCAGCTTCAATACGTTTGCCGTCCAGCACACCGCCAAGTATCTGCAGTGCTTCATGCTGTTTGGCAAAGTCTGACAGGGCTTTGGACATGCCTACCGGCTCTGAGCCATAGGCAACCGCCACAGGACCCGAAAACAGGTCTTCAGCAATAGCAAAATCCGTACCTTCGGCTGCGCGCCGCGCCAGCGTGTTCTTGACGACCTGCATGCTCACTCCGGCCTGGGTCAAACCACGGCGCAATTCCCCCATCTCGGCCACAGTAAGGCCGCGATAGTGGGTGACTACGCCTGCATTTGCTTCCAGCCAGGCAGCATGCAGTTTCTCAACCACGCTATGCTTGTCTTCTCGCTTCACATCTACCCCCTTGTCGATCCGTGCAAGGAAGTTGCAACTCCATCTATGCGGGATGGGCACCTATTAAGCCGATCAGTTTCGATCATTGGCACCCGCAGTCTTGGACGGATCGTCTGTTAAGCCTTGGCTTCCAACGGCAAAATACCGCTGCAGGCCAATGGCTATTCCTTATATGCTCGTTACGTCGACGCGAACGCCAGCGCCCATGGTGGAGGAAACCACCATGCGCTGCATGTAGCGCCCCTTGGATGAAGCTGGCTTCATCCGGTTTAACTCGTCGATCAGGTAATTAAGATTCTCCAGCAGCTTAGTCGCATCGAAGGAGCGGCGGCCGACCGGGGCGTGTATCACGCCACCCTTATCGACGCGCACCTCGATCTGGCCCGATTTGATAGCAGCCACGGCTGCGGCCACATCCATCGTGACTGTACCGAGCTTCGGGTTCGGCATCAGGCCGCGGGGCCCCAGTACGCGTCCCAGTTTGCCCACCTGGGCCATCATGTCCGGTGTGGCGACCACGCGATCAAAGTCCATAAAACCACCTTGAACCTTCTCTACCAGGTCTTCGGCGCCAACGATGTCAGCGCCCGCCTTTTCAGCCTCCTCGGCCTTGGGGCCCTTGGCGAAAACGGCGATGCGGACTTGCTTGCCCGTGCCGTTCGGCAGGGCGATGGTGCCACGCACGAGCTGGTCGGCATGCTTTGGGTCTACACCCAGCTTGACGGCTATATCAATGGACTCATCGAACTTGGCCTTAGGCTGTGCCAGCAGAGCTTCCACAGCAGCTTTCAATGAAACAGCTTCTTTCGGGGTAATCTCGCGGGCTTCCCGCATACGCCTGGACATTTTTGCCATCTTAAGCCTCCGCCACTTCAAGACCCATGGAGCGGGCCGTGCCTTCGACGATGCGCATGGCAGCATTAATATCGTAACAGTTCAGATCGGGCATCTTGGTCTCGGCAATTTCCCGAACCTGGGCGCGGGAAACCGTACCGACCTTGTCCTTGTTTGGTTCAGAACTGCCTTTCTGGATTTTGGCGGCTTTTTTCAGCAGCACGGCTGCCGGCGGTGTCTTCGTGATGAAGTCAAAGGAGCGATCCGCATACACGGTAATCACCACAGGCAGGGGAAGACCTGCCTCGGCATCCTGCGTCCTGGCATTAAACGCCTTGCAGAATTCCATGATGTTGACGCCGGCCTGGCCCAGTGCGGGGCCGACTGGCGGTGCAGGATTGGCCTGACCGGCTGGTACCTGCAATTTGACGAGTTTATCGACTTTTTTAGCCATTTCCCTCTCCTCTTAACCCTTCTCGACCTGGGAATAGTCGAGTTCTACGGGTGTTGGCCGGCCAAAGATCATAACGCTGACCTTCAGCTTGGCCTTGTCTTCCATCACTTCTTCGACCACACCGTTAAACGATGCAAACGGTCCGTCGATAACGCGAATGGCTTCGCCAATGTCGAACATTACCTTCTGCCTGGGGCGCTCCACGCCTTCCTCGATCTGCTTGCACAAGGCCTCGACCTCGCGCCTGGGCATGGGGCGAGGTTTGCCGCCACTGCCCAAAAAGCCGCTGACCTTCGACGTATCCTTGACGACGTGCCATGTTTCGTCGTTCATTTCCATTTCAACCAGGATATAACCCGGGAAAAACTTGCGCTGGGAGGTGATCTTCTGTCCCTTCTTCAACTCAACCACTTCTTCGCGCGGCACCATGATTTCACCAAACCCGTCAGATACGCCGGAGCGTTCAATGCGATCCTTCAACTGCTCGACGACACGATCCTCGAACGTCGAATAGACTTGCACGACATACCAGTTCTTGGCCATCTAGATAACCTTCTGCACAAACCAGCTAAGAATCGAATCCGTCAGCCACAGGAACAGGGCTACAAAGATGACCATGACCATGACCACCAATGTGGTCTGTACGGTTTCCTTGCGCTCGGGCCAGACGACCTTTTTGGCTTCGATCTGCACCTCGCGCATGTATTTCTGTACGGCCGCAATGCGACTCATAAACGATTCCTCTCTATCCGCCGGTCAGCTGGGCGCGTTGGCAAGCTGGCAGGCCAGGAGGGACTCGAACCCCCAACCCCCGGTTTTGGAGACCGGTGCTCTACCAATTGAGCTACTGGCCTGCATCTAGTGCCCTGCCCCATAAATTCGTTGTCCCTCAGAGCCCCGCCAATGGGCCAAGGTAAGGCGCGTCCCGCCGCCAATGGCATGCCCTTGGCAAGGGCCGCAACGCCGCATTGGTCCATTGGCGGGGCTCCCTTCGGGCGAGGCTGGACGGGCGTTCGGCGGCGTTGCGCTTGCTCGAATTGGCCACGGCCAGTCCTGCGCTCGCGCGCCTTGCCGCACATCCCGTCCAGCCTCGCTGAGGGGTAACGACTTTATGGGATAGGACACTAGACCTTGGCTTCCGTGTGCAAGGTATGCGTATGACAGGAATTACAGTACTTGCGCAGCTTCAGCTTCTCGGTCGTGGTGCGTTTATTCTTGTCTGTGGTGTAGTTGCGGCGCTTGCACTTTTCGCAGGCCAAACTCAGCAATTCACGCATCATAGTCTCCAGTGAAAAAAGGGGCGGCAGCTTAATGCGCCACCGCCCCGAATACCAGCTATTATTACTTAACGATCTCGGTTACGACGCCGGCGCCGACGGTCCGCCCGCCTTCGCGGATCGCGAAGCGCAGTTCCTTGTCCATGGCGATCGGCGTGATCAGCTCGATGTCCATCGACACATTGTCGCCAGGCATCACCATTTCGGTGCCGGAAGGCAAGGTCA
>QIFG01000096.1 GCA_003228735.1 Zetaproteobacteria bacterium
GAAAATGCCTGAAACCGTTAAAGCTTTCTTCCTATGTCCAACGTGCCTCTATACGCAAATATGACTGGCTTTCTTTATGAATGTATTAGTAACTGGAGTCTGTCCGCTAAATATTACGCCAACCCTTTTAGGGACCCCAGGGGGTAATGCAACATGGAGAGTCTCTGTCAGTATTCCCGTCGATGTACTTGGCGTCGCACAGCCACCCAGGATAAGCACAAGGCCGATCAGAAGTCCCAGAAAATTTTTCATATAATCTCTCCATTTAGGCATATTGAAACCAATGATCGACCACCGAAGGAGCGCCGCGATTGGCTTTTCAGGAGACCCACTTTGGGTCGAAAGTGCACTTACAGCAAGGCTAAATTGGGCCTGAAATCGACCCTTGCTGCTGTTATGGTGCTGTTACAGAGAATACGGGCTAGGAAGTAGAAAACGGTATAATTCAGTTTGTTGTTATTTATCAATGTGTTAAATGGTCGGGATGAGAGGATTTGAACCTCCGGCCCCTGCCTCCCGAAGGCAGTGCTCTACCAAGCTGAGCTACATCCCGATTCGGCCATTGTGGACCCTCTGAACAAGTCTTCCATGAGCAGCAAAGCCGTCCCAATCGGGATGATCCGACGCAGCTCAAAGCCATAGCTACGATGCCAAGGAGCCTGACGAAACGAGCGCCCGATTGGGGCGCAACCTTTCAGGACAAGGCTTTGCAGGTGGTCTGCCACGTTGCTCAGCTCATGTATGGAACCACCATGCATTTCGCCTCGCGCCTTGCATCCCATCCCGCAAAGCCGCTGTCGCGGCCATGTGAGACTTGTTCAGAGGGTCCCTAAAGCGCGCGCATCATAGGGGCAGTGGAAAAGCCGCGCAAGAAATCAGGGCCTGGCAGCAGCCCCTAATATGGCCGTTGGGCCGAGAAATCCGCCAGATCTTCAAGCAGCTTCAGCACGTTGGCGTCGCCACCGGAAGGCAGGGCGCACTTGGCCCGTGCTGCATAATCCCGGGCTGCGTCAAGGCATTGCTCAAGGCCGCCAGTCTGATCCACCGCCTGACGTATCCGCTCACGTTCACCTTCGGCATAGTCGCCACGCCCGGCAATCTCCTGAACGGTTTGGAGCAGATCCGCATCGTTGCGCATGGCATGGATCAGGGGCAGCGTAATCTTTCCCTCTTCAAGATCATGCCCGACCGGCTTGCCGACATCCTGCATGTCGGCGGCATAATCCAGGGCGTCATCCATCAACTGAAAGGCCACGCCCAGACACATGCCGTATTCACGCATGCTCTGTATGACCTGTTCACTCTGCCCACTGACAATCGCGCCCAATTCGGCGGCGGCGGAAAACAACACGGCCGTTTTGCGCTCGATCACCTCCAGGCATTCGGCTTCGGTCATGCCGAGATGAAAGGTGCGCGTAAGCTGCAGCACCTCGCCTTCAGCCAGCGCATTCGTCACCTGGGACAGCAGACCCATGACCCGCCAGTCGTTGTCATCCACCATGCCCTGCAGGGCGCGGGAAAAAAGAAAATCCCCCACCAGCACACTGGCCTGATTGCCCCATACCCCGTTGGCGGACGGTGCACCCCGCCGCTCCGTGGAAAAGTCCACGACATCATCATGCAACAGTGACGCGGTATGCAGGAACTCCACCACCACCGCCAGCGGAATATGGCGCTTGCCTTCGTAGCTGAACAGCCGGGAGGACAGGAGGCACAACAATGGCCTGAGCCGCTTACCGCCACTGCTCACGATATAGCTGCCAATGGCGGGAATCATCACCACATCGGATGCCATATGCTCGCGGATACATGCATCTACTCCCTGCATCTCTGCACGGCATAGTTCGGCGGCTTGTGTTAAGGGGCTCATCGAGGGTGTTTTCACTTCAGTACGCATCGTATGTGCAGAGCCGCCGCCGTCAAGGAATCCGAAGCAAACCTCAACAGCCGGGCAGCAACGCGCTACCATGGCCGCATGGAAATTATTCTGGCCTCTGCCTCTCCCAGACGGCGCATGCTATTGCAGGCTGTCGGCCTGGCTGTGGAAGTTTGTCCGCAACATGTGGATGAATCCGCCCTGAATGCTGAGCCGGTCGAAATACAGGTACAGCGCTTGAGCAAACTCAAGGCGGCGACCTGTTCCGAAAACACCCGCCCGGTGATCGCCGCTGATACACTCGTTGCCCTGAATGGCGATGCTCTCGGCCAGCCTCGTGACCTGACAGAAGCCAAGGCCATGCTCAAACGCCTTTCCGGGCAGACGCACCAAGTCTACACGGGCATTTGCGTGCGCAGAGATGGACAGATGCATGAAGCCCTGATCTGCACCCATGTAACCTTCCGCGACGTCAGTGAAGCTGAGATCGATATCTATTTGCAGCATAATGAAGTGATGGACAAGGCCGGGGCTTATGCCGTTCAGGGCGGCGCTGCCAGCTTTATCGAAAACGTGGATGGCCCGCTGGATAACGTCATCGGCCTGCCGGTACAGCAAACCCTGGAACTGCTCCACCGACTGGAGACGGCATGAGCACGGAACTGCTGGTAAACGTCGCCCCGTTTGAAACGCGCATCGTGCGCATTGAGAACGGCCTGGCCGAAGAAATCTATATCGAACGAGAGCGCGAACGGGGGCTGCGCGGCAACATATACAAGGGACGGGTGCAACGCGTACTGCCTGGGATACAGGCGGCTTTCGTAGACATCGGGCTGGACAAGGCAGGCTTTTTATATGCTGGCGACATTGTCGAGCCGGATGTCAACGGCAACGGCTATTTGCCGGCTCCTCAGGATGAGGATCCGGATGCAGGCAAGGATGAAGCTCAGAATGAGACCCCGGCAGCATACAGCCACAATCGCCGCAACGTGCCTGCGATCAACAACCTGCTCAAGGAAGGCCAGGAGATCATCGTGCAGGTGTCCAAAGATCCCATCGCCTCCAAAGGGCCACGGCTGACCAGCCTGGCCAGCCTGGCGGGACGCTACCTGGTTTATCTCCCCAATTACGACCATGTCGGCATCGCCCGCCGTATCGAATCCGCTGAAGAACGTGACCGATTGCTGGAAATCGGCGAAGCCATCAAACCGGAAAACGGCGGCGGTATCATCATCCGCACCGTGGCCGAAGGCCACAACCTGTTCGAGCTCCAGGATGACCTGAAATTTCTCATGCGCCTCTGGAAGGATATCGAGCAACGTATGCAGCATGGCCATGCCGGTGGGCTGATTCACAAGGAAATGAACCTGTACCTGCGGGCCATGCGGGATTTTGTCGACGACGAAATCGAAAAAATCCACATCGATTCACGCGATGCATACGACCGCATGAAGAAGTTTGCCAAACGTTTCATGCCGGAAGTGGCGAAAAAATTATACTACTACCCTGGTGAACGCCCCATCTTTGACGTCTATGGCATTGAGGAGGAAATCAACCGGGCTCTGAAGCGCCGGGTTCCTCTGAAATCCGGTGGACACATTGTTATTGACCAGACCGAAGCGCTCATCGCCATTGATGTCAATTCCGGCTCGTTTGTCAGCTCCCGCAACCTGGAAGAAACGGGCTTCAAGACAAACCTCGAGGCCGTGCATGAGATTGTTCATCAGCTGAGGCTTCGCAACCTGGGCGGCATCATCGTGCTGGACTTCATAGACATGCAGGAAGAAGAGAACAGGAAGCGCCTTATTGAGGTGCTGGAAGAGGCGCTCACGCGCGATAAGGCCAAGAGCCATATTGTGCAATTCTCCGGTCTCGGACTGGTTGAGATGACGAGAAAGCGTACGCGCGAATCACTCGGGCGCACCCTGATGCAGGAATGCCCGAAGTGCGGCGGCATCGGCCACGTCAAGAGCCAGACCACGCTGTGCCACCAGCTATTCCGTGAGGTTGTAGCGGAATCACGCGCTTATCCCTGCAAGAAGCTGATGGTGATCGCCCACCCAAGCATCATCGACCTGCTGCTTGGCGAGGAAAGCGAGGATATCGCCCGTCTGGAAACATTCACCGGCAAGGAGATCAGCCTGAAAAGTGATGCCGAGCTGGCTCCCGAACACTACGAAATCGTTCTTCTGTAGCAGCCAGTCCCTGCATGGCGCCCCTTCATCTATACATCCATATTCCCTTCTGCATGCATAAGTGCCCGTACTGCGATTTCAATTCGCACGTTCGCCCCGACATTGACTGGGAGAAATACCGGCAGGCCCTCATCGACGAGATGCATCACTGGGCTCATCAAGGTCAATTTGCCGGGCGCCGGCTTGATACGATTTACATCGGCGGCGGCACCCCTTCGCTGACGCCGCCCGAATGTCTTGCCCGGTTACTGGAACATGCTGAATCCCTGTTCGGTTTTGGAGAGGATGTCGAAATCAGCATGGAGGCCAATCCCGGCGCCGTGGATGTATCCCATTTCACTGATTACCGCACTGCGGGCATCAATCGTTTATCCATTGGGGTGCAGAGTTTCGATGACCGGGAATTGCAGTGGCTGGAGCGTATCCATGATGCCCGTGATGCGGTGAACGCCTTGCAGGCCGCCCGTGAGGCCGGTTTCGGCAATATCAATCTGGACTTGATGTACGGCCTGCCCGGTCAATCTCTCGCTGCATGGGATGCAAGCCTCAGGAAGGCTGTCAGCCTGGAGCCCGAGCACCTGTCCTGCTATCAGCTGACCATCGAAGAGCACACCCGGCTTGCCGCCCGCCATGCCGATACACCTCTGGATTTGCCGGATGACGAAATGGCCCTGAAGTTCTTTCACAACACCCGCCGGCAACTCGGCACGGCAGGGTATGCCGCTTATGAGATATCCAACTTCGCCAGACCGGAACGTCAGTGCCGGCATAATGACGCTTACTGGCTTTATCACGATTATATCGGCATCGGCGCCGGCGCCTGCGGAAAATGGGATGCGCCGGATGGCGGCGTCAGACGCTATGCCAATATGCGATCGCCGGAAGGATATATGAAAGCCGACATGCAGCATGGCGGGGCCATCAACATCGATGAAGCGCTGCCATCGGGCAAGGCGGCGGCCGAAGCCATATGGCTGGGCCTCAGACGCAGGGAAGGCATCAGCCGCCCGTGGTTTACCGAGCGCTTCGGGCAGGATGCGTGGGAGATGTTCGGCCACGCCCTTGCTTCATGGCAGGAAGCAGGATGCCTGAAGCTTGAAGCGGAGCGCATGCGCCTGAGCGCAAAGGGCACAAATCTGGCGGATGCCATTGCGGCCGGATTGTTTGCAGCAGAGAATCGGCAGCATGCAACTTAACACCAAGCGCAGCGCCACTGTTGCCAGCCGGCACGTAAACCACGATATATTGTTGTCGCATGGGAACAAATCACACTATACTGTGCCCATGGCAGGTGGCTGGCGAATGACCCGAACCCTTCGACTGTTCCTGACCGGCATGGTGCTCTGTCTTGTACTGGGAGTGAATGCCGCATCGCTGCATGCCGCACCCCTGCATGCTGCCGACAACCCCGCACTGAGCGACGCGCAAAGGGACTTCGTGGCGGCAGAAAGCGCGCTTGAACATGGCCAGCGCATCCGCTTCCGGCACTTGATGGCCAAGCTGCGCGACTACCCGCTATACCCCTACCTGCGCTATGCCGAGCTGAAGCGTTATATATCGCATGCCCGGCCAAAGGATATCCGGAATTTCCGTGAGGCCTACGCCGATACGCCTCTGCCCGCACGCCTGCAACGAAACTGGCTGAATTCCCTGGCCCGGCACCGGCGCTGGAAGGAATATATCGAGCATTACCAACCATCGAACAGCACGGCACAGCAGTGCCGCCTGCATTTTTCCCAATACAAGCTCGGGCTCAAGCAAAAGGCCTTTGACGGCGCAAAAAAGCTGTGGCTGGCAGGCAACTCCCAGCCCAAGGCATGTGATCCCCTGTTCACCGCCTGGCGCAAAGCCGACCAGCTCTCACCCCAGCTTGCCTGGCAGCGGATCACCTTGGCCATGAACAAAAATCAGGCAAAGCTGGTGCATTATCTCACCCGTTTTTTGCGTCCGGCGGAAAAGGAGTGGGCTCAGCTCTGGCTTCGCGTTCATCGCAAACCTGAGCTTATCCTGACCCACCACAGGCTGAAGAAAACCAGCCCAAGAGTCGTCCAGATCGTGCTGCATGGCCTCAAACGTCTGGCTGGGAGAGATGCAGACAAGGCATTGCATGCCTGGCAAACGCTGCAGGAGCGGCATGCCTTCGGGAATGAACAGACCATTCAGGCTGAACGCAGCATTGCCATGGGCCTGGCCAAGCAGGCGCACCCACTGGCGCTGACCTGGTTTGCCAAATCACAGTTAATGAACCGCACGGATCCGGAACTCAGGGCATGGCGTATACGGGCAGCCATGCGTCTGGGAAAATGGAAGATAGCCGCAGCCTGGATCAGGACCATGCCTGAAAGGGAAAGAAACACAGAGGTATGGCGCTACTGGCTGGCCCGCGCTCTGGAAATCAACGGCGATAAAGCCAGGGCAAGAAATCTGTATATGGCCTTGAGTCAGTCACGCAGTTATTACGGCTTCCTGGCGGCAGACCGTTTCGGAATTCCCTACCACTTCGACCACCATCCCCTGAGGCCCTCTGCCAAGGCCATGCGGGAATTGGAAGCAGTTCCCCCCATCAGACGCGCCCGCGAACTGCTCAGCCTGAACCGCATTCCGGATGCGCGGCGCGAGTGGATGCATGCGATTCAATCGATGCCCGTCGAACAGCTCCCCCTGGCTGCAAAACTTGCCCAGAAGTGGGGCTGGCACGACCGCAGCATCATTACCGCTGCCCGCGCTGAATCATGGGATGACCTGGAGATGAGGTTCCCTACGGCTCATCGCCAGTCCGTGTTTAACCATGCCAGAAAACACGATCTCGAACTGGCATGGGTATTTGCGATCATCAGACAGGAAAGCGCCTTCACCAAGGACGCACGCTCTCCCAAGGGTGCTCTGGGGCTTATGCAACTGATGCCCCGCACTGCCAGGCAACTGACGCAGCACAGAAAGACGCGGCGGAACATCAAGCGGCTGTTACTCTCGCCGGAAATCAACATCCGCTTCGGCACAGCCTATATGCGCAGACTGATGGATCGTTTACAGGAGCATGCCGTACTGGCGACCGCCGCCTACAATGCCGGCCCCAGCCGGGTATTCAGGTGGATACCGGATGGACAGGTCATGTCTGCCGATTTGTGGGTTGAGACGGTGCCTTTCAAGGAAACGCGGGGATATTTGAAGCGCGTACTGGCCTATACGGTGATCTATGAACAGCGCCTAGGCTTTGCTCCTTCCTCCATGCGGGCGCGCATGCAGCCCATTGGCGCTTCAACGCAGGTGGCAACCCAGATCGAATCAGGCGGGCCTTCTTAACCCAGCTAGCCGGAATCTAAACAGGAAAAGATTGAACCACAGAGACAAAAAGGCGGTCCTGCCGTTTGGACGCACGCAAGGGCGCCCGAAGAGTGAGGGGCTGACCGCCTCGAATCACACCAAGGCACAAAGAGTAAAGACATATGAAGCCATGTTTTATGCGGCATGCAGACGTATCTTCTGATTAGTTTACGATCAGCAGCGCTGAATCAATCCATTCTGTCTTATCTGTATTCTTCGTGACTTTGCGCCTTTGTGGTAAAATATCTTGTGCGTTTTGCATTAGATTTTATGGGTAAGAGGCAAAGCAGGTTCTTTTTCCTGCGGTAACAGGCCGCGCACAAATGCCTCGGCATCGAAGGGCAGCATATCTTCCAGCCTTTCACCCACGCCGACATAGCGGACGGGCAATGAAAACCGGTGCGACAGTTGCAACACAATACCGCCCTTGGCCGTACCATCCAGTTTGGTCACGATCAGGCCGCTCGTGCCGCACACTTCCCTGAACTTTTCAACCTGCGCCACGGCATTTTGCCCCGTACCGCCATCCACGACCTGCCATACCTCATGCGGCGCGCCATCCAGGCTTTTTGCAACCACACGGTGCGCCTTGGCCAATTCGTCCATCAGGCCCCGGTCTGTCTGCACCCGGCCCGCTGTATCTATGATCACCACGTCGTAACCGCGTGCAACCCCCCGCTGCACGGTATCAAAGGCCACGGCAGCCGGATCGGCGCCTTCATGCTGACGCACCAGATCGGCGCCTGCCCGCTCGGCCCACAATGCCAACTGCTCCACCGCAGCGGCACGGAATGTGTCGGCAGCGCCGATCAGCACCTTCTTGCCATCCTGCCGGAACATTGTGGCCAGCTTGCCAATCGTCGTCGTCTTGCCTGTTCCGTTCACACCAACCACAAGCAGCACAAATGGAGCAGCGGCAGGCCAGTTTACCGGTGTAGCATCCACCAACATATCGCACATGGCCTGTTTCAGCGCCTGCAAAGGCGCCCGCCTGTCCTTCTTTGCCCTGGCGACCATTTCCATGGCCAGTTCGGCTCCGCAGTCAGCCAGAATCAACCCGTCCTCAACATCCTGCCAGTCGACATCCAGGGCCTCGGCTTTTGAAGCCCCGGGAACAAGCTGCGACAGTTGTGTGCGGCTGCGGCTCAGGCCTTTGCTCAGTCTCGAAAAAAACGAACTCAATGAACTCTCCCAATATCTTTCGGGTTGATTTTAAAAGGCGGCGGATACTACGCCAGACTGTGCGCAACCCAAACTGCCGGTTTCTAGCACCCTGTTATGTGCTCAATAAGGAAGATCTGAACCCTGGACTCAGAACCAGCCCCTTTCCTTGAAGGACACAACCTCGCTGCCGGCGAGCAGGAAGTGATCCAGCACCTTCATGTCCAGCGGCTGACAGGCCTGCGCCATGAGCTTGGTCAGGTTCACGTCCTCGCTGCTTGCCTGCGGCGCGCCGCCGGGGTGGTTGTGGAACAGGATCAGCCCCTTGGCGTCCAGCTCCAGGGCGCGCTTCATCAGGTTACGCGGGTAGACTGCCGTACGGTTAACGGTTCCCTCAAACAGAATCTGGGTGGCGATATGCCGGTGCTGCTGATCAACAAAGATAGCGCCGAAACATTCCATGCCGCGGCCCTGCACCAGCATTCTGAGATGCGCCTTGACCCTGTCCGGCCGGTCGAACACGGATTTGCCAGGCAGATCGGAGGCCAGATACCTGAGTTCCGCCTGCCGCACCAGGGCCAGGAACACCGCTATCTTTTCCTGAATTCCAGGCACCTTGACGAGTTCGGCCACCGGCGCATCGAACACGCCGGCCAGCGTGCCGAACTCCTTCAGCAACCGCTTGGCCAAAGGCTTCACATCAATGCGTGCCAGCGCATAGGTCAACAGAAGCTCCAGCACCTCGTAATCATGAAACCCTTCAAAGCCGTTTTTGGCAAAACGTTGCCTTAACCGCTCGCGATGCCCTTTGCTGCCATCACCCTGAAGATTCATACATCTATTTATAACCTATGCCCGGCGAGCGTGCACCTATATCAGAAACCAAACCACTGAAGCCGGCTGGGGGCAAAGCCTCGTGCAGGACAGCCTTCTCGGAACTTCCGGCATGCCTCAAGGTGTAATATGGGCTGAACGGGTCTAGACTTAACAATATGCAGAACCTGCGCCAACAGTTGGTTGAAATGATCAACCATGCCCGCAACCAGCAGCACCTGCCGCCGCTGCCGGCCCAGCTTGGCAAAGCCATAGAGCGTGACTTTTATTCGCTTCTTCTGGAACCCGCCGACAAAAAAGTCGCCTTACGCCATTGTCTGGTAAGCCACGACCAACTGCATCGCCATGTCATCTCAATCCGCTGTCCCGATCAGGCATTCTATCTTGACGCCATCAAGGGATACTTTATCCGGCACAATATCCAGACGCTCGAACAACAGACGCTGGTGGCAAAGCTCGAATGCGACGAAGTCAGTTGCACGGTTGCCATCCAGCCACCGGGGGCAAACGGGCATGACAATCTCATGTTCATCGCATTGCACATTTCCGCCACCCTGGTGCCGGATGCCGCCCGTCTGGTTCGCGACTTGAATGCCGTATTGCAGGCGGTTGAACTTTCGGTGTGCGGCTTTCCCGATATGCTGAAAGCAGTCAGGCATTGCGGCATTCAGCTTGAATCGGAAGAACCCGAGGCCGCAGAATTGCTTGAATGGATGTGTCAGGACAAATATCTGTTTTTCGGCATGAAGATGAAAAGCCGCCGGCTTGGACTGCTCAGGAACTACCGCGTACTCGAACAGGTTGCCAAAGGACTGAAGGCTGAAATTACGGCCCTTGCTCCACCACAAAAGGCCGGCCTGGAATGGCTGCACCTGGCAGCCAGCCAGAACTACCTGTACAGCATGGCGAGCCTCGAAGTGGTTCGCATCAGCTGGAGAAATGGCCGTCAACTGAGCACAGCCATCGTACTGGGACATTTCTCCCGCAGCGCCCGCAATGCCAATAGCAGCCAAACTCCGCTGTTGCGCCAGCGTTGGAAAAGCCTGCTTGGGCATCCGCTTCTGACCCATTCCGCCTTCTATATGCGCGAGATTCGCACCTTATACAATCGTCTGCCAAAACCCCTGCTGTTATCCATCCCGGTGGAACACTGGCTGAAGCCGCTAAAGGCCATCATCGACCTGACAGGGCCGGCGCAAACGCATACCTCTGTGCTCAGGCCGAGTCCCGGCAACGTGTATATGCTGATGTCGGCGCTTCCGGCCGACCGCTTCGGCCCTAATGTGCTTGCAGACATTATCAGGCATTTACAACAACTGGGCATCACCATTGACTCCCATCATTCGTTCGGTATCGGGCAACAGCGATTGCTCCTGCTGACTTGCACATGTGAGGCTCATCCGCCCGAACAAAAGCTGGGCAACATCATCCGGGACTGCGTTGTCTTCTGGAAGGACAAGGCCAAACGGGAAATACTGCAAAACGCCAGGCATGTGGATGTCCCCCAGGCGCTCGCCGACCTCGAACAACAACCACAATTGTACCAGGCGCTGTTCCCTCCCGATCAGTTCCTTGTCGATATGCAGGCCCGTGACTGGGTGCTGGCCAACCGGCAGACGCGGGTGCACCTGCATAAACACGGCAGCGGCATTGAATTGCATATCTTTACCCTGTCGCCAATGCCGCTCGGTCAGCTTGTAGCCACCGTTCAGAACTTCGGCCTTACGGCACTGCAGGAGGCAGTGGTTGACCTGGATCACAGCAAACAATGCGTACGCCTGATCAGTATCCGCTGCACCATCGGCCAACCACTTCAGAATGATGATGCCAAACGCCTGAGCGCTGGCCTGGAATATGTGTTCAATGACCTGGCTGACGATGATGCCGCCAACGCCCTGATCCTGTCCGCTGATCTTTCAATCGAGCAGATCATGATACTAATCACCTTGCGCAATCATCTGATCCAATTGCTTCCGGATGCCGCTCCCCTGGCGCTCACCCAGATGCTGAACCGCTATCCGCATGCCTCAAACCGCCTTTACCGCATGTTCGAAGCCAGGCACCGGCCGGACATCTCCGCTATTCACGAAGATCAGGCCGAGACCAATTTTGAAAAGGCCATGACAACCGTGCTCAACCTGACCAATGACCGCTGGTTCCGCGCCCTGGCTGAGTTGGTGCAGGCAGGCCTGCGCAGCAATGCCTATGTGCGCGAGATGCATGAGCCAGTCAGCATCAAAATTGCCCCAGCTAAATTATCCTTTGCGCCACAGCCTTATCCATACCGCGAGATTTTCATGCACGGCACCCACCTTGAGGGCGTGCACCTGCGTGCCGGGCCGATTGCCCGTGGCGGCATACGCTATTCCGATCGCCCAGCCGACTTCCGCACCGAGGTTCTGGAACTGATGGCCACCCAGATTGAAAAAAACGGCCTGATCGTGCCCGTTGGCGCCAAGGGTGGCTTTGTCATACGAGACGGAGAAGGAACGGAATTTATCCAGGCACAGTACTGCTCGTTTATCCGTTCACTGCTGAGCCTGACCGACAACCGCCGGGCAAGCGCCAGGTGGAAAAAAAGCGGTATCCGTATTCAGGAGGAAGACAAAAAAGACACATATCTGGTCGTGGCGGCGGACAAGGGAACCGCCTCATTTTCCGATCTGGCCAATGCAGAGGCTCAAGCGGCCGGCTTCTGGCTGGACGATGCCTTTGCCAGCGGCGGCAAGCATGGCTATGACCACAAGGCCACCGGCATCACGGCAAAAGGCGCCTGGGTATGCGTGGCCGAGCATTTCGCACACATGGGCATTGATGCCTATACGGCTCCTATTTCCGTCGTCGGAATCGGCGATATGAGCGGCGATGTGTTCGGCAACGGCATGTTGCTCAATCCCAGGGCGCATCTTGTCGCCGCCTTCAACCACAAGCACATTTTTCTCGATCCCAACCCCGATCCAAAAAAGGCATATGCGGAGCGCCAGCGCCTTTTCGCAGCAGCTGGTGGTTGGGAGCAATATAATCCTGCCATCATCAGCAGGCATGGCGGCGTACATGAACGCTCCTCAAAGAGTATCCCGATCTCCGCCCGGCTCAGAAAAATCCTGGGCGCCGACAAGAAAAAGTTGAGTGGCGAAGCACTGATCCGGGCCATACTTCGCGCGCCGGTGGATCTGCTCTACAACGGCGGCATCGGCACCTATGTAAAAGCAAGCGGGGAAACCCATGCCGATGTCCGGGATCCCGCCAACAACAGTGTACGCATCGATGCTGATCAATTGCGTTGCAAGGTCGTTGGCGAAGGCGGCAACCTCGGCTTCACCCAAGGAGCCCGTATCGAATATGCCGCTGGCGGCGGCCTGATCAATACGGATGCGATCGACAATTCCGGCGGCGTGGACATGTCCGACCACGAGGTCAACCTGAAGGTCATGCTTGCCTCCGCATCACCCGCCCTTGATCCCGCCACACGCAACCGCTTGCTGAAAAGCCTGGCCCGTTCCACCACGGAGCAATGCCTGGCCAACAGCCTGAACCAGTCACGCTGCCTTAGCCTGGCCAAGCACGAGGCGCTGCAATACCCGTTCCGCTTCGACCGCCTGTACAACACGCTGGTCGCAGAAAAACGCATCACTTCGCAGCTTGATATTGACCCTGGAAGTCTCAGCCTGCGTCCACAGCTGGCCGTATTGCTGGGCCACGAAAAAAACCGTGTGCAGGCAGGGCTGGAAAAATCCAGTTTCGCGCAGACAACCCCCTTCCGCCAGCTTCTACTGCAGGGCTATTTCCCCGAGCGACTGCGTAAGCGCTTCGCTGAAGCCATCGAAAAAAACCCGCTGGCCGACGAAATTGCCGCCGCCGCGGCCGTAAACATGGTGCTGAATCATCTGGGCTTTTCCCGTGTGCACATGTTGCAGGAATTGCTTGACGCCCCGGTGGAAACCGTGGTGCATGCCCTGCTCATGGCCGATGCCCTGCTCGAAACGAAAGAACTGCGGCGGGCCATATGGCAACAGGTACAGGATCGCAAACAGGCCGTGGAGATGCTCCGGCAGGTACAGGAACTGGTATCGCGCTTCGCCGAGCACCTGCTTCGATTGTGCCCCGTACACAAACTGAGTCTGGACTGGATGCACAGGTACCGGCGGCAATTGCACAGCTTCCGCACCTCTCACAATGTTGAAGGCATGCATCAGGATGCCCAGACCCGTTTCCAGCGTATCCTTTCAGAGGCGAAAAACGCCGGCCTCGATGCAAAAATCGCCAGACACTTTGCCGCCCTGCCGGAGTTGGCCCTCATGGGCGTGGCTGTGCATTTAAGTGCCCGTCATGCGCCACTCAAGCCTTGCCTGCGCGCCTGCCAGGCTGTTATGCAGTTGCTGCCTCTTTCCGAAGCCGACTGGTGGTTCCGACTGGCGGACTGGGGTCAGGATACGGAATACGAATTGCGCAAGGAATGGCTGCGCCGGTTGACGCGCCTGGCTGAACGCGCGAGCCGCACCTTACTGCTGGCCGCCAAACGCAACCCACTACCCCTCGGCCATGCCCTGTGGTCCAAACACCGCCACTGGCAAGACATTCAGCAACTGCATCAGGGCCTGAAAGAAAAGCCGGATCGTATGAACCTCATCCTCCTGCTCACACTCATAGAAAATCTGATTGATGAAACGGAGGGCTGAGCAGCGACCTGCCCATGCCGGACAAGAGTAACGGCCGAACTATGTCGGCAAGCGGAACAAGGCCAGGATTTCCCGCCATATCAGAAGGAACATCCCAAGCAGGCGCCTGAGCCGGTCGCGAATGAAATTACGGCCGGCAGTATCGGGAAACTGTTCTCTCACCTCCCGCCTCGGAAAAACTGTTTCGCGCCAGAAAGCCAGGCGCGTATTCATATCCGGCATCATTCGGGCAAACAGGCGCTCGGCCATGTAGGGGACGGTCTCATGCGCCATAAAGCGCTCAAACAGACGGGCCTCACGCCAGCCCATGGCTGGACGTATGGACTGAATCACACTCCTGGGGACAGGCGCGTCCAAATGCCTCTGCACGTAGGACAATGCATAGTAACACGGTCGCTCAAGCCGGTAGGCGCGAATACCATCGGCCACTTCAGCCCAGGCCTGCGCCTCATCAATGCGCCGGGCCAGCAGCGCGATATCCCACAGCCAGATCAGCCGGCCAAAGGAATGTTTCAATGCATGCAGGCACAGATATGGCATCAATACGCGCTCTTCCAGAAGCAGGGCGGGTTGGCCGCAAAGCTCTCCCTGCTTTGAATGCCGAAAGAACTCCCCGGATCGCAGTGACGTCGCATGCGCACGCGATGCGATACGGGCAATGCCGATAATATCCGTGTGCGCATCCACCAGGACCTGGCCACGCTCAAACACCATGGGATAAAGCGGCGTTGGCGTAAACCCAAGTGTCTGTAACGCAGCCGTGAATTCCGGCACGTCGGCAGAGCCAATCAGGACATCGACATCGGACTGGGGACGTGCGGCCGGGTTTTCATACAGGGATTCAGCCAGGGCCTGGCCACGCAGGCATATAACAGGGATTCCCAGGCTATGCGCCGCAGCCAGCACTTCGGCGCTTGCCTTTCGCATATACATTATTTCGGCTGTATGCGCCCGCAGGTCTGGCGTTACCAGCCGCCTGGCTTCATCTGGCATTTTGACACCACTCAGTCTTTGCCAGAGCACCGCCAGTATCCCCTCTCGCATGGCCGACTGCCAGAATCCGGCATCCCTGAACAGGGTGGTGTCCATCACCACACCATTCAACGCCTTTATGATAGACAGTCTGTGTTCAAGCTCTGACTTGGTGGTTACCATAGACCCAACTATACTGTAAAAATCGCTATAGTTGTCACATCCTGAGCCGATATATGGAGAATGGTCATGTCAGAGCAGAACGAACCGAACCTCGCATTAACTCCCGAACAACAGGCGCGGCGCCGGCTGCTGAAGCTGGGGGCCTATGTACCGCCTATGATTCTCGGCATGGCGATCATGGCACAAACCGGCCTGGCTCAGGCCAGAGGCAACAGAGGCAATGGCAATGGCGGCAACGGTGGCCATGGCGGCAACGGTGGTAATGGCGGCAACAGTAACAACGGCAATGGCGATCGTCCGTCATGTTCCCCGAACTGTTGCGCTCCAGCAGGCTCAAATGCCAACCGTAGTGGCTGTGGGGGCGGCGGTGGTGGTGGCGGTGGTAACGGCGGCGGCGGTAACAATGGCAACAGGGGAAGGGCGGTGCTTCGCAGTGTTGGTTAGTGGTGGCAACAACGGCGGCGGTAGTAGTGGCAACAGTAGCAGCGGTTGATCTATAATGATCTATAAGAGCCCGTGCTGCCATATTGACCCTAGAAAGGAGACAGCCATGCCGGAACAGACGCGCAAATCAGAACAGCGGCTTACTCCCGAACAGCAGGCGCGGCGTCGGCTGCTGAAGCTGGGGGCCTATGTGCCTCCTATGATTCTGGGCATGGCGATCATGACTCAAACAGGCTTTGCTTTTGCCAGCGGCAGCAACAGCAAGGGTGGCG
>QIFG01000051.1 GCA_003228735.1 Zetaproteobacteria bacterium
GCCAACGCGCGCCTGATTGCGCGTTTATCAGTTACAATGGATATGTCGTTCATGCCGCTTTATCCTTGAGATAGAAATCCGGATGCTCCAGGAACATGGCCAGGGAGACGCCCTGATCCTGCAAGCGCAGACGCATCCACTTCTCGGTAAGGCGTGTCAGTTCGGCATCGGACATGCGCCCGGCCGGCCGGGTATGCAGCATTTCGATGTTTCGCAGCGTCGGTTGACCATTCCTGCGCCTGCTGATCATATTCCAGAGCCGCATCAGCATAACTCATCATCGTCGCGGATGTGCTCGACAACCCCTTCCGCGTTGGGCTTCCCCCACTTGCGCGCCTTACAGATTTCGAGTTTGGTGAAACAGCCCGAGATAAGATCAGCGCTTGTGTGACCGGCCAAACGGGCTGCATCCAGGAGCAGCAACATGCAGTCTGCGTATTCAGTGAGGTCGTGTGGCTGGGCTCGCAACTCCTGCACCTCAGCCGCCAAGTGCGCGATACAACCGTCAGGCGAGCGGCCGTAGCCGAATGTAGCGTCAGACCACCGTCCCAGATCCCGCTGCAGCTTCATGGCGCTGATTTGACTATGAACAATGGACAGAGGGTCATTCATATTGCATCCACTCATGCCGCTTTCCTATATTCCAGAACCGCATCAGCATACCGGCCGCCAGAACATCAGCGCGCGCCACGTAAGGCGCGGCGATTGTGCCTTAGTGCCTCTGTGGTGAGTCTTCTTCATTGCCGCTTTAGCCTTGAGATAAAAATCCGGATGCTCCAGGAACATGGCCAGGGAAACTCCGCGATCCTGCAGGCGCAGACGCATCCATTTATCCGTCAGTCGCGTCAGCTCGGCATCGGACATGCGCTCGGCTGGTCGGGTGCGCAGCATTTCGATGTTTCGCAGCGTCGGTTGACCATTCCTGCGCTTGAGTAGACTCGGATGCCGCGCGCTTATCATATTCCAGAACCGCATCAGCATACCGGCCGCCAGAACATCAGCGCGCGCCACGTAAGGCGCGGCGATGTGTCGATCAGATTCCATGCGATACCAATTCGATGCCGGAACGGCAACTGGCGAACGCCCTGAAACGTCGCCTGCGCCATCTCGCCCAGCGTGACTTTCTGCATCCGCTTCTTTTGTCGGCGCCGGGCTGAACTGGCCGTCATGCCGCGATGCTCTTTTTGCAGCTGAGGCGGAAGCGCCACGGATGATGCAGGGTTTCCCTGCGGTCGTGCATGATGCGTTTACGCCAGATCGGCGGCAAGAGATGCGGATGCGCATAGCGCGTGCGAATCTTCCCATCATAGCGCACGCCGATTACAATGCGCACCATGCGCTGGGCTTTCTCGTCACGGTCGTGGATCACCAGCGCGCCATTCGGCCAGTCAATCGTGTTCGCCCGATGCACGGTCACTTCGCCATCTCCTCGGCGGCAGCCAGCAACTCATAAAGCGCGCCGACGGCCTCGTCGATTTCCTTGTGGATTTTCAGGACTTCACGCCTGGTGATGCCTTTGCCGCCAACAGACCTCTCATCAAGCGCATCGGCAAAGGCGCTGCCGACATCGCCGAACTCGCGCATGGCCGTGGCCAACTCATTCTGAAGATCGTCATGGCCTTCAATGTCCGGCATGCGGATAGCCACGCGCCCGTTGGCGCGCTCGATCTCATCCAAGGTGGCCATGTCCATGCCTTCCAGCAGATGCAGCACGAAGCCCTCAAGCGTCGGGCGATGCTCCGGCATATTGATGTTGAGCCTGTTGCTCATGTCGGAAGGGTTCAGCCCGGCGATTTTCGCAGCCTCTTTAAGCCCGAGCGGGCAGATCGGCTTGCCGTTCCGGTCGCGCCGCTCCACGCCTTTCACATAGACCACAGAGTCGTGATATGCGTTCAGGATGCGCGTCCAGATGCGGCGATGCTCAACGGACAGCATGTGAATCCTCAAACGATGCACTGATAGACGATCCGGAATATGTCGCGGCAAAATGCTCGGCATGAAAGGCGCTCATATTCCCCACAGTCACGCAGCCACTGCCTCGGCCACGGACTCTTCCCATGCATCGAACCTGCCCTTGGCGCGCTTTAATGCGCGCCTGGCATGGTATATGGCGAGGAAATTTCCGGAGCGAACGGCCAGAGACATCTTGCGCCTGGCGTGGATCAGATCGGAGTGGGCGAGGTCGCGCCGGATGATTCGGTCTGCCTCGGGGATGGTTCTCGGTATCCAGAATCTTACAGGCATTTCGCACCTCCTGAAGTCTTGCTTGATAAAAAAGGCGAGGTTTCGGCGGGGGTCATGCGTCCACATCCATGGGCTGGCACGAATACATAATCTCTGAAAAAAGCGCATTGAAATCATGGCTGGCCCATGTGCGATCAATGCGGCCATCGACATCGGTATCTGCATACATGCGCACCACGGCGCCGTCATTCGTCAGCAGGGATATCCATGGCCGGTCAGTTCCGATGACGGTTATCGTTACGCCATTCGTGAATGTTTCCACGCGCGCCTCGCCGCCGGCGCAAGCCATGATATGGCTTGTCACAAGCTGCCCTGCAGGCACTGGCATCCATGCCCCGACATCCGCCGGCGAACCCCGCAGTGAAACACATCCGGAAATCGCCAGCGCGATGGCGCACAGCAGAGCAATCCGGGCGGCGGTCATGCGGCCTGCGCCTCGGGTTGGATGAAAGCCCTTGCACGCTCCGCAATGTCGCCTCCAGCCTTCCATGCGGCACCCAGAACCCTGTCCGACGACGCCTGCGGAAGATCATCGGGCCACATATAGATGGCATGCCTTCCAAGCCCGAGAGAAGTAGCCAACAAGGCCACATCACCGAAGATTTTCACCGCATCAGCTTTAGTCATGCCGCTACCGTAAAGATGTTTACACAATTTGTCAACACCTTTACATGGAAAAGTGTAAACATCCCGACATGATGCTTGGAGACCGCCTCAGAAAGGCCAGGAAGGCAGCGAACAGCATATCTCAGGAGCGGCTGGCTGAAGACGTCGGCATGAGCCGTGTAACCATCACACAGATCGAAAGCGGACAAGTGAAGACCATCGAAGGGAACAATCTTCTCGCTGTTTGCAAAAGGCTGGACATCAGGCCTGAATGGTTGCTCCATGGAAATGGGCCGATGCACACAAACCAGGCAGATGCCCAAACAGAAGCAAGGGAGCCGTCTACCGAATACATCGCATCAGCAGTATCAGAGCAGGCTCTGGAAGTTCTAAACTTATTGCCGGAGGGGGACCAGCGCCGCGCGCTTCAGGCTATGCAGGGCGCGTTGGCGCACGTAGCCATAACAATACGCATGGACCCTGCAATGCTGAGGCTCATCGTCCATGTGCTTGTGAAACAGACCAATGCAGACCCATCGCTCAGCGATCTTGAGAAAAAACAAAAAATGGCCGGGTACAGGAAGCTGACAATATCAAACGCGGTTTATCATGCAGACCTACTGAAAGCCGGAAACGAGGGGTAGGGCAGGCATGTTCGGACTATTCAAAAAAAAGATGGTGACATTCGACTGCCCGATGTGCGGTGTGAATATGGGCGCCAAGCTCGACATGTCAGACCGGGATGGCGCATTGGCATACAGGCAGGATCACGATCTGCTGGCAGATGGATCATGCCCGTTCTGCAAGCTTGAGGTGGACATTTCCATCGAGCGAGAGGGCGGACAGATCAGGGCGTTTGACGGCAAATGGGAGGCGGCACGGAAGGCAAGCGAGAAAAAGGTCGAGACGCTCGATCAGCAGCAGTTTGAACTGGAAGCGGATGTGGATGAAATCGAGGGCGAGATTGAAGACCTGAAGGAAACGCCCGGCGCTGATGTAGAAAAACAGATGGCCGCCCTGAACAAAAAGCTCAGCTCCGCCAGAAAGAAACTGGAGGCGGCAGAGTCAAGGAAAGAGAAGGCGGAGGAAGCCTTCGACTCAAAGGAAGAACGGTATGAGGAAAGACAGATGCGGTGGCAGGAAAAATACGATGAAAAATACGGCTGACGCACAGATCAATCCGGCATTCGTCGATGATGTTGTCGATCAGGTGATCGGAGCCATGGAAGAAAAGCATGGACCATACGATGTTGCCGTGCGCAGGCAAAAGGCTGACACTATCCGTCGGGTAACGCTGGAAGCCATTGCTGATGATATAGCTAAAGGAGAATAGGGAATGGGCGGGGTAGAGATTGAAGATGCCGCCGATCGGTCGAAATGGAGCGGGAAGATGGAAACAATCAACTGCAAGCACTGCAACGGCGTGATGCGGCGGGCATCGAGGTCGGAAAGCAACATGGGCATGCAGGTGGTCGGCGTCATCCTTTTCTTCGTCGGGCTGTACCTGCTGTTCGTCTTCCCGATTGGGGATATTGCTCATGCTGGTATCCCTTGGGCTTGGATTCAAAAAATCCAAGGTGTGGAAGTGCGGGCAGTGCGGCTACTTCTTCGACCGGGCATAGCTGGATGCCTTGCCATCATCCTGTTGCCCTTGACCGCCTGGTCAGCAGAGACCTTCGGGCCTTATGATGCCGACGTGGTGCGCGTGATCGATGGAGACACGATTGAACTGGATGTGCATGTATGGCCGCAGCTCACGCAGCGCATCAATTTGAGGCTGGATGGCGTGAACACGCCGGAGAAGCGGGGATCCCCGGAATGCGAAAAGGCGCTGGCCCGCCAGGCCTCTGATTTCACCAATCAATTCATCGGCGAGGCGAGCACCGTGCGGCTGCACAGCGTGCGGCACGGCAAGTACGCAGGCCGCGCCCTGGGACGCATCGAGATACCAGGCAAGGGATTCATCGGCCCGGCCCTGATCGAAGCCGGACTGGCGCGGGAATATCACGGCGGCGCACGCCAGCCGTGGTGCGATTAAACGCGCACTTCATCTTTTCGGGAAGGCCGCTTTAACGGCTAGGCAATCCAAAACGTATTTTGCTTTCTGCGCCTTACCCTCGGCAAGAAGGTCAGTATCGCCACTAGCCAGTTTCACCTCGGCGTCTGCTAAAATGAGCGGGGAAGGATAAGCCCTTGCGCGTTTAACGGCATATGGATCACGAGCACGAGTCTCTGCCTCGTCGGCTGCGTTCTGTTCAGCCATCAATTTGTGATATTCGGCATCGGTAACGTCTTCTTCAGCCCCTTTAATGCCGTAGTCTTTTGTCAGGTATTCAAAATCTCCGGGCTTGGCCTCTTGATTGCCGCCCTCTCTGATTCGCCCTTTGTCATTTCTGAAAATTAACATTTCTATTTACCCCCATGCCAAGTATTGAATGATCGCCGTGCCAGACGGCGACCCTGCCGCTTTAATCCACGCGACAGTGAAATCATCGTTCCCGACTGCGGTTACTTTCCCGACCGAATAGATCGAGCCGCCGTTCTCATAAAGTGCAATTGACCGAGATGCATTTGCCAGCCAGGCATTTAATATGTCGGATGAAAGGTCTGCAATCGCTACGGGCGCAGCGCCATCATCGAATCCGACCGAAAACATGCCCACTGTATTATCTACACAGGCGATGAAAGCAACCCCCTTGAGCGGGAATCCGACGCCCGAAACAACCTGATTACCTGATGCCAGCGTCAGGTCGCGTGTGAACGAGCCGACTTTGATTCTGCCGCCGGCAGGATTCAGCAACACCCATTTGTCGAGCGTGGTGTTGAATTTGCAGAGCACAGCGGCATTAGCGCCTGGAATATCCCCGGCAATCAGCGCCATATTTGCGCCCTGGACGATGGTTTTCGCAGTCAGCGAATCGAAGTCCAGCGTTGGCGTGGCCGAGGCGTTCGCGCCGGAAGCGAAAAAAGCGCAGAGCAGGCCGTCAACCAGCGCCGCAGGGGTGTTGTCGGACGAGGCCATGATGGCGTCCGCCGTGCCGCCCACCGTTTCGCACCATTGCGCCTGCTCGAAGAGGGCGTCGAGCAGATTGTCAAGTTGTGTCTTGAAGCCGCCCTCGGTAACCGAGGGGCCGGTCATTACTGATTTTGCTGGAATTGCTGTCATGTGTTCCTCCTGTTAATAGCCTTGTATCGTTGCATCGACCGAGCCGGTGGTCTGCGCGTCGTTCGAGTCGAAGCACTGCACCAGCACGGCCCAGTAGAGCTTTGAATCAACCCGCGCCGAGATAGCCGAGCCGCCGTCGTCCTGCAGGGTCAGGCCCACATTCTGGATGGCGGCGAATGCTTTCGATGGATAAAGCCACGTACCGCCGAGGGCGATGGCCTGATCGTTCATTTTTTCCACTATGTCTGGGAAATCCCACTGGAATTTAAGCGCCGAGATGCGCCCCTGGACCTTCCCGAAGCCGGTCTTGAAGCGGAAATCGTATGGCTCATATTTCGAGGTGATTTCTCCAGGCCACGGCTGATAGTCCGGAATGTCCCACATCAGGGTTGTGCCGGCGGCGTTCCATATAAGGTTGGCTGATTGCTCCAGCCACATGGCCTGCGGTCCCTGCCGCCGATATTCGATCTGCGTTATATCGCCGACCATCATCTCGGAAATCAGCATTTTGACATTCTCGGCATTGGTGCTCGTCAGAGTGATCTCGAAAAGCATTTCTTCGTATGACACAGTTATCCACATTGGCTCGGCGACGCTCAGCCACATATCAGCGGTATCGTCGGAATTCCATATCAGCGAGCCGCTGATGTCGGCGATCAGATCGCCGCTGCCGCCATCCACCGATCCGTTTGTGATGGTTCCGGAGACGAATCCGGCAGCATGCTGATCGATCTCGAATACCACATTGTCCGCCAGGGGATCGCCGAGATCAGTCTGGATAACGGCAGCGTTTTCGCTCTCGTTGCCGGAGGTATCCACAGCCTTGACCATGATGGTCACCTGACCATCCGGAAAGCGCACTGGCGTGAACGGCGACACCAGCACAAGCCCCTCATGCATCGGCAGCGCGTTGCCCCAGGATGCGCTGGCGCGGTTCAGTCCGGGTTGATATCTCAGCCGGTAGCCATCCAGGTCTGAATCGGATACCGTGCTCCAGGACAGCGTCTTTCCATCCAGCATGAATGTGTTTACGTCTGATGGCCGGGCCGTCTTGCCGAGCACCGTATGACTTGAAGAGGTCACCCAGGAGCTGCGCACGCCCATATTGTTCACCGCGCGCACGCGCACGTCGTAGGCAACGCCGTCCTGCACATCGAGGATGTGAATAAATGTCGCAGCGCCGTCCAGCTGCGGAGCATTCTCCCATGTTGCGTCGGCGCTTTGCTTGTACTGCACCTCGATCCGGCCGCCGCTGGTCACGTGCTGATCGGACACCGCCCACGATGCCTTGATGCGGGAAAAAACCGTTTTGTCCTGGCGGATATAGAGCTGCGCCGTGCCGCTGGCCAGGGCAAACCCGGTCGGCGCTGCCACCGTGAACGGATCGGGCAGGTTCGTATCCGGTGCAGGGTCAACAGTCGTCGCATCGCCGCTGGCCCAGGCGTAGACGGCGCTGGCCTCTTCTTGCAGCGCATAATCAACCGTCAGATCATTATTGGAGAGCAATTCGCTGATCATGAACGGCTTGGCCGACCAGCCGAGGTCGGTATTGTCGATCAGCACAGTCTCGCCAGGCAGATTCTGCAGGGCATCGCGCTTCATCGGCATGGTTGCAGTCATACCCTGCCTGGATTTCTCCAGCACGATCTTGGCAATGCGCTGCGCCGCATACGGATCGGATGTCCAGGGCAGGTTGATGTCCCTGTAGATGCGCGAGCCGCCATCCTGCGTTTCATACGTAGCATTCGTTTGCGGCTGGAAATCGTTCGCCTTGCGGCCATTGGAGGCATCCGCGAATGTGCCTTTGACCGCATTGAACAGATCGCTGCGCTGCGGCCTCGGGCGCACGGCAATCTGCGCCCGCAGATGCTTCTCGCTGTATGTCACGGTTGGTGTGCGGTACGCGCCGGCATAAAGCCCCCAGAGGCCCATCGGCCGCGTCACGTAGCCTGCGCCTGCCGTCAGCATGCTCTCCAGAATAGTCCACGGATCTGCCGAACCGGCCAGCACCACGCCGTCGCAGGTGTAGCGCGGCTGGTTGCCGGAAGGCACGCTCACCGACTCGTCCGAAATATTCGCGGCAGCGATGAACGTGGCGTCGTCAATATCGGCAGTGGTCAATCCGCAACCGTAATCAGAATCCAGCATCCAGTCGCGCACGCACAAGGCCCAGTTGTTACTCCACACAGTGGTATCAGTGCGCGGATCGTAGACCTTCTTGCCTCGCGACAACGCCCGGATGTTCGGCAGGCCGGTCGGGAAGGCATCGGCATTGAATTGCAGCCGGACAACCAGGTAGGCGATGCCCTTGAGCTGATGCGCGCTCGTCCACTTGCCGGCCGAGGCTGCAATCAGGTTGGCGTCTGCGGACTGCGTGGCCGTGCCGGGATGCACCCAGTAAGAGACATAGGCCGAGATCGCAGGATCGGTGGAGAGCTTGTCATTCAGCCAGGCTTCTTCGACCGCATCAATTTCATGGCCGGCCAGCGGAAGCGCCAGCCACAGATATTCCTTGTTCGAGCCGGTCTGCTCGGCATAGGCAATCGGGCCGGAGACCATCGCCCGGCCATAGATAATCTGCCTCTCTGCGACCGGCGAGCGGACCGTGCGCTGGATGTCCTCCAGTTGCCGGGCGAGGCTGGCCTGTGCCGGCGGCTTTTTGCGGAAGATGCGGCCAAGTGCGTAACTAGCCCCAATTGACAGCGCTGTACCGACCACGAAGGAAGTTAGTGATGCGGCTGTGACCGTATAAGCTCCGGCGGTCAGTGCCATGGCGATAGGAGCTAAGATGGGAGGCATCAGTCCACCGCCCAGGCGATCAGGCCGTCAACGGATAGAAAGGATGCGCCGGCTGGTCCCTTGAATGCCGCATCCGCACCGACACAGATCCCCAGCGCCTGCTGATTATCGATCACGGCCATCACCACATCGCCGCGCATCGGATACCGGCGCTCAAACATGCCGTCCATCGTCTTTTCAATATCGCCATGCCCATGCCTTTTCAGTGCACCGAGGGCCCCCCTGGCTGATTTGTATTTGCCACGGAATGCCTTCGCATAGTCCTCGCCCGTCATGGCCAGCACCACATCGGCGGCGAACAGGCAACAATCGGACTCGCCCCAGACAAAGGGTTGGCTGCGTGCCGCATCGATGGCGGCAACCATCCTCTCCGGCCAGTCCTCCCGCCTCATGCGCGGCCCCAGATGAACACGAAATCCTGCATGGAAGGTACGAACTCCAGCCCCTTATCGCCAGGATGCCGCGCCTGCTGCTCACCATCCGTGTACCGACTTGTTTTCGCCGTCCGCCAACCGGCAATCTCGTCGGCACAGGACAGGATGATCTTTGAGAAATCATCATCCTCGCCCTGGCCGACGATCTCCATCGTGTCCATTTTGTAGCGCCACGGGCCGATAGGGTCGGCAATGAGCTTGTGATCCGAGTCGAACAGGCAGCTCCATATCTTTGCCGAGCGGCCCTGATAATGCTCGCCGAGCGCAATAGCGCGCATTGATGATGGCACGCCGGAAAGCCCCAGCCTCACGCCGCGCGCCTGCAAGTCCAGCCCTTCGCTCAGCGGCGAGATGTCACCAAGGTCGCCCAGGCCGGTGAAGCTGTTGCCGTCGATGGTCAGTGTCATCGGGGTGCTGTTCACGCGCACGAATCCGGAGGTGAAATCCATCTCCACGGCATAGCCATAAACGGCATGCTCCGCCGTTAGTGCGGTCAGTGCCCCCGCCGTCATCGACCGGCTCATGTGAAGGCCTCCTCGGCCTGAATCGTGATGCCGCCGTAAACAACGCCTGGTGATGCCAGCAACTTGGCCTGCGCATCATCGGCCAGCATCAACCTCACAGTCGGCGAGGCCGTGGTGATCACGGCATTGTCGACCGGGCTGGCACGCAGCACCGCCTCGAAGGTTAGCGTGGCCTCGCCGTTGACATCCGAGTCGGCATCCACAACCACCCTCTTCAACTCGCCATTGACGCCGAACATATCGCCGACCTTCAGAATGCCGGTCTGCGATATCGTCCAGCCGTCCGTATTCAGGCGGGCCCCTGTCTGCGATGCGCCCTTGACCAGCGGCGTTCCGGTCGCCACGCCGCGCGGCGTCGGCAGGGCCTGATCGTGCAGCGTGAATCGGTTCGCCATGCCGCGCTGACGGTCAAGAAATGCGATGAGCAGACGGGCATCGTCCTCTTGCATGATCGGCAGGGTGATGGCCACATGCCAGCGCGCGCCGGGCTTTTCATCGGTCTGCACATCGCCGGTATAAGGCGAGCGATGGGCGCGCGTATTGTGTATCAGCCGCCATTCAGTGCGGGCAGGTGATATCGAAGATGGCCAGGCGTATGTAGTCACGCCAGCGCCATTGCCAGCGGCCCGCGAGTGCGTGCGTCTTCGAGCGCCAGGGCATACCCCTGGTGCGCACCACGGCTGGCAGCCACCTCGATGATCGGAGCGACATCCATCGTCGCACCACGCGCATCAATGTGGTTGATGATCGTAACCGGCCCATCACCACCCATCCGGTTATTCGGTACGATTGTGCCGGAGCGATCCGGGACGAACAGCTCAGGGCCACGCTCACCGACAATCGACGGCACGCCGACCGGAGGCCGGCCGCCCTCGGCAAACCCGAACAGCG
The DNA here is from genome assembly GCA_003228735.1 of Zetaproteobacteria bacterium. GTDB lineage: Bacteria > Pseudomonadota > Zetaproteobacteria > Mariprofundales > Mariprofundaceae > SZUA-181. Next base: position 10,665 of record QIFG01000051.1, read on the forward strand.
CACCGAAATTGATGCCGGAGAATATGCTGGTGAGACCTGTCGCCAGAGGCCTGGAAACCGTCTCACGCACAAACAGGCGGAGCACATCCTGGGCAAGCCCCTTCAGCACATCGCTGAATTTGTTGCCTCCGATGATCGCCTCCTCGAAAGAGGAAGAAAAAGCATCGCCGAAATCGCGCGCCAGCCTGGTTGACGCCTCCGTTATCTTGTTCAGTTTTTCATAGGCCGCTTCCGTCCGCCGGATGGCCTGCTCGTATTCTTTCATGCCGCCAAATGCCTCCGGGCCAAGGTCTGCGATCTTTTGCAGGGCGGCAATATGCCTTTCCTCGGCAGTGGCAAGAGACCTGACAATCCCCTGAGCCAGCTTTTTATTGGCATCATCCAGTTTCTTTGTGGACACCGCAGCTGCATTTGCCGATTTGACAACCGCAGCAAGCGCCTTTGCCCGTCCACGCAGGGCGGCATTGCCGGAAAGTATCGAGGCAACCTCATCCTTCACTGCCTTTGCATGCGTTATGGCAGCGGCCTTGGCTCTTCTCGTTTTTTCGCTGCCTTCGGCCATCGCAGTAGAGAAATCATCAAGCGTCTGCCGGCCTTCATTGAGCTGGGCGATGGTGGCATCGCCGAAAAGAGACTCATCAACCGCACGGCCAAAAATCGGGATAGTCTGAAGAAGTGATCTCAGAGTCTTGGCCGCGAGCTCGTAGGCTCCGAAATCATTGCTCTCACTGAGTGTTTTTATGCGGCCCTGCAAACTGATGATGGCCTTCAGCCCCAGCGCGAGTTGCCCCAGAGAGTCCAGGACAGAAACCTTCATATCGAAGAAAGCCGAGTCCATGGCAGAAATGCTGTCCACGCCGGGGCCAACCAGCATATTCGCAACGTCGGCGATGCCGGGCAGCAGTTGTCTGCCGAAGGTGTCCGCCGCCTCGATACCCAGACCTTTAAGCCTGCGAAGGGCAAGGTCGCCGGATGTTTCCATCTTTTTGACAGCCTTGTCGGTTTCGCCGGCGGAATCGCGCACGTCTTTCAAAGTCTTCGCAAAAACATCGGCACGGGTTCCGGCCAACACCATGACCGGAACCAAAGCCTCTACAGAGCCGAACAGCTTGGCCATTTTCTCCGTGCTGCCACCGGTCTTGTCGGCAACGTCCTTCAGGAATCCGGCCAGGCCCTTGGCTGCCAATGCCTCAGCATTGAACTTTAGTTCCAGATCTTCCGCCAGTTTGGCTGCCGCGGAGGAAGGCTGGAGCACATTGGCAATCACCTGCCGCAATCCCTGGAACACGACCGATGTTTTCTGTCCGCCCTTAGTTACGGTCGCCATGGCCGCCAGCAAATCATCCAGGCTAACCCCTGCTTCGCTGGCAAGGCCTGAAACGGAGCCAATGCCCGCGGCCATCTTACCAATCGTTGTTTTGCCCGCTCGCATGGCCGCGAAGAGTTTGTCACTGATATCTGTGGCAGTTAAACCAGAGGCACCATAAGCATCGAGGACCGAAGTCAGGCCGTCGGCAGCCGTGGCCACATCGGTGACGCCACCGAGAGCCAGCTTGTTCGATGCCTGCAAAAGCTGCATGGCTTCGGCCGTGCTCGTAGCGCCGGCCGAGATGATATTGTATGTGGCCTGCGCCTGTGCGACGGGAATCTCGCCGAACTGGATGGAGAGCTGTCGGACAGCCTCGGTCATCACATCCATGCCGCTGGTGTCATCCAGCAGCGTGGAAACTTCCTTCATCTTCTTCTCAAAAGCCGCAGCTTCGCGTATCGAAAAAGCTGCGGCCGCAACGCCAGCGACTACGGCGTATCGCTCAAAGGCGCGGGTCCCGGAGATAACCCGATTGTTTAGGGAGCGCAGACCACGGTTTACAGACGCAAAGGCAGCCCCGGTTTTATCCTGGCCGATGATTTCAAGGCTAGTTCTGGTTCGACCCACGCGAACGCTCCTTCAGAATGGCCAGGTATGCCATGTGATAATTGAATTCGGACGAGGACAGCCGCATCACCGCATCGACAGGTCCCTGCCAGCGATCAGCCAGGGCGTAGACGCAGAAAAGGTCCTCGTCCGCCCTCAGTTTTTTTCAGCGTCCTCGACCGTTTTCCCAAGGCATCCAAGCGAAACCCGCTCAAGAACATCGGGATCAACATCGGAGACAAGGGCGCGCCTGTCCCCCGACACGAAATGAGGCGTTCCATCCTCTTTTCGCGCCAGAAGAATTACCGCGTAAGCAAAGGAGGAAGCCTGGTCAAAGTCCTTTTTCTTGTTGAAAGCATGGCGCTTGGCGCGATCCGCCATGCTTTCATTTACAGGGAATATCTTGATGCCCCATTCAGGCACATCAAACGGCTTTGGCGCATGGTCAACAAAATGCTGCTTTGCCCTGGCGATGGCGCTCGGCTCCTCTTTACGGGGAGCCATTTAAGCCGCCGCGCCGTGCGTCAGTGCGCCGGAGCCCTGCAACGTGAAGGATGCCTCGACGATGCCGTCGTGAGCTGCCTGCTTGCTGATGCCTGTCACAATGGCGCTGCCGTTGATGTCATTGTCGCCGGTCGTGTCGCCTTCCGGCATGAAATGCACGGTGACAGCTGCGCCGACGGTGAGGGCCTCCTGGCCGGTTGCGTCCGTGTCATCCCAGAAACAGTCAACCGAACCGTTCCATGATGTAGCGCCGGCCTTGAAGGCCTTGGCCGGGGCCGGGTCGTTCATCGTTGGTGCATTTGTCTCATAGGTTTCGGCGGATTCCTCTACCGAAAAGCTCTTGACCTCTGCGACGGTGGCTGCGCCGATTTTTACAACGCCGTCTGATCCATGAAATTGGCTCATGATTTATTCTCCTCTTTCGCAGGCTTCGCCCGCTTTTTTGTTTTCGTCCAGCCGTTGCTGAAATACCGCTCGGCCTGGTCTTCGCGGGCCAGAACTGGAATGTCGCCGCCGCCTTCCGGCGGATACAGCCTCACCTGGCCCTTCGGTACTGCGTTCTCTTTTTCCATGTCAATCTCCTTAAACGATGGTGTTCGGCGCGTCTTCTTTTGTCTGGTAATAAGCATCAAAAACCATGCGGGCGACGCCATGCGGCTGATCGCCCTCGCCGTCATATCTCGTATTCGCGGAACTCAGCACCAGATCCTTGACGCTGGCCGGCTTCGTGTTGCCGAGCGCCGTTTCAACCTCGGCGCATATCTTGTCGATCGTGTCGTCCAGCGCGGCGTTGTCTTTGGCATAGATTTCAATCGCAACATCGAGGATGCGGCTCAGCGTGCGCGGCCTCGGGCCGGTGGCTTCCTCGATATCCTCTTCGACCGTGTAAATGCACAGGCCCGGCAGGTTGGCGCTGCCCATCGGATACACCCGCGAGGCATAGACCCGGCTGCCGGTGGTTGTCAGTCCGGTCAGGGCGGTGACAACCGCATCGCGTATCTGCTTGCGCGCGTGGTCAGCCATTAGAAACTTCCACCACGAAGGCACCAAGACACCAAGAAGATAATTTCTTCATTTTTCCTTTGTGCCTTTGTGTCTTGGTGGTAGGTGTGCTTTTTCTTCATGGGGCCTCCAGTACGAGGATGGTCATGCCGGTGCCATCCGGTTTGATGCCGACGACCTTGTAGGCCACGGAGTTGATAGTCACCGTGGAGCCTTCGACAACGGAGGCTGCAGCCACATCCACATCGGGCATATATGCCGTCGGCTGATTCGATTCCACGCCCACCTCGCCAATGGCGATCTCAAAATAACCATTGTCAAAAATGCACGGGTAGGTATTGCCGCCGATGGCGGCATCCACGGTGAAATCCGACGTATTCAGGAACGCGGTCAGGTCTTCGTCCATCGCCATCAGGAACCCATCGGGAAAGAAAGAGGCTCACCACTAAGGCACCAAGGCACCAAAAAGAAATGGGATTTATGTTTTCCTTTGTGTCTTCGTGCCTTCGTGGTTAATGCTTTCTTCATCAGAAAGCGCTGCGCAGCAGATAAAATCCCAGGCCGACGCCAGCCACGATGACTGCCCAGGCGAAGCGTTCGACGCGGCGCGTGACAAAGCTGTTTCCTTCTGTTGTTTTTTCAACCGCGTCCAGGCGCAGGGCCAATGCCTCGATGGATTTCCACATGCGCTTGCGCGATTCCTGCTCATGCATCATGCGCTCTTCAATTCGCGCCATTTCCGTCATGACATCAGCCAGTTTGTCGAGCTTGGCTTCAATGCGGCCCAGTCGCTGTTCAACGGCGTCAGCCATTGTCGCCCGCCTTCAGCATCTCCGTCTTGCGGGCGCTGCCGGCGCTGGAACCAAAATAATAATTGCCGACCTGTGTGAGCATGGCGGTCAGGGCGCCGAGAAGGATGTTGACCGGAGCCTGTGCAGCTTCCGGGATTGCCACGAAGGCGATGCTGCCCAGCGTCGCGAAAAAGCCGGATACGACGACTACAGCCAGCACCTTCGGGGCATTGTCGCCGGTTTGAATTTCTCGTTGCCTGGCTGACGCCCGGTCGGTTGCGGCAATCTTTTCCAGATCCACGCCGATCTGCTCCATATCCAGCCTGAACTGATGGTCGGCCTGCTTGAGCTTGAGCATGTCCGCCGGCGTGGCCGTGGCCATGGCCGTGGCGAATTGCTCCTCCTCGTTGCCTGGCTCCGGATCAAGACCGAGAGCGCTCAATCCGGCCTTTGCCGCCATGCCTGCCAGCGGGCCGCCGAAGGCAGTCGCAAGCGCCGGGGCAACCGTGCCGAGCAGGGCTTTGAAATCGAAATCGCTCATTGCGGGCCGCCCCAATTGCGCATAACCAGCCACCAAAGCAGGCCGCAGACAATCGTCACGCCGAGGCCCCAGCCGATGCCTGCGCGCGTACCGCCGACCATCCATGCCAGGCCACCAACGCAAAGGCCGAGCCAGAG
>QIFG01000069.1 GCA_003228735.1 Zetaproteobacteria bacterium
CCAAGGGCGCGCCATTGGCTGCGGGACGCGCCTTGCCTTGGTTCCTTGGGATGGCTCTGATGGTATGCTCTTCTACGGGATAGGACACTAGTCTTGCACTCGGTTATCAGGCGGACTATAAAAAGAAAATAGTATGAAAGAAGATCGCGGCAAACGCGCAACACAACGGCGACTGGGCCTAAAGGGCAAAGCCATCCTCGGACCGGGAAAATCGGCGTTTACCACTCAATCAGGAGTGGCATGCATCCGGCATGAAGGGCGACAATTAAAATGACCATCAAACAAAAGTTCATCATCGCTTTCCTGGTTATTTCCCTTATACCGATGCTCATTATCGGCAGCCTGTTTTTTGATAAATCCCGGACAGCGCTGATGGAAGCCCGGATTGCAGAACTGGAGAGCATTGCCGATCTCAAGGTATCCATGCTCGAAGAAATCATGAGCAATTTAAGAAAAGATATGGAGGTGGCTCAGGATTACTGGAATATAAAAACCAACCTGCCCGTGCTGACCCGATTAGCTGATGACACGAACGATCCGGCCTACATACAGGCCAGAAAAAACCTCGACAGCCAGCTGAAACCCCTGATAAGAATCAAGGGGCTTGAGGATTTCATGCTGACATCCCCGGAAGGTATCGTGCTTTATATGACGAATGAAAGTCATATGGGAATAGATTTCAACCAGCGCCTGCCTGACAAGATGGCCTTTGAGGAGGGCAAAAAGGGAATATATTTCAGTGAAATCATTAAGACCAAAAGCAAGAGAACTGATTACGAGATGTTGGTTACAGCGCCATTGCATGACCGTGATGGGGCATTTATCGGCGTAGTTGTCTTCGAGGTAGACATGGCCCTGATCTACCAACTGATGCAGGACACAACAGGACTGGGAGATACCGGAGAGACACTCATCGGTAGAAACATGGGGGATCATGCCCTGTTCCTGAACCCCACTCTCTACGACCCTGATGCCGCCTTGAAACGAAAAGCAATGTTTGGAAATCCGAACGCATACCCCATACAGGAAGCCGTCCAGGGCAGAAACAATGGCGGTATATCGTTTGATTACAGGGGCGAAGAGATCCTTGCAGTCTGGCGGCATGTTCCTTCCATGAATTGGGGCTTGGTGGCAAAGATCGATACCTCGGAGGCCTTTCAATCTATTGTAGCATTAAGAAATCTTACCCTTATGACCGGGATCATCGTCCTGTTGATCATGCCCCTCATCGCCATTTTCATCGCCAGAACACTCTCAAAACCGATCCAGAATCTGAAAGACGGCATAGCGCTCATAGGAAAGGGCAACCTGGATCACAAGGTCGGAACCGAGAGCAAGGATGAGATAGGCCAGCTTTCGCGGGCCTTCGATGAGATGACCGGAAATCTGAAATCAGCCACTGCCTCGCACGATGAGTTTGAAAGGGAGATAGCCGAACGAAAGCAGGCCGAAGCGAAGACCGAAATTAAGACCCGCGAGCTGGAGCTGCGCGGCAGATACGATCAATCCTATGCCCAGGCCATGGCCCTGTTTTCCGCCACATACAATCAGGAAAAGGCCTTGATCGGCCTGCTTTCGATTATGGCCGACAATCACCCCTTCCCTGTCTCCGCCATCTATACCTATGACGAGTGGTCAGGCAACCTGAAACTGGCTGCCAGTCATGGCGCTCCCGAATCCCTGCAAGTGGAATTCAACCGTGGTAAAGGCGTGATCGGCCAGGCGGCGCTGGAAAATAAACACATGATTCTGGATGGGGCAGATGAGGGAACAGGCTTCGTTATCGAAGCCGGCCTGTTTGAGGCCCAACCGGCTGCTGTCCTGATCTATCCCGTCTGCTATCAGGAAAAGGTGGTCGGCGTACTGGCATTGGCCTCCACCAGGCCATTGCTTGAGCTGGACGTAGCCTTTATCGAACGCCTGTGCAGCCAGCTTGGCGTAGCCATGAACAACCTGAAACAACACAGCGACCTGGTGAATCTGTCCGAACAGCTCAGGCAGAAGGGCGAGGAAATCGCCCGGCAGAACGAGCAACTTGAACAGTCCAACCGCATGAAGTCCGAGTTTCTGGCCAATATGAGCCACGAACTCAGAACACCGCTGAACGCCATCATCGGTTTCTCCGAGGTTCTCAAGGACGGCGTTATGGGAGAATTGAACGACGAGCAAACGGAATATATCGGCGACATCTTCAACAGCGGCCAGCATCTGTTATCCCTGATCAACGACATCCTCGACCTGTCCAAGATCGAGGCAGGCAAGATGGAACTGGATATCGAGTCGATTGATGTGCCGGAACTGCTGGAGAACAGCCTGTCCATTATCAAGGAAAAGGCTATGGCTCACCGGCTTAAACTCAAGCTGGATGTCGCCAAAAACGTAGCCTCCTGCGCACTGGATGGCCGCAAGGTTAAACAGATCGTCTACAACCTTCTGTCCAATGCCGTCAAGTTCACCCCGGATGGCGGCCGGATTACGCTATCGGCAAACCTGACCAAGGGAGAGAACCTCCAATCCGGCTCATCCAAAGGGCCTATTCCCCTCTCGATCCCGCCTTCTCTGGATATGGACTTTGTTGAAATCACTGTCAGCGATACAGGCATCGGCATCAGCAAGGAAGATCAGCAAAGGCTGTTTCAGGCCTTTGTGCAGGCAGACGGCGCCTTGAACCGCAAATATGAAGGAACAGGCCTTGGCCTGGTGATGATCAAGAGATTGGCTGAGTTGCACGGCGGCGCCGTTGGCCTTTTCAGCAAAGAAGGAAAAGGCAGCGCCTTTACCATCTGGCTTCCCTATCAAGGCGGCGGGGCCGCTGTAATCCGGCCTGCCCGTCAGCCGCGCTCAAGCGCGATCGTAACCCCTAAGGGCGTTTCAGATCAGCTTGTCCTTATCGTAGAGGATGACGACAAAGCTGCCGAACTGATGCGTGTACAACTGGTCGAGGGCGGCTACCGTACGATGCGGGCAGCCAGCGGCGAAGCAGCCCTGGAGATGATGGCTGAACACAGGCCCGACCTGATTACGCTGGACATCATCATGCCGGGCATGGGTGGCTGGAATTTCCTGTCCGAAATAAAGAACCATAAGAAATATTCCAGTATCCCGGTAGTCATCGTTTCCATCGTAGCCGATGAAAAGAAGGGATTTTCACTCGGCGCCTCCCGGGTGCTGCAAAAACCGGTACGCAAGGCCAATCTGCTGGCGGCAGTAAAGGAAGTCAGCCTGCTGCATCGCTGGAGCGGTGAGCCTGTTTGCGCCCTGGTCGTTGACGACGATCCCAAAGCGGTGGACATCATCAGCCGCCGCCTTGAAGGCGATGGCCACTCCGTCCACAAGGCTTATGGCGGGCAGGAGGCCATTGACATTACCTTCAGGAAAAAACCGAACCTGATTATCCTCGACCTGATGATGCCGGAGGTAAACGGCTTTGATGTTGTGATGGCGTTGAAGGCGAAGGCGGAGACAAAAGATATTCCCATCATCATCCTCACTGCCAAGGTCATTACCAAGGAAGATCGCAAGAAGTTGAATGGCGATGTGCTCACGATTGTCGAGAAAAGCAGCTTCAATCATGGTGTGTTCATCAACGAAGTACACCGCGCCATCGGCAACCCAGCCAGGAAAGGGGAAACATGAAGATACTGATCGTTGAAGATAACCCGGCCAATATGAAGCTGGCTTCCAGCCTGCTGAAAAAAAACGGCTATGAGACATTTGAAGCCTTCGATGCAGATACCGGCATCAGTATAGCCAAAGAACAGTCGCCTGACCTGATTCTGATGGATATCCAGCTTCCCGGTATGGACGGCCTTACCGCCACCGGCATACTGAAAAAAGACCCGGCAACGAAGAGTATTCCGATCATCGCCCTGACTGCTTTCGCCATGAAGGGCGATGAGGAAAAGATGCTGGCCGCCGGCTGCGATGGGTACATTCCAAAACCGATTCGCTATAAGGAGTTCCTGGCCACGGTTGACTCCTTTTTGGCTGGCTCAGAATGAGCCGGCCTGAATAAGCCGCTGGAGATGGTGGAGAAAGGCATGTCCGACAAAGCTCTCAACATATTAATCGTCGATGATGATGAACGGGCCCGCCGGCTGCTTGAAAGCCTGCTGCAGACAGAAGGTTGCAACACCCTTCAGGCTGAAAATGGCGAGGAGGCCCTGAAGATTGCACAGGAGAAACAGCCTGATCTGATTATCCTCGACCTGATGATGCCGGGCATGTCCGGCTTTGCCGTAGCTGAAAAGCTCAAGGCCGATCCAATCACAAAACCGATCCCGATCATTGTGGTGTCGGCGCTGGAAGATCGGGAGTCCCGCATTCGGGGCCTGGAAGCAGGAGCCGAGGAATATCTCACCAAACCCGTAGACCGTATTGACCTGAAGATAAGGGTGCGAAACCTGCTGCGCCTGAAAGAATTCAGCGACTTTCTGAAGAATCACAACCAGATACTGGAAGAACGGGTCGAAACCCGCACGAGGGATCTGCAGGATTCATTTGTTGAAACCATTTATACGCTGATGCGCGCGGCCGAATACCGCGATGATGAAACCGGCGCGCATGTGAAGCGCATCAGCTATTACACGAAGGTGCTGGCCGAAGCGCTGAGTATGGACGATGATTTCTGCGACACCATCTTCTATGCGAGCGCCATGCACGATATCGGCAAAATCGGCATCCCCGACCACATCCTTCTCAAACCGGGCAGCTTCACACCGGAAGAGTGGGAGATCATGAAGACCCATACCACGATTGGCGGAAAGATTCTGGCTGGAGCTTCTTCCCCCTATCTGAAAATGGGGCATGCAATTGCGCTGGGCCACCATGAACGCTGGGATGGCGGCGGCTATCCGGGTGGACTCAAGGGTGATGCCATCTCCCTGCCAGCACGTATTATGCAGCTTGCGGATGTCTACGATGCCCTGCGCAGCGAGCGTCCTTATAAAAAGGCTTTCGATCACGCGAAAACGCTTGAGATCATCACCAAGGGCGATGGCCGCACTGATCCCTCGCATTTTGACCCTGAAGTGCTCGCAGCCTTTCAAAGTTGTGCCGACACAATGGCCGAAATCTTTGAGGTGCGCCGAGCGCTTGAGGGGCAATAGGAGTCGACAAGTGAGACGGCATCCGGCTGTACCTGAGGGCGAAGACCTGCGCAAGGCCATACGCTGGATAGGCGAGCACGGAGAACACACATTGAAGGCCATTGAGGAAGCCTGTCAGCAATTCGATTTAACACCCGCCGATGAGGAGTTCCTCATGCGGCACTTTCTTCAACAGGATAAAAACTAGAAGAACCACGAAGGCACCAAGACACAAAGGGGAAACCTGCCGCCTAAACCATACAATAACAGCAAATTCTACAGCTTTTCGGAACCCACACCCAGTTGCCCTGTTCCGTTCTTATATTTTTCGTGACTTTGCGCCTTAGTGGTGAAAAAATCTGTGTACTACGTCAGATAGTCCTTCAGGCGCTGCATGGCGCGTGATTCAATCTGTCTGACGCGCTCAATCGACACGCCCAGTTCCCCGGACAAATCTTTCAGTGTCGCCGGCTCTTCACTCAAATGCCGCTGCTCGACGATATGGCGATCACGTTCAGGCAACTTCGCCAAAGCACTATATAGCCCCAACCGCTGATGATCCTGCCAGTTCTGCTCGGCTACAGCCTCTTCCGGCGTGGCAGTTAAAGCCGGCAAGGCCTCAACCATGGCATAACCCTCATGGTCGGCATCGATGGACATATCGCGCTGTAAATAGGCGTCCGCAGCCTCCTGATAGGCCTGCTCGCTGACGCCGTAGCTTTCGGCAACCTCTCCCCTGCCCCGGCCATCAAGCGCGGCGATGGCTTCTTTGGCATGCTTCAGTCCCGCAAAAATGCGCCGCTGTAATTTGGTTGTGCCGATCTTGACGATGCTCCAGTTGCGCAGGATGAAATCCTGAATGGCGGCGCGAATCCACCAGCCCGCATAAGTCGCCAGACGAAAACCGCGTTCCGGATCAAAGCGCTTGACGGCATGCATCAGGCCGATCGTGCCTTCCTGAATCAGATCCATCTCCGGCAAGCGGAAATGGCGGTATTCACGCGCAATCGCAGCAACACTATTCAGGTTGGCGGAAACCAGCGTACGTGCGGCCTCACGATCCTGATGATCATGCCAGCGGCGAGCCAGGCGATACTCTTCCTCGCGCGAAAGCCGCTCAATGCAGCGCATTTCACGTTTAAAAAGAGCCAGGCTGGTCATTTCAACTGCAGGTGTAAGCAATACAAAACCCCTGTTTCCAACAACATGTCCGAATTTGTAGCGTTCTATTTCAGACAGCGCCATTTTAGCACTCTCTTTTAAAGAGTGCCAAGTTTTAAGCGTTTATGATTAACGAATGGTGAAAAGGCTTACAATTCTGCGGCTTTGACGTCTTCCGTCACCAGGTTGGCGGTTGCGATCAACGCGCCGAGACAGCCAATCACCGCACCACCAGCAAGCAATGGCAATAACAGGGGAAATCCGCTGAGGCTGATCTGAAGACCCTCAAACCACCCTGATGTGCCAAAAATCAGGGGCCAGCAAAGCAGCCAGGCCAATAAGCCGGAACCTGCACCAATCAGCATGCCCTCAAGAATAAACGGCATGCGGACAAACCACTCGCGCGCGCCAAGCAGCCGCATGAGCTGCACTTCATCGGCTCTGGCCAGCAGGATCATGCGCAGTGTATTGGAAATGATAATGGCCATGGCCAGCGCCAGAATCGCCGTGCCGAACCAGATGATGCGGCGCATATCTCTCAACCAGTAGCGGGCTTGCAGCAGATAGGATTCTTCATCATTCACATCGGCATCAAAACGCCTGGCCTCGTCACGGATATCATCGAAAATGAACTCGCCTGCATCCGCCGCAGGCATCACTTCGATACTGACCGGCAGGCGCTCAGCCATCTCTTCACTGGCCAGACCCGTTGAGCCCAGCCATGAATGCAGCCAGACCACCGCCTCGCCCTGCTCCACAATGCGTACACCGGCTACCCCGGGAATCAATTCAATCCCTTCAGCCAACTCCGCCAATTTATCCTTGTTCTGCGGAGGCAGATAGACATGCAGGCGGATATCCCCCTGCCAACTACCGATCCATTGCCCGGCTGCCTGCATGCCCAGCCACAGCACGCCGAGAGACCACAGCGCTACACAGACAATGACGATGGCCAGCACCTGATGAATGCCGAAAGGCGGCAGCGAAAAACCGCCGGGAAGCCTTGAAGTCTTGACCTCAGGCATGGGCAGGCTCCTGTGGTTCCTCCAATAAGGACCCCTGTTCCAGATCATGCAGTTCATCGGCCAGAACGCCGCCATGCAGTCTGATCACCCTGCCGGGATGGCTCTTGAGCAGATGCAGATCATGTGTGGCCATAATCACCGTGGTGCCGTGCCGGTTCAGATCCACCAGATAATCCAGCACCCGCCGGGCCGTATCCACATCCAGATTACCTGTCGGCTCATCGGCCAGAATCAATGGTGGATTGGCGGCCATGGCGCGGGCGATGGCCACGCGCTGCTGCTCTCCGCCCGACAAGGCTTCGGGATGGGAGTGCATGCGGTCTTCCAGCCCCACGAATTCAAGCACCTTTTTGGCACGGTGATATAGGCGATCATACTTCCAGCCCTGCACGCGCAGTGGCAATGCAACATTTTCGAATACGCTTCGGGCAAACAGCAGTTTGTGATCCTGAAAGATGATGCCGATACGCTGCCTCAGTGCGCGTATCTGGCGATCTGATGCCCGGCGGAAATCCAGCTTCTGCAGGCTTGCCTGACCGGAAGTGGGACGGACTCCGCCATATAGCACGCGCAACACAGAGGATTTTCCGGCGCCGCTTTCGCCGATCAGATAAACGAAATCGCCTTGTTCGATGTTCAGGTTCAATCCTGAAAGCGCTGTTTTACCGGTCGGGTACCGGAGCATGAGTTGGCGCATCTGGATCATCTTCAGAAGGTTACCAGTAATTTCATGCCTGTCAGCCTGCTGACAAATGCAGGCGATGCCGTCAGCATTGCTCCATGCATATTGTATGTCCCGAATGCCGGTCCAGCTATCAGATTGAAATAGCGGACAAGGGCATGATTCTTGTCTGCCACCGTTGCGGCAATGAGTTTTCCCAGGCAGATGAAGACGGATTCGAAGATTTTATCGCGGACACCGGGCCGGACGAAATCGTGGAATCCGCATTTGAAGCAGCAGCCGCTGAAGACGCATTTGATGAGGAACTACAGAAGGCGGCAACGGAGCATCACGATGCCATTCCCGAATTTATCCGGGACGAACCCATTCCTTCTGCCGATAACGAGCCAACCGGTCGCACCCCGTTCCCCGACATTAAGCCGATACGGCCCCGAACTGAAATGCCGTTTCATACAAATATAGAGGACTTAGACAACTTTCAATCACCCACGAGGCGGCCCACAAGGCTCTGGCCCTGGCTGTTTCTCCTGCTGTTCATCGGCGTCATCGCAGGCTTCTGGACAAACAAGGATGCATGGCTGAACGATGCATGGCTGCGCAGCGTGCTGATCAATCTGGACATTCCCGTTCAGCCGCAGGATTCGGATTGGCGCGTAGCGCCCAAAAGCGTGACCGCACAGTGGATCAAGCGTGATGACGGCAAGCATGTGATGATCATTGAAGGCCGGGTTGAAAACCTTTTACAGAGCGAAATTGCGCCGCCGAATCTCAGGCTTCAGCTGTTTGCCGCAGACGACACAAACCGCAAATTGCGTGAGCATATCCTGCCAATCACTCAGCCTCCCCTGCTGGATGCGATTCGCCACGCCCCATTCATGGCTCCGCAGGAAGACACGGTGCCGGTGCCGGCACTGGGCAGCAGGGGCTTTATACTGGTTCTGGAAGAGATGCCTGGTGAGGTGGGTGATTTCACCCTGCAGCCTGTCGCCCGCTAAGGCATCTCACTCAACAAGGCTACCGCCATGGCCGCCATGCCTTCGCGGCGGCCTGTAAAGCCCAGGGACTCCGTTGTTGTCGCCTTCACGTTGACCCGGTCTGCACTGATATTCAGACAGTTCGCCAACCTGTTTCGCATATCCTCAATATAAGGCGCCAGCTTCGGCGCCTCGGCAATAACCGTGGCGTCAACATTGGCAACAGACAGACCTTGCTCCTGCACAGCAGCAACAACCTTGGCCAGTAAATCCAGGCTGTCCGCATCCTTGTAACGCGCATCCGTATCGGGAAAGTGCCGGCCGATATCGCCCAGTCCGGCAGCGCCAAGCAGGGCGTCACACACGGCATGGCTCAGGACATCCGCATCCGAATGCCCCGCCAGACCCAGGTCATGCGGAATCTCCACCCCGCCAAGTACAAGCCTGCGTCCCTTGGCAAAGGCGTGTACGTCAAATCCCTGACCTATGCGAAAACTCATGCGGCATCCCCCTCGATATGGTGCTGCAGCCACTCCATATCCTCCAGCGTGGTGATCTTGCGGTTACGCACATCTCCCAGACACACATGGACGTCAAAACCCGCCGCTTCCAGAACGGAGGCATCATCGGTATGTGCATGTAATTGCTTATTCTGTTGGCTTACGGCCTTATCAAACCATGCCTTTTTTGCCACCTGCGGAGTCTGAACGGCGCGCAATTGATGCCTGTCCATGGTAGCCAGAACCCGCCCTTGTTTATCCACCTTTTTGATGGTGTCCGTCACCGGCAGGCCGGGAACGGCAGCGCCATGTTGCGCCGCGGCATCGAACAGGCGCGTCAGCATATCGGCCGGGGGAACGGGACGGGCGACATCGTGTATTGCCACCCATTCGGTTTCACCAGGGAGAAAGGCAAGGCCCTTCTGCATGGACAGGGCGCGTTCGGCGCCTCCCGTGACCGGAGCCCGCAACTCAAAGGGAAATGATTGTCCCTTGATGCTGGCAGAAAACAAATCGTCCCCTTCCGCAATCACAGGCTGCACGGCATCGATCCTCGGCTCCCGGGAAAGGCTGCGCAGGCAGTGCACAAGCAGGGTTTCACCGGCAACACGGAGATATTGCTTGGGCGTGTCACTGCCGAAACGGCGGCCGCTGCCGGCGGCAAGCAAAAGGATGGTGACACGCATGTGCGGATTGTGCTGACTGAGCCCGTCAGGTCAACGTTATTGCGTGCCGATCCTCATTGCCGGAAAGGCCTGCATCGGATATAAACCGCGCATGGATTTCCAACTCAGCGCACACATGGCAGCCTAAGCGATATGACACCTGAATTTCTATTTCCCGCCGCAGGCATGATCTCGCTGGTTTGCGTCTGGCTTGTCTGGGACTGCGCCGGGGGAAAAACGAAAAATGCCGGCCGCAATATCGGCCTGCTTTTATCGGTGGCCATCATCCTGGCATTGGCTGGCCTGTACAAACTGGAACCGGTCTCAGCCCAGGGCCTCGACTTCCACCTGGCCGCTTCCGTAGCCATTTGCGCCATTCTGATACAGGGCATTTATCTTGTCGGCCTGGTGCACCATGGCGTACGTGGTCTGGGCCTGTTTCTTCTCCCGGCCACAGCCCTGCCGTTGCTATTGCTACCCTTTCTGCCGGATGAACCCTATGTGCGTATCCACACCACTTCCCTGATCGAAACCAGTCACCTGCTGATTTCCCTGCTCGCCTATGCCCTGCTTACCCTGGCGACCCTGCATGCCCTGATGCACCTGATGCTGGCTCGAGCGCTCAAACGCAAACACCTCGGCCGCCTCATGCAGGCCTTGCCTTCGCTGATGGAAATTGAAACGCATATGTATGCCCAGTTGCGCTGGGCGGCCTGGTTGCTTGGCATCGGCATCCTTACAGGCCTTGGCTGGCAATGGGTTGAGATGTCACATTTCACCATTGCCTCCCATAAGGTCATCCTGGCCCTGTTCTCCTGGGCCGTACTGCTGGTGCTGCTGTTTATGCGCCGGCATGCGTCCTGGTCCAGCCGCCGCGCCAGCTTTATGGTGCTGGCGGCTTATGTGCTGCTTCTGCTGGCCTATTTTGGCGTCAAACTGGTTCAATTCTGGCGCATATAGGACTACTATAAACAATCATCCATGAACGATATCGGTATTCACCTGCCCTGGGCCATCGGCCTGCTGTTTTTCCTGCTTCTGCTTTCCGCCTTTTTCTCCGGCTCGGAAACAGCGCTGACGCGCGCGCGCCGCGTACGCCTGCGTTTGTGGGCTGCGGAGGGAAATCAGGGCGCAAAGCTGGCGGGCCGCCTTCTGGATCGGCCGGACCACATGCTCGCCGCTATCCTGCTCGGCAATAATTTTGTCAACATCGCCGCCTCCAGCCTCGCCACTGCCCTGCTTGTGATGGAGTTCGGCGAGGTCGGCATCGTTTACGCCACCATCGCCATGACAATCGTGGTGCTGGTCTTCTCCGAGGTATTGCCCAAAACCATCGCCGTCGCCCACGCCGAGACCATTTCCAGCCACATTGCCATGCCCATGCATGCCATCATGCGGCTGTTCTCACCGCTTACCGGCCTGCTTATGGCCATGATCAACATCATCAAGCGATTTATGAACATTCCGGAATTTGCCGATTCCGGCCTGAGCCACAAGGAGTTGGCCACCATTATCGACATGAGCGCCGAAACCGGCGTGCTGGATACAGCCCGTGAACAGATGCTGATGAGCAGCCTCAGGCTGCATGAGGTGCCGGTGAAGGCGCTGATGACGCCACGCAAGGACATGAACATGCTCGATGCCGGAATGACGGCAGGCTATTGCCTGCAGGAGATGATGCAGCGGCCGCACTCGCGCTACCCCGTATTCAACGGCAAGCCGGATAATATCATCGGCATCGTCCACCTGCGTGATGTGATGAAGCTGAAAAAGAAGAACGAGCGGCTGGTCGACGCCATGATCTGGCGAAAGCCCGACTATGTTCCATCAAGTAAGAATGCGCTGGCCCAGTTGTTTGATTTTCAGTCCAGACACCAGCACATGGCCATTGTGGTCGATGAATATGGAGACATTGACGGACTGATCTGTCTTGAGGACATCATTGAAGAAATTGTCGGCGAGATCGTCGACGAATCGGACAGGCCGGTTCAGGAGAAGATATGGCCACAACCTGACGGTTCACTGGTTGCCGACGGCACCGTGCCGGTGCACGACATCAATCAGGCCCTGGATATCGAACTGCCTGAAGCAGGCGCCACAACGATTGGTGGCCTGATTGTTGAAATCCTTGGTGAACAACCGGAAAGCACCCTGTGCCTGTCCATGCAGGGACTGCAACTGGAAGTATTAAGCCTCAGAAACGGCTGGATTCGCCGCATACAGGTTCGTAAAATAATCGAAGACTGATGGCCGGCCAAATCAGCCCGGTATATTTATAACCACGCCCTTTATGAAGAAGTCAGTGACTGATAGCGATGCTTAAGCTGGATCAGATCAGCCCAGACCTTTTCCTTCTGACTCGGCGAGCGCAGCAGATAAGCCGGGTGATAGGTGACCCACACCGGCACGCCACGATATTCATTCCAGCGACCGCGTAAGCTTGAGAGCGGCGCATCCGTTTCCAGAACACGCTGGGCGGCCACCCTCCCAAGCAGGCAAATCATCTTGGGTTCGATGCTCTGCCATTGCGCATCGAACCAGCGCGAACAGGCGGCAACCTCAGTCGGCTTGGGATCGCGGTTGTCCGGTGGCCGGCATTTGATGACATTCATGATGTAAATCTGGGAACGGTCGAAGCCGAGCGCATACAGCATACGATCCAGCAACTTGCCGGCCCGCCCCACAAAGGGTTCGCCCTTGATATCCTCTTCCCGCCCCGGTGCTTCGCCGATGAAGACGATATCGGCATGGGGATCGCCCACACCAAACACAACCTGGGTGCGCGTCTGGGAAAGATCGCAGGCCGTGCATGTCAGGGCCTCGGCCTTCAGAGCCTCAAGGTCGGACGAGGAGTCAGCCACGGCTTCTTCGGCCTGGAGATCAGGCGCACCCTTCTCCGGCTGTTCATTTCCAGACAATGGTGTTACCACGCCAATCTGACGAAGATAATATTCGTCGAAGTTATGTTCGGCCTGTGAAGGCAATCAGGAGATAAGCCCTTCCACAGCAGCAACCGAGCCGAGATAGACCGGCACGCGCTGGTGCAGAGCTTCAGGCACGACATCGAGCACCGGCATATCGCCGGTATGCGCCTTGCCACCGGCCTGTTCGAGCAAGTAGCCCATCGGAATGGCTTCGTACAAAAGCCTGAGCTTGCCGGTCTCATTCTTGGAATCAGCCGGATACAGGAACACGCCACCCTTCAACAGGGTGCGATGGATATCCGCCACCATGGCGCCGACGTAACGCATGCCGAGCTTCTGGGTGTGGCGTACGGAAACCAGCCTGTCGGCCATACCATGCAGCCACTGGGCAGAATTGGACTCATTGACGGAATAGTAGCCGCCGGACTGCGGAATGCGGATATCCGGATGGCTCAACTCAAAACGCGCGTTGGAAGGATTGTAGGTAAAGCCGTCCACGCCCTCGCCAACCGAGCATACAAGCATCAGGGAAGGCCCATAGAGCACATAGCCTGCCGCCACAACGTCAACACCGGCCTGCAGGGTGTCGGATTCAATGGGTCTTTCAGAATTGGCCGTCTTGCGTTTAACGATCGAGAAGATCGTACCCACGGGGCCACAGATATCCAGATTGGATGAGCCATCCAGCGGGTCAACCAGAACCAGCCAGTCGGCAGATGTGTATTCGTCGATAACAAGCAGGTCTTCCTGCTCCTCTGAGCCCACCGCGCAGACATGGCCGGTGGAACGCATTTCATCGAGAAAGATCTCATCGGAAAGCACATCCAGCTTCTGCTGCTGCTCGCCCTGCACATTCTCCGTGCCTTGCGCACCCAGCACACCGCGGAAAACCGCACCCCTGAGCACCGCTGCAATTTCGATAGCCGCCCGGCCGACGCCTTGAATGATCGGCATCATGGTAGCGCCGTTTGCGCCCTGTCCGGCAATTCTGTTAAGTGTTTCCATTGAAAACCCGCCTCCCTGTTCGAGTTCATCCCAGCCTAACAGGGAAGGGGTTTAGATTCAAAAAGCCCGCCTCTGGAGCAGCAACATCCCTCACGAAGCGCGTTGTGGCCCTTGGAGCCTTACTAATATCTGCATGATGACCGCTTTTGCCGAAAGCAGACTTTCGATTGACGATTTTATTTCTCTTTATTTACCTGCATCAACTGCTGGAAGGTGGGGTGAAGAATGCCATTGGTGGCCAGTACATCGCCCTTTTCAAGGTCGACCGAGGCACCCTGTAAATCGGTTGTCATGCCGCCGGCTTCCTGCACCAGAATCGTGCCTGCCGCAACATCCCATGGCGCCAGACCCTGCTCCCAGTATGCATCGAGTCGCCCGCAGGCGACGTAGGCCAAATCCAGAGCGGCGGATCCTCCCTGCCTATACCCTTCCGCCACCGGCATGCAGGCATGCATACGCTGCATATAGACAGGCAACAGGTCTCGCCGGTAAGGAGCCAGGCCCGTGGCAAACAGCGCCATGGCCGGGTCGGTCTTGGTAGACACACGCAAGCGTTTTCGATTCAGGAATGCACCATTGCCGTTCTGAGCCTCAAAGGTTTCATTGCGTATGGGATCGTGCACTACGGCCAGCAACGGCTTGCCCTTGCTCCATACGCCGATGGACACGGCAAAATGCGGATAGCCGTGGATAAAATTGGTGGTGCCATCCAGCGGATCGATATACCACTGGATAGAGGCATCCGGATTTATCCTTTCCGACTCCTCGGCCACGATGCCGTGGCTGGAATAATGCTGCTGGATTTCGCGGATGATGCTGGCCTCGGATTTCTGATCCACCTCGGTCACAAAATCGCGATCCTGTTTCTGCTGAATGGAAAGACCATCACGGCGGTCGAAAGCACGGGCAATAATGTCGCCCGCCCGCCTGGCTGCACGCACAGCTACATATAACAAAACGAGTTCTCCAGAAAGAGGTTTGGCCAATGGAATCGGCGGCACAAGTCTAGCACAAAAGCCTTCTCCATGTGTCCTGTTTGCGGAAGTCAGGGTGTAAAGGAAGCTTTGAACAAGCCTTCCGTGAGCAGCAAAGCTGTCCCAATCGGGATGATCGCAAGGAAGGCGACGAAGGTCGTAGCCATTACGATGCCAAGGAGCCTGACAAATAGGCC
>QIFG01000019.1 GCA_003228735.1 Zetaproteobacteria bacterium
CCAAGGACATGCCATTGGCTGCGGGACGCGCCTTGCCTTGGTTCCTTGGGATGGCTCTGATGGTATGCTCTTCTACGGGACAGGACACTAGCCCGGGCTAGAAACTTCCTTGCAATTTCCCGGATCAGCGTAACAGCCTCATCCAGGCCAATGTCATTTCACGGCAGAAAGCGTGGGCCTGGACAACGCACTCAGGCGTCTCGGCCAGCATTTGCTTGATACCCACCTCTCCGAGATGTTCACGCTCGCTGTCACAGACGTTCACCCAGTCACGGATGATGGGTTCATCCACCTCGACATGGAATTGCAGGCCGTACTGGCATGATCCCAAGCGGAAGGTCTGATGCGGCACGTTCTCGCATGTGGCAAGCAATGTTGCGCCTTCGGGCAGGGTGAAGGTCTCGCCATGCCACTGGAATACGTCCAGATCGCCTGATATGCCCGAAAACAACGGGTCGTCGGCTGCCGACTCTGTAAGGGTAAGCCGATACCAGCCCAGCTCGCGCTCGGCAGCCGCGTGAATCTCCGCTCCTGCGGCCTTGGCTAGCAGTTGTGAGCCGAGGCAGATGCCGAGCACGGGAAAATCGCCCTCAATGGCCTTCTCCAGTAGCTTCAGTTCAGTCGCAATGAAATCCAGATGCATATCGTTAGCGGACATTGGCCCGCCCATGACAATCATTCCGGCGTAATCATCCAGCCTGTCCGGTACGGGTTCATCCTTTGCCAACACGGCCACGGTTTTATGCCCCTGCTCATGCATGATATCGGCCAGCAGGGCCGCCGGTTCAATCGACAACTGTTGTAGGATCAGCACGGGCTTTTTCATGCTGGCCAGCATAGGTCTATACTCAGTGGAAACAAGCTGTTGATTGGGCAGGGAGGTGTCTTGGATATGGTGCGCGTACTGGTTCCGTTTGCCGAGGGCGTGGAAGAAATCGAATTTACTGCGATCGTGGATATTCTGAAAAGGGCTGGGATTGACGTAACGACGGCCAGCCTTGGCCCCGGAGCTGTGACAGGACGCTCGAACATCACCATTGATGCCGATGTCGAACTTGATGATGTGCTCGATGAGGAATGGGATATGATCGTGCTGCCCGGCGGGATGCCGAATGCTGATCTGTTGCGTCATGACGAACGTGTTAAAGAGGCCGTGCAGCGCCTGCGCAGGCGGGATAAGCCCGTAGCCGCAATCTGTGCCGCGCCAACGGCTCTGGCGGCCTACGGCGTGATAGGGGAGAGCCGCGTCACCTCATATCCCGCTATGCAGGGGAAGGTGCAGGAGTTGGCTCCTGATGCCGTGTATGTGGACGATGCCGTGGTTGAGGATGGTTTTCTGGTGACCAGCCGCGGCGCGGGAACAGCCGTGGAGTTTGCCTTGCGCCTTGTCGCCAAGCTTTGCGGTGAAGCCAAATCGGAAGAAATCCGCGCCTCCATCGTTGCTTGATGCCAAGGCTTTGAAGGTTCAGTTTTCAGCATCAAGTTCAACCCATCAGTGATGGGGGCAGGGAAGGTGAAAAATGGATGACAATCAGGTTCAGGAAATCAAACGGCACTTTGATGTGGTGGCTGAGGGCCTCAAGCATGAAATCAGCATTGTTGCCGAAGGCCATGAAACAATTCGCCGTGAGGCAGGCGAATTCCGGGGTGAGGCAAAAGAGGAATTCAAGGCACTTCAATCATTGGTTAAAGAGTGGGTAATGCATCATTGCTAGATTTGACCCTATTGTCCCTAGATGTGCAGTTATCAAAACAACCAAAAGGAGGAGCGGTTCAAAAAGTAATTATCTATCTTAGCTGGAGGTAAAAAGATGTTTTTTGAAAAATATAATAGAACGAAAAGCGCGATGTTAGTCATTGCAAGTGTGCTCATATTGGGCCTGTCAGCTACTGACGCCAAAGCACAAAAAAACTTCAACAGTGCCAAATCAAACACGAGTACAGTTGTAGCTGTTACTGATAGCGACACACTTAGCATCATTGTTAATGAGATTGATCGAATTGGGGCCGGAAAAATAACTGAAAGGGATGTACGACAAATCATCGGGAAGCGCGGAATAAAAGGGATCAACAAAATAATCATTCAACGCAAGGGAAATAAAGTAGAAGTTTTAATGTTAGAACAACGAAGTGATCTGTCTGCGGCCCAAAAAGCCTTGAAGGAGAATATAGCCATAAAGGAGGATATATACATCAACTTAAAATAGGTCTTTGAGCAAAAAACTACAGATCAAAACTTAACTTATGAAACTCCAAAAGAATCAGGCTGCGGAGAAATAGGAGCTATACTAAAAGAGAACCCCCAGCTCTGCTGGGGAGGCCTTCAAAGTTTGACAGTTTCGGGAATAGGACAAAGAAATGGGGTTAGACACCATTTTCTAACTTAACATCCTTTCCACAAAAGTGCGGGCAGTGATGAATTCCTGTGCATACGAAGAAATCTTTTTAATACGTGAAGATAGATAACCAATTCTAAAGTTATAAGTTAACCAATTATAGCGGTGAATCGCCTGCTTTACCTCGTCGGCATGGGCCGAATCGGGGGCTGGTTTGGCTTCTTCGGATCGCCTGAAAAGTATGTGGATATTCGCATCGTTTTCATCCGTGAGTTGCTGCACGATTGTAAAGCCGCATTTGGCTGCAAGTTTGGTCAAAGTCTTCGGTGTGAAGTTGTAGATATGGGCGTAGTGAAAGAGTCTGCCGAAGGTGGTGAAGGGCGCGGCCAGATTCGGACACTCCACGTACAACAGGCCGTCATCATTCAGCATCGCATGGATATGCTTCAGCGCCTTCGTGGGCGAACTGAAGTGCTCAATGACATGAATCAGTAGCACGAGATCGCGCGTTGCTTTGTGCGGCAACTCAAACAGGTTTTTATTGGCTACGGCCGCTTTGAGCTTTTGCTGCGTAAAGATATTGAAATCTTTGTTCGGCTCGATGCCGGCAGCGTCGAAGCCGTTTTTCTCGAACACCTTGACCGTGCAGCCGATTCCAGCGCCAACCTCGAACACGCATGCACCGGGCGTAAGAAACGATGCAAGCTGCGCATGGATGCGCTCGCCGTTGTTCCAGGCGCGCATAATGCGGCGCGGCGAGGGCGTGGTTTCATTGTGGTAATCGCGGCGGTACTTCGTGGCATAGTATTCTGCTACTTCGGCCTCGGATGGCACCGGCATATGCGAAACCAGCCCGCAGCCAAGGCAAACGGCCGTATGCAGCTCTTTACCATGCCTGTCCCTATTGCTGATTTCCTCGAATGCGTTGCCGCCACACAGATCACAGCGCATCTCTGGCTTGTTGTTCAAACGGTGTCCCCCGGAAAATATGCGCGCAGCCTAATGCGCAGCCAGCATGAATTCCACGCCGTAGCTGATCTCTTGATTCTTTGCCTGATATAAGACAGACAAGATATTTTACCACTAAGACACAAAGTCACTAAGAATATGGATGGACAGGAGAGGCTGACTAAAAAAAGACGACAGGAAGCTCATCGGCAGGCAGGCTGCACAGAAGCGCATCATTATGCGACACAACCTTTACGTTTTGTGCCTTGGTGTGATTCGGGCTTTTGCCCTCACCCTTCGGGCGCCCTGGCGGGCGTCCAAACGGCAGAACTGCCCTTTTGTCTTTGTGGTTTAATTTTTTCCTGTTTTGTTAAGGCTTGGCCGGGTTAGGGTTGGCTTATGCGTCTGGACCGGAATATCCGCGACAACTTTCTGCAACGCGAAATGCGCACCTATGGCCGCAAAAACGGCTATGTGACGAAGGGGCAGCACGAGCGCCTGCACCGCTGGCTGCCGAAAATCAGTCTGCCGAAGGAGGCGAGGCTAGAAGCGGATTCGTTTGCCGCTCCCGCCCCGGTGGTCATGGAGATCGGCTTCGGCAACGGCGAGTTTCTGACCCATCTGGCTGGGCTCCACCCGGAGTGGAACTTTATCGGCGTTGAAATCTACCTGCCCGGTGTGGCCAAAGCTGTAGCCCGGCTTGAAGATGCGGGCGTGATGGAGCGGGTACGCATCTCTCAACTTCCGGCGCAATATGTGCTGCAAGCCCAAGTGCCGGAAGAAAGCCTGCACGGCGTTTACATCAATCATCCCGATCCATGGCCAAAAGCCCGGCATGTTAAGCGGCGGTTGATCCAGAAGGATTTTGCCAAGCTTTTGGCCAGTCGGCTTGAGCTGGGCGGATTCGTGGAACTGGCTACCGACAAGCCCGATCTGGCCGAGTGGATGCGCGAGGTGCTGGACGCGGAACCAAGGTTGCGCAATATGGCGGGGCCAAACGGCTTTATTCCGCGCGATCCGGACAGGCCCGCCACGAAGTTCGAGGAGCGTGGCGAGCGTGAGGGGCGCACAAGCCAATTTCTGCATTACGTGAAGGGAAAATTTGAGTCTTGCCGCTGCACGTTACCATCAGTATAATGGCATAATGATGTCACTATGACTCTGGAGGCTTGCCATGGCTGTTCTTACTGTACGTAACATTCCCGATGATCTCTATCTTGATTTGAAAAAAAAGGCGGGGAAGGCTCGTAGAAGCCTGAACAACGAAGTCATTCACCTGATCGAGGAGGGGCTGCACAGCGATCGCCCGTCCAAAGAAGAAATGTTGCGGCAGGCAGATGAACTCAGGCAAAGGCTTGCCCATCTTTCTCCGCTTACGGATGATCTGATCCGGCAGGCAAAGGAGGAAGGCCGTCCTTGATCGTCGTAGATACCAATACCGTTGCCTATTTCTGCATCCCCGGTACGCACTCGGACAAAGCGAGATCGGTATACGCAAAGGATGACTCCTGGGCTGCGCCCGTACTATGGCGCAGTGAATTCCGGAACCTTTTGCTGCGCTATCTTCGCAACGGTTCGATGAGGATGGACGAGGCATTGGCTTGCCTGCGGTTGGCCGAACGGTCAATTTCCGAATCGCTGCTGCCATCCTCCGAAAAGGTGTTGATGCTTGCGGCAGACTCCGGCTGCACGGCTTATGACTGTGAATTTGCTGTGCTGGCCAAGGCTCTTGCTGTGCCACTCGTGACATCTGACAAGAAGATGCTGGCAGCCTTTCCGGAAGTGGCGGTGAGTCCTGATGCGTTTATCGCATAGTCTTTGAGAAGGGGAATTCATGAGCTTGAAAACAAACCGCGACAAACTTGTAGCCATCGCCGTGCAGGGTACGGTGGCCCCGGCCCATCAGTGGGCGCCATTCGAGGTGGGGGCAAGCGGTGAGATATTCGCCTGGCCTTCGACCGGCGGCATCACCTATAACGTCAAGGTCGGTGATTCCGTCTTCGGCTGGGCTGGCGAACATATCGAGCCGGGCGTTTCAGCTAGCTTCAGCCACAAGAACAAGAAGGCCGAAGCCGGGTTCCAGTTTCTGGCCTGCTGCGGCAATACCGTGCGCATCGTGTCTGGCGAGGCCAAGGGGGAAACGGGCACGGTCATCGGACACCACGGTGGCGTGGAGCACCTGATTCTGGATTTTCCCGATGCCACACTTGAAAAGCTGACCTATGACGACAAGTTCCTTGTGCGCGGTTTCGGCCAGGGGCTGAAGTTCAATGATCATCCCGATATCCACATCTACAACCTTGACCCCGATGTGCTTAAACCCTGGGGCTTGAAGGAGAAGAAGGGTGGAATCATCGAGGTGCCGGTCTCCGTGATTGTGCCGGGCCACGCCATGGGCTCCGGTATCGGCACGCTGTCTGTCACCAGCGGAGACTACGACATCCTCTGCCACGACGAGGCCACCGTGAAGGAATACGGGCTGGACAAGTTGCGCTTTGGTGATTTCGTGGCGGTTCTGGATCATGATAACCGGTATGGACGCACCTACCGCAAGGGTTCGGTAACCATCGGCGTGGTTATCCACTCGGATTCGCCGCTTGGCGGCCACGGCCCCGGCATGACAACGCTGATGAGCGCCACGGATGGGCGGCTTGTGCCCATTGTCGATGACCGCGCCAATATCGGCGCCAAACTCGGCATTGGCCGCTTTGCGTAAGAAGAAGATGTACCACGAAGGCACAAAGGCACAAAGAAAGATCATGTTTTGGAACTTTGTGTCTTGGTGTGATTTGGGGTGGTCTGCCCCTCACCCTTCGGGCGCACTTGCGTGCGTCCAAACGGCAGGACTGCCTTTTTGTCTTTGTGGTTTGATTCTTTGTCTCTTGGGGGTGTGAATCCATGCGTGTCGGCGTCATCCAACTCAATTCCGGCAATGATTTTAAGTCCAATCTGGCCTATGCTGATGACTGGCTGAGCCGTGCCGCTGATGCAGGCGTGGAACTGGCCGTGTTGCCGGAGAATTTCACCTTCATGGGTGCGGGCGATGCGGAAAAGCATCAAATCGCCGAGCCGGAGGAATCATCCAGCGTGCTGGCCTTTCTGGCCGCACAGGCGAAAAGGTTGGGCATGGCCATTGTTGGCGGCACGGTGGCGCTGACATCGAAAGAGTCTGAAAATTTGCGCAATGCCTGCCCGGTGTTCTCAGCCACGGGCGAGCGGTTGGCGCTTTACGACAAGATGCATTTGTTCGATGTCGATTTGCCGGGGGAAACATGGCGCGAGTCCGAAATCGTTGAGGCAGGCGCGCATCCGGTAACCTGTGACATCGGCGACTGGCGGCTCGGCCTGAGTATCTGCTACGACCTGCGCTTTCCCGAGCTCTACCGCTATTACAGTCACAAGGGCTGCCAGATACTCACCGTGCCGGCGGCCTTTACGGAGCCGACAGGCAAGGCGCACTGGGAGACATTGCTCAGGGCACGCGCCATCGAAAACCAGGCTTATGTGCTGGCGGCGGCCCAGAATGGTACGCATCCGGGCGGACGGCGGACCTGGGGTCATTCGATGATCATCGATCCCTGGGGCGAAGTGCTGTGCGTCTGCCGCGAATCAGAAGGCATTATTACGGCTGACATGGATATTGGTCGGCTAACCGAGGTGCGCCGCATGCTGCCAGCCTTAAGCCACCGGAGGATGTAATGGAGGCGACACAAGGCCCGGATCGCGACCAGTTACGCGCCCATCGCCAGATTTTCTGGGATGCCTGGCAGAAGTCGCAGGCGAACCTGCCGCTGAACGCGCTGGAGGTTCGGATCGCCCGCGTGATTTCGCTGCATCCTGAATACCACCCCCTGTTCGACGACTTGGAAAACTTCCTCGACCGGGATTTTGCGGTTGATGATGGCATGAATCCGTATCTTCACCTGTCGCTGCATCTGGCGCTGGAAGAGCAGATCGCCACGCATCAGCCGCCGCAGGCAGCGGCAGCAGTGGAGCACCTGATGCAGAAACGTGGCCTGGACCGGCATGCAGCCCTGCATGCGCTACTCGAGGCGCTGGCCGAGACCGTTTATTTCTCGCAGCGTCAGGGGCTTGAACCGGATGTGCTCGGATACCAGACTGGGTTGCAGGAGTTGACGCGATCATGAGAAGCATATTCGTTTCACTGTTGTTCTTTCTCGGCCCGGTCATCCTGATGTTTATCCTCAGGCATCTCGGCCTGCTGCTGCACCTGTGGTTGGCTTACAGGAAGGAGCACCGGGAGGCGGAAAACGTCATCGATGTCACACCCGGCAAGCCGCATCCACCTTCCCGGCTGTTTGTGGTAATTGCTATCCTTGCCGGCTTCGCATTCGCCTGGCTGGCCTGGTACCACATTGGTGAGGAGCCGGAAGGCAGTCGCCAGTATACGCCGGCGCAGATGGACGAGCATGGCAAGGTCATCCCCGGCCAGCTCAAGTAGGCGTGCACAGCGCACACGCACACTTTCAACCATGATTGCTGAGACGCTGCGGGCGCTGGGTCAGGGCGCCGTACTGCTGACCTCCAGCGCGCAGCTGGCGGCCGACTGGAAGCGCCGCTATGCCGAAGCCCAGTCGCGGGATGCATGCGAAACGCCAAGGGTCTATTCATGGCAAGGCTGGTTGGGGGAACTGGCAGCGCAAATCCCTTCTGACATACCGCTGAATCCGTTGCAGGAACAGCAGTTGTGGGGAAAGATTATCCGCAACGATCCGCAGTTGCCTGATGAGGTGAGCGAGGCATCCCTGCGCGGCCTGGCCCGGCATGCCGCCCGTGCCTATGCCTTGATGTGTGAGTACGGCATCCACAGCGATGAACTGGCGCTGTGTGGCGAGGAGAGCGAAGCGCTGGCCCGCTGGATTGAGAGCATCCGGTCGGAGTTGAAGCGGGACAGGCTCAAAGGGCGCAGTCTGGCTGCCGACATGAGCGCTGCTCTGTGCCTGCATCTCGGCAGCGTGCAGTTGCCGCAGTGCGTCCTGCTGGATGGATTTGACTGCTTTACGCCTATGCAGCAGCAGATTCTCGAAGCCATGAAGGCTGCTGGATGCGATGTCGTGGAAGTCGAGGTGGCAGGGGCAGAAACTGTGCCCACACTGACCGCCTGTGCCGACGAGCAGGCTGAACATGGGCACATTGCCATGCGGCTGAAGGCGCTGCTTGATGACAATCCGCATGCGCGTATCGCCATTCTTGACTGTGAGCAGTCGCCGGAGACCGGGGGTCTGAACCGCATCCTGAATGCGGCGCTGATGCCGGGTGAAGACCGGAACCCTGCCAGCACACCGCAGGCCATCGTCATGCCCGGTGAGGCATTAAGCGTCATGCCGATGATTCGGCAGCTTATGCATGTGCTGTCTATCGCCGGCAAGCGGCAAATCAGTTTTGCCGACTTTTCGCGCTTGCTTTTTTCTCCCTGGCTAAAGGGGTATGAGACCGAGCGCCTTGGCCGCGCCGAACTGGATGCGGCATTCCGTTCCTGGAACCGGCATCGCCTGACATGGCCGAGCCTGCTGAAATCAAAAGGCATTCAGAAGTTGCCGCAGCTTCATGCGGTCGTGGCCGCCCTCGCCGGCTGGAAACATGGCCGTAAAAGCGCAGGCGGATGGGTGCAGGAAGTGCTTGGCCTGTTGCAGGAGACTGGCTTTATTCAGATGGAGAAGGGCAGCAGTCAGGAGCGGAGCAATGCAGCCATTCGGCAGATGAATGCCTTCCGGGACGTGCTGACTGCAATGGTGGCGGCCGATGCCGTTTTTGACGTGTTGAGCTGGAGCCGTTTCTTCTCGATGCTGCGATCAGCCTGTGCTGAGGTGCAGGTTTCTTTGACGCCAGGGTATCCGAATGTGGTGATGATGCCGCTGTCTGCTATCGCCGGCCTGCGCTTCGATCATGTGCTGGTGATCGGGGCAAGCGAGGAAGCCTTGCCGCCTTCACCCCGGCCACAGCCGCTGCTGCCGTTGCATCTGCAGCAAAAATACGCCATTCCCATGAGCACGGCCCCGCTTGCCTATGCGCGTTCGATCTGGCTGTGGCAGCAGTTGCTTGTGGCAGCGCCCGTGGTGGAAATCAGCTACGCGCGGCAGAAGGATGAACGCGAACTTCTACCGTCATCGTTTGTCGCAGGCCTTCTGGAAACGCCCTGTATCCTCCCTGAGTCAGCCGGACAGGCAGTGGAATGCGAGGTATTTATAGACGCGCCAAAGGTGGCTGTGCTGGATGGTGAGCCGGTTCGCGGCGGGACGGCGATCATCAGGAACCAGTCGGCATGTCCGTTCCGGGCCTTTGCCACGCATCGCCTGGGCATGGCCGAACTTGGTGAAACCACGCCCGGCATTGAGCCCACCACGAAGGGATCACTGATTCACCATGCGCTGGAATTCATCTGGAAGTGGCTGAAAACCCGGCAGGCGCTGCTGGAGCTGGATAAGCCTGCGCGGGCGGAGTTGATCGACGCCGCCATTGCTTACGCCTGGAAAGAAAGCAGATCACATCCGGATTTCGACATTCAGGCGGTTGAGAAAAAGCGCATGCAGAGCGTGCTGAACGACTGGTTGAATGTTGAAGCGGTGCGTCCCGACTTTGAGGTGGTTGAAACCGAGGTTGCGTACGATTTGCAACTGCCGGAAAACGCAAGCCGTCAATTTGCCCTGAACATCAAGGTCGACCGGCTTGATCAGGACACGGCGGGCCACCGTATCCTGATCGATTACAAAACCGGCGTGAAACAGCCGGTGTCGAAGTGGTTGGGTGAACGCATGGAAGAGCCCCAACTGCCGCTGTATGCCATGGCCGCACATGTTGGGCGTGAAGATGCCGTGACCTTTGCCTGCCTTCGCAGTGGCGATGAGATGGGTTTCAATGGGCTGGCGGCAGACGATATCGGCATTTCCGGGGTGGCGGCATGCGACGGCAGGCGCGGCAAGCCCGAAGACTGGGCGCTGTTGCTCGATGACTGGGGCAGGCATGTCGATGCGCTGGCACAGGAATTTGTCGATGGACGTTCCGATGTGACGCCCAGGGACGACAAGGCATGCGCGTACTGTGGCTTTGAAGCGCTGTGCCGGGTTGGCGAGACGGGCTTTGATCCGGATGCCGGAGGCGATGCATGAGCACCGAGGTACGGCATGAGGCTCGAAAGGTGGCTTCATATCTGGTGAAGGCCCCGGCGGGTTCGGGCAAAACGGAGCTGTTGATCCAGCGCATTCTGGTTCTTCTGGCCGAGGTCGATGAACCGGAGCGGATTCTGGCGCTGACCTTCACGCGCAAGGCGGCGGCCGAGATGCGCACCCGCGTCATCAAGGCGCTGACGATGGAAAAGCCGGATGACAAAAGCTCGCATGAAATGGAAACATGGCGCCTGGCAAACCGGGCGCTGGCTCAGTCCAATGAACGGGGCTGGAACCTGATCGAGCATCCGGCCCGCCTGCGCATCATGACCCTGGACAGTTTCAGTCACACTCTGGCCCGGCAGATGCCGCTGCTCTCCGGCCTTGGCGACATGCCGACGCCGACCGAGAATGCGCAGGCAGCGTACCGGGAGGCTGCCGAGGCGGCCCTGAACGAGGCCATGCAGGCGTTTCCCGAGGCGGCGGAAAGCGTGCTTCTGCATCAGGATCACAACACTGTAGCGGTTAGAGGGTTGATTGCGGAAATGCTCGGCCGGCGCGATCAGTGGCTGAAGGATGTTGCCGACCATGCACGCGACATGGCCGGGCTGAAGAAGCTGCTGGAATCGAATCTCGAAGCCATCATGCGCCAGCAGGTGGCAGACTGTGATGCCCTGATGCCTGCGGATGCGAAGTCGGCCCTGCCTGTTCTGCTTTCCTTCGCCGGGGAAAATCGGGGGGATGCGTTACTCGCAAGTCTTGCGACTTGGCCTGACGCTTCGCTGGTAATGCTGGAACAGTGGCAGGTGATTGCGCGAGAGGTGTTGACCGACAAGGAAGCAGTGTTCCGCAAGCCTCGTGGCATCAACGTCAAACGAGGTTTTCCGGCAGGAAGAGAATTCTCGGCGCAAAAAGAGCAGTTCCAGCAAGTCCTTGAAAGCCTGGCAGATGTTCCCGGTCTTGCCGAGGCGCTGCATGGTCTGCGCGGCCTGCCTGGCACCGCCGTGATTGATGCGGCGCAGTGGCAGGTTATGGAATCGCTTTTCCTGCTGCTGATCCTGGCCAATGCGCATCTTAAGCATGTTTTCAGTCAGCGGCGGGAAACGGACTTTGTCGAAATCGCCCTTCGCTCACTGGATACAATGGGTGGGGAGCAGTCCCCAAGCGATCTTCTGCTCAGGCTGGACAACCAGATTCAGCACATTCTGGTGGACGAGTTTCAGGACACTTCAAAGCTGCAGATCAATCTGCTCCGCTGTCTCACAGCCGGATGGCAGGGGGATGGGCGCACCCTGTTCATGGTTGGCGACCCGATGCAGTCGATCTATCGCTTTCGCAAGGCCGAGGTCGAACTCTTTCTGCAGGCGGCGATGAATCGTGCCGGGCTGCCGGATGTCGAGGTGCTGAATCTGGAGAGAAACTTCCGTTCCGCACCCGTCATCGTCGGCTGGGTGAACCGGGCATTCCGGCATATTTTCCCGAACGAGCCGGACATATTGCGCGGCGCGGTCGAATATACCCAGGCGGATGCGGCGCTTTCTCATGCGGGCTGTGTGCACCTGCACCTGCAATCCGGCCGGGATGACGCACTGGAGGCGGAGACGATCGTGCGTCTGGTGCGGGAAGAACTGGCAAAGCCATCATGCGATGGAGGCGCGCAACGCATCGGCATCCTGGCGCGTTCACGCAGCCATCTGCATGCGGTGATGCCAGCGCTTTCCAAGGCGGGTATTCCGTTTCGCGCCATCAAGGTATTGCCGCTGCATACACGGCCGGAGGTGCGAACCCTGCGCGCCTTGATGCGGGCGCTTTTGCATCCGGCCGACAGATTATCCTGGGCTGCGTTGCTCAGAGCGCCGTGCTGCGGTCTGAATACGGCGGAGATGTACGGGCTGCTTGGCGATGACGCCAGGTCGGTCTGGTCGATCATACGGGATGAGGATGTGCTCGAAGGCCTGAATGCCGATGCATGCTCCCGTATAACGCATATTGTACAGGCGCTTGGCCCATGCATGCAGATGAGCGGCAGGGTGGATGTGCGCAAGCTGGTTTCGAGTGCATGGCTGCGTCTCGGCATGCCTTCACTGATCGATGAGACCTGCGATCTTAATGTGGAAGCGGCATTCGATCTGATCGGGGAGCTTGATGAGGGGGGGTATGTGGATTTCGCCCTGTTCGACGAGCGCGCCGGGAAGCTTTTTGCCGCGCCGGATGTGTCGCCTGAGGCCTCACGGTTGGAGTTGCTGACCATGCATGGCGCCAAGGGACTGCAGTGGGATGTGGTCATTCTGCCCGGGCTTGGAAGGACAACGGGGAAGACTGACGCTCCGCTGCTGGCGTTTACGGAGGCGCCGGTTCCGGGGGCGCCGCCACTGATTTCGCCAAAGGCGGCAACGCGCAGCAGGGATGCGCTGTACGACATGATTCAGGGTATCGAAAAGAACAAGGCGGATAATGAACTGGCGCGCCTGTTGTATGTTTCCTGTACGCGGGCGGAAACAGCCCTGCATATGTTCGGACATGCGTCTGAAAAAAGTGGTGCGGCAGTCAAGGGGTCGCTGCTGGCCTTGCTGATGCAGCACGATGAAGGGTGCTTTGGTGCGGACATCGAGATGCTTGAGAAATCAGACCGTGAAGTGGCAAATATGAGACTTCCGCTTCACCGTATCAGGAATCTTCCGGCGCTTCTGCCGGAAATTGAAGCCGAGGATATCGGACTGGAGCCCGAATACGCCTGGGCCGGGCCGGAGGCCGCACCTATAGGCAATGCCGTGCATGCAGCCCTGCAGCAGATGGCCGAAAAGGGCATCGAGAACTGGAATGAGGGCGATACCGTAAAGGCAGCGCTTCGAATGCGGAGGATACTGATGGGCGAAGGCTTGTCCGGGGATTTACTGGAGGCTGCGGCAAGGCGTTGCGAACGGGGTTTAAAGCTGGCCCTGGGTAGTGATCGTGGCCGCTGGCTTCTGTCTGGTAAGCATGAAGAGGCGCACAGTGAATGGGTCTTGAGCTTCAGGGATGCGGGGGGGCAGGTGCGGCAGAACGTCATTGATCGCAGCTTTGTGTACAAGGGTGAACGCTGGATCATCGACTACAAGACCGCCTCGCACGAAGGCGGCGATATTGAGGCGTTTCTGGATCGCGAGAGAGAACGCCATGCCGATCAACTCATTCGCTATGCGAAAGTGATGCATGGATTTGAAAATCAGCCAGTCCGCATGGGGCTTTATTTCCCGATGCTCGACGGCTGGCGCGAGGTGAATGCCGGCTAAGGTAGCTGTCGTTGTTTTTTCCACTGGCGAATGATCAGCCAATAAATCAGAGCGTTTGTGGCGATGACGATGCTGCCGAGGATGATCTGCAGGTCGTATGTAAGCCAGGAGGGGTATATCAACGGCAGGAAATAATGCTCAATGAATCCTCCACTGTAGCCGCTTGCGCCCGCCTGCATGCGCAGCCAGTTCTCCAGCGGTGTCAGCGGGCAAATCCAGCCGGAGAATTCCACTGATGCGGCCCAGAAGGCAACAGGCAGGTGTAGCCAGATGATCCGGCGCCAGCGAAAGACAAGCAGGCCGCCCAGCAGGGCGAAGATGATAAATATCAGGTGAAGAACAACGATGCCATCGGCGAGAAGACTGTAAGCCATGTAACTGTTTTAGCATAAGAGGAAGCCCCGTAAAGGGGCTTTCCGTTGTCGGAGAAGGCGGATTAGTTTCTTGGGCCTTTGCCGCCCTTGGAACCTTTACCCTTCATGCGGTTTTTCTTGGCGGCCATATATTCTTCCTTGGATAACTGGCCGTCCTTGTTCGTGTCGGCCTTGTCAAAGTGACGGGCACCGCGCTGCTGACGGTCTTCCTGGGTAATAACGCCATCGCCGTTGACATCCATGCGCGAAAAGCGCTGTTGCATCCGTTCATCATGGGCGGATTTGAATCTTCAAACGTGATCTTGCCATCCTTATTTGCATCCAGTTTATCCATGCTCATCTGATGTTTGCCACTTGCGTTGCCTTTGGCATATGGGCAGTCGTCCTTGTTTTTACTGAAGGCCAGGGCGTCGCCTGCGGCGAACATGACCAGTGCCAAGCTTAAAACGGTGGGAAAAACGTATTTCATGGTTGGAATCTCCTTTTCGGGTTTTTGAGCCCCTTCATAAAAAGGAAGGCGGGTTGATGAATTCAATATGAAACTAAGGAAGCTCTGAACAAGTCTCACATGGCCGCGACAGCGGCTTTGCGGGATGGGATGCAAGGCGGGAGGCGAAATGCATGGTGGTTCCATGCATGAGCCGAGCAACGCCG
>QIFG01000012.1 GCA_003228735.1 Zetaproteobacteria bacterium
ACATATGTGCATGGGCTGTTTGAGTCCGGCGGTTTTCGAAAGGCATGGCTTGCGGCGGTTGGCGGTCCGGCATCCAGGGGTCTTGATCAACGCGAATGCACCATGGCCTCGCTGGATATGCTTGCTGATGCGCTGGCGCGGGAAATAAACCCGGAACTTCTGGCTCCTCTGTTACAGCGGAAGAAAGCCGCATGACTCTGATATTAACGCTGGCGCTGACACTGGAGTGGTTTGTCGGAGATCCGCAGTCCCGCTGGCACCCGGTTGCACTGTTTGGAAGCTGGGCCGCCTGGTGTGAAGCACACTTGTATGCCAATGAAAGCAGGAGAGGCGTCATTGCATGGCTGCTTGTCATCGCTGTTTCATTTGCCCTGATGTGGGCCGGGCATCATCTGTTCGGCTGGCCATTCGATGTGCTGCTGTTATGGGCATCCCTCGGCTGGAAATCGCTGTTTGAGCATGTGCGGGTTGTTCTTGATGCGGACAGGGTCGGGCAGGCACGGCAAGCGGTCAGTCGGATTGTCAGCCGTGATACCGGAAACATGAGCAGGGAAGGTGCGCGCCGTGCAGCCCTGGAATCACTGGCGGAAAATGCATCCGATGCTGTGATCGCGCCGTTATTCTGGTTTGTTCTGCTGGGGCCTTTGGGGGCAGTATTTTATCGCATGGTGAATACGCTTGATGCCATGTGGGGCTACCGCAACAGGCGTTATCTCGCCTTTGGCCGGTGCGCTGCAAGCGTGGATGATGTCGCCAACTGGCTGCCTGCCCGAATCACTGCGCGACTGATGCTTTGGGTTGGAAACTCTGCGGACTGGGCTGATGTAAAGCAGCAGGCAGGTACACATGCCTCGCCCAATGCCGGCTGGCCGGAGGCTGCGCTGGCATATGCCGCCGATGTGCAACTCGGAGGGCCTGTGATACGTAAAGGCAGTGTAGATGAACGTCCTTTTTATGGTTCAGAGGATGCCAGGCGTATAGATGCTATCGCTGCATTCGATACAAAACGCGTTGTTCGCAACAGCCTGGTATTGGCCACCCTCCTGGCCTTTGGAGCGAGCTTTGTCATCTAATGTCATCAACCTGCATGCGCCATCAATAGCTGCCGGGCTGCCTGCTGATTTTCCTCATGGTGGCGGTGTTGAGGCTGCGGCCAGGCTCTGGCAGTGCGATACAAGCGAGGTTCTCGATCTTTCCACCGGCCTGCACCCGTCCGGTGCCCCCGCATGGTTGGGAGACTGGATGCATCGGCATACTCATCTGGTGGAATGCTATCCGGATGTGCATGGTGAACCGGCCCGAACTGCGCTGGCAGACGAGTTTGGCGTTGAGGCCGGGAATGTGCTGATTACTGCAGGTGCACAGGCGGCGATCGAAACGGTGTTTCAGGCATTCGGCTGGTCTTCGATGGCCATACAAACCCCCTGTTATTTGGAGCCGGTTCGTTGTGCTGAACGTTCAGGGTGTGCGGTGCTTCCTTTTCAGGCGGCAGACAAAATCCCGGATGCGGACATGCTCTGGTGGACAAATCCGCACAACCCAACAGGGGCCGCCAGCGAGTTTCCGAACGGCTATTGCGGCGTTCTGGATGAATCCTATATGCCGTTTGCACAACGCCGGGACATGAGGCTGTTGCCGGGCGTGATGCGTATCGGATCTTTGACCAAGACCTTTTGCATCCCCGGCCTGAGGCTTGGCTATGTCATTGCCTGCTCCGAAGATATCAGACGGCTAAAGCTCTGGATGCCGCCGTGGCCCGCGCCCACAATGGCCTTGCATCTATTGCCGGAATTGTTGCCACAAGCCGACGAACGCGATGCCATCGTGTCGCGTGGCTGTATTCGTCTGACGGCATTGCTGGCTCAACATGGATGGGAAGTTCGCCCTTCTACAACCAGTTTTGTTCTGGCAAGGCCGAAGGGTGGCATGCCTGATTTCGCCAGCCACAGAATATTGGTTCGCACCTTCCCGGAGTGGCCCGAACTGACCGGCTGGTTACGTTTCGGCATCCCCGGAGATGCGTTTGCGTGGAAGAGACTTGAGGAGGCCTTGTGTCCATAAGCCTGATTCTGGGTGGTGCGCGCAGCGGCAAAAGCGGACGTGCTGAAGCCCTGGTGAATAAGTCCGGCTTGCCGGTTACCTATGTGGCTACGGCGCCGCATATTGATGGAGATAGCGAGTGGGCGGCACGCATTGAGCATCATCGGAAGAATCGTCCTGAGCACTGGCAAACACTGGAAGAGGAGCTGGAACTTCCGGCCCTGATTGAGCGGCAGGCTAAAACCAAAACAGCGTTGCTCGTGGATTGTCTGACATTGTGGCTTTTTAACCTCATGCAAAATGACAGGGATTTGGATGCTGAAATATCCCGCTTATGTGAGGCCTTGCAGCAGGCAGGAGGAGATGTGGTGCTTGTTTCCAACGAGGTTGGCATGGGTCTGGTTCCGGAAACGGAAAGCGGGCGGATGTTTCGTGATGCGCAGGGGCGATTAAATCAGGCCGTAGCGGCAGTCGCTGACCGGGTGGAGCTTGTAGCAGCAGGCATTCCATTGGTGCTAAAGGGAGAACGGACATGACGGTGTATGACATTAATCTTGAGGCGGAGCAGCAGGCCAGGGAGCATCAGGGCCGGCTAACCAAGCCACCGGGGGCGTTAGGCAAACTGGAGGATTTTGCCTGCTGGCTGGCGGCGCGCCAGGGCAAGGCCATTCCTGAGCAGCTCAAGCCGCATATATGTGTTTTTGCCGGAGATCACGGCGTGGTTGATGAAGGCGTATCCGCCTATCCGAGTGTGGTGACCGGCGAGATGGTGAAGAACTTTGCCCGGGGTGGAGCAGCCATCAATGTGCTGGCGCGGCAATGCAATGCCGGTTTGAGCGTAGTGGATGCCGGCGTTATCAGTGATATCTCCGATGTTGAGGGTGTAGTGCATGCCAAGGTGCGCGCCGGTTCGGCCAACTTGGCACGTGAAGCTGCAATGACCGGGGAAGAAGAGAAGTGCGCCCTGAATTTGGGACGGAAACAGGCAAGGCAGGCCATTGCGTCAGGCGCCAACCTTCTCATTGCCGGTGATATGGGGATTGGCAATACCACCGCTTCGGCCTGTCTGATCTGCGAACTGGCCCATGCCGATGCGCAGGATGTGGTCGGCCACGGTACAGGTGTCGACGCCGAAGGGCGGGTACGGAAAGTGGCCACCGTTCAACAGGCATTGAAACGGGTGGGAAATATCCCGGCCCATGATGTCTTGCGTGAACTTGGCGGCCTGGAGATTGCGGCCATGGCCGGATTCTATCTGCAATCAGCTGAGCAGGGGGTTCCTGTCATCGTGGACGGGTTTATTGCTGCCGCTGCCGCTCTTGCCGCCAGGGCGTATGAGCCCAAGGTGGCCGACTGGATGCTCGCCAGTCATGTGTCGCATGAAAAAGGGCATCGGATAGCGCTTGAAGCCCTGGGGTTGGAACCATTGATTAATTTCAATATGCGTCTGGGGGAAGGCTCGGGAGCAGCGCTGATCGTTCCATTATTGCAATCGGCGGTTGCCTTGCACCGGGAGATGGCGACTTTTGAATCGGCAGGGGTGAGCGGAAAAGATGGCTGAGCCTGTCATTGTCGACCTGCTGCGTCATGGTGAGGTGGCGGCGGAAGGCTGGGCCTTTCGTGGGCGTACGGATATTCCTTTATCCGAAAAAGGCTGGCAGCAAATGCGTGCAGTGGGAGATATCCTGAATGATGAGCGGCTTGATCAGGTGGGAACTTCGCCCATGCAGCGTTGCCGTGACTTTGCCAGAGAACTGAGCGCACAGCAGGCTTTTCGCTTAACCGTGCTTGATGCGATGCGCGAAATGGATTTTGGTGAGTGGGAAAACAGAGGTTTCAAGGAACTGGAAGATCAATATGGCGCGCTATTGCAACGCTTCTGGCAGTCACCAGTCGGAATTTGCCCACCGGATGGCGAACCTTTTGATGCCTTTGCAGAACGGGTCATTGAGGGCTGGAAGGCATGGCTGGATACAGCGAGTGGGGAGCGGCGTTTGCTGGTGGCGCATGGCGGGGTTATCCGGGTGTTGCTTGCCTATCTTCTCGATATGCCAATGGCCGCATTATGGCGCTTGCATTTGCCCCATGCCGCCTGGTGCCGTGTTTCACTGCTGGAGGGCCAGCAACCGCGGCTGCTGTTTCTGAACCGGGAGGCCGAGGCTTGAGCAACGGTATCGTGCAAGCCATGCAATTGTTGACCTGCATTCGGTTTCCGCAGCGCTGGCGGAAAGAGGGCGCCGGGCTGGAAGAAGGCATGGCATATGCACCGCTTGTCGGCTTGTTGATCGGTGCCGGGCTTGCTTTATTCCTGGCCGCAGGCGCCTTGATTGATGTCTGGCTGGGTGCACTGTCAGGCCTGTTCTTCTGGCTGGGCATTACCGGCTTCCTGCATGCTGACGGCTTGGCTGATCTGGCTGATGGTCTGGGAGCTTCCCACGGGGACAAGGATCGCCTGCTTGAAGTAATGCGGGAGCCGCATATTGGCAGCTTCGGCGTTCTGGCGCTGGCATTGTTGATCAGTTCAAAACTCATTCTGCTGATGTTGAGCCTGAAAGCGGGTGTTCCCTTGCTGGCTTTGGTGCTTGTTCCGGCCTGGGCGCGCCTGGGTTCCCTTATCTGGCTTAAAAGCTTGTCGCCGCTGACCGGTGATGGCATGGCGGCTGCCTGCCGGGAAGGCGTTAGCCCGGAAATGATGACTTTCTGGGTAGTGGCGCTGTCATTGTTAAGCTTTTTTCTGGCTCCAGTCTTGTTGCTGGCTCCCCTGCTATTATTGGCCTGGCGATATTTTCTCAAGTTGAAACTGCAAGGCGTGAGCGGTGACTGTATCGGAGCGGGCATCGAAATCTGTGAAGCCGGATTGCTTTTGCTACTGGTGATTATCTATGCCTGAATCCCGAAAGTGGTTGCTGGCCGCAGGCCTGGTAGCACTTGCTATATGGCTGTCTCTGGCGATTGGCGGACAATGGATCAATCCGTTTGCGCCGGCATCAGAGCTGGATGAAAGAATCTTGTGGGAACTGCGTTGGCCACGTCTTGTCATCGCCTTTGCCGTGGGCGGTATGCTGGCCTTGGCCGGAGCCTGGTTCCAGGTGCTGCTCGGCAATGCACTGGCCGAGCCCTATGTGTTGGGCGTGGCGGGTTCAGCTGCAGTCGGCGCGGTGTCTTCACTGATGTTATTTCCGGGCTCGGGTCTTGGAATGTCCGCAGGAGCATTTATTGGAGCATGGATCGGTATCGCCGCCGTGTTGTCCTTCTCATATCTGGGGCCGGCTCGCTTGTTATTGGCGGGAATCGTGCTGGCTGCATTCTGGGGCGCATTACTGGCATTGTTGCTGGCGCTATTGCCAGAGCATCGGCTCGGCCTTGCCCTGTCGTGGATGATGGGAGACTTGTCGACTTCACCCATTCACGAAGGCGGCCTGCTGTTTGTCTGGATTGCGGCCCTTGCCTGTGGCCTTGCGTTGTCACGTTCGCTGGATGCCATGCTGCTTGGCGAAATGCATGCCACAGCCCTGGGCGTGGATGTGCGGCGCCTGCGAATCCGATTGCTGTTTCTCGCATCCGCTGTGACGGCTGTGGCTGTGACGGCGGCAGGAACCATCGGCTTTGTTGGCCTCATTGTGCCGCATCTGATGCGTCTGCTGTTTGGTTCGCTGCACAGGGTTGTTTTGCCGGCATCGGCTATCGGAGGTGGCGTATTGCTGATGCTGGCCGATACGGGAGCACGTAGCATGATATCTCCGGCTGAATTGCCCGTTGGTGTTATTACGGCCTTGATCGGCGTACCTGTATTCCTGTGGTTGTTATTGAGGCGGGCATGAGCCTTCTTTCGGCCCATAGGCTGGAAGTAAAGCGGGGTGAAAACACCTTGCTGAGCGGCCTGGATTTTTCATTGCAACCGGGACGAATCCTGGTTGTGCTGGGCCCGAATGGCGTCGGCAAGTCCAGCCTGTTGCTTGCTCTTGCCGGTATGTTGCCGGTGGAAGGCGAAGTGTTGTTGTCCGGCAAAGCCCTGGAACAATATTCGCGTTCTGATCTGGCTCGTGAAATTGCCTGGCAGGGAAGTCTGCCGCCGACCGAGTTCGGATTGTCTGTGGATCAGCGCCTGAATCTGGCGATGGATAGCAGCCTTGTTGCCGGGGGTGAGGATAAGTTGCGGCGATGCTGTAAATCGCTGGATATTGCTTCTTTAAGAACGCGGATGCTTGGAGAGTTGTCTACCGGTGAGCGCCAGCGCGTCGAGTTGGCTGCTGTCATGTTGCGGGACGTTCCCATCTGGTTGCTTGATGAGCCTACAGCGCATCTGGATCTCAGACATCAAGTCGCCTGGCTTGCGATTATGCGCAGCCAGGCTGATGCCGGGCGCGGCATACTGGTTGTGCTGCATGATGTGCAGCAGGCTTTTTCTGTGGCCGACGATGTTGTGCTGATGCATGGCGGTGGACGTGTGTCTTTTGGTTCAAAGGAAGATTTGCTTGTGCCTGAGGTGCTTGAAGATTTGTATGGCACACGGCTTTTGCAGATGCAGGGTGGAGATGGCCAGGGCGTTCTTGTACCGGCATATGAAGGAGGTGGCGATGAAGCAGCGTGACAGGCGCAAGGGTCTGATTGTCGTCAACACCGGCGAGGGCAAGGGGAAGTCATCTTCCGCCTTCGGCATGGTGTTCCGGGCTGCCGGCTGGGGCATGAAGGTCTGCGTTATCCAGTTCATCAAGGGTAAATGGAAGACCGGCGAACAGAAGGCGGCGGAGCGTTTCGACAACATTGAATGGCATGCCCTGGGTGACGGTTTCACCTGGGATACGGAGAACCCTGAGCAGGACATCAAAACCAGCCGTGAAATCTGGGAATTGTGCAAGGCCAAGGTGCTCTCGCAGGAGTTTGACATGATCGTGTTCGATGAGATCAACTACTGCGCAGGCTACGGCTGGATTACGGGTGAAGAAATTGCGGCGTTTCTGGAGGCCGAGCGACCGGAGTGGATGCATGTGGTTCTGACCGGCAGGAATGCCCCATCCGAAGTAATCGAGATCGCACACACGGTGACCGAAATGCAGAAGATCAAGCACGCCTTCGATCAGGATATCAAGGCGGCGCAGGGCATCGAGTTTTGAATATCCTTTTGGCGCATGGTTCGCCGAATTCGTCCTACAGGCAGGTGGCAGAAGAGTTGGCATCACGCGTGGCCAAAAAGCTGGGCGAGCCGGTTGCCGCACATTTCCTTGATGATGAGTGTCCGGCTAAAGGCGGCCGGGTGCTGCCAGTGTTTCTGGGCGAGGGAAAGCACGTTACCGAGGATGTTCGTTCCATGGCCGAGCGTTTTGACTGGCGGCTTTTGCCCGCTTTGAATGAGTCGGCAGATGAAGTGGCTGGCCTGCTGACGGCTGCCGCTGGCAGGCTGGACGGTAAGGCCAGAGCGGTCATGCTGGCGTCGTACCGCTTTACAGGCATGCAGGACTTAGTTGCAGCTTTATATCGCCACAGCAGGCGATTGCGGCTGCCGGCCATTGCCGCCGTGCATGGAACTCCGAATGTGGCGGATGTGCTGGAACTCTGGCAGCGCGAAGGAACTGGCCCGATCGCATTACAGCCGGCGCTGGTTTTTCCCGGTAAGAGCTATACTCGCATTGTGGAAACTGTCCGGAAATATCGAGCTGAAGGCATGGAAATCTCGCTGGGTGAGCCATTGTCTGCTCAGCCGGGGTTTGCCAACCTGCTGGTGCGCCTTTTCCGGGAGGGGCAATGAAGCTTTCTGATCTGCTCAGTGCTGGCGAGGTGGCCCTGGTTGGCGCCGGGCCCGGTGATCCGGATCTGTTGACGATTGCGGCCAGAAACCTGCTGGCCGATTGCGATGTGATCGTCCACGATGCCCTTGTTCCCGATGCCGTGCTTGAAATGGGTGCGGTTGACGCCGAGCGCATCTTTGCCGGCAAGCGCGGTGGCCGCCCTTCCGCCAGTCAGGAAGATATCAGCGCAACCCTGATCCGATTGGCGCATGACGGGAAACGTGTCGTACGCCTGAAGGGTGGTGATCCATTTGTATTTGGCCGTGGTGGCGAGGAGATTCGCGCCCTGGCCGCAGCAGGCATTTCCTTCCGTATTATTCCGGGTATCACCGCAGGCGTGGCCGCACCCGCCATGGCCGGTATTCCGCTGACAGATCGCACAGTGAACAGCTCGCTTGCCTTTCTCACGGGACATGAAGTCAATGAGGCCAGCCGTATCGACTGGGCCTCATTGGTCACCGCCTTTCCGGTGATTGTGC
This sequence comes from Zetaproteobacteria bacterium, assembly GCA_003228735.1. Classification (GTDB taxonomy): domain Bacteria; phylum Pseudomonadota; class Zetaproteobacteria; order Mariprofundales; family Mariprofundaceae; genus SZUA-181. Next base: position 8,306 of record QIFG01000012.1, read on the forward strand.
TTTACATGGGGGCCAGAGCCATGCCGCGTATTGCCGCAAAACTGCTGGATGCCGGTCTGGATGCCGCGACACCTGTCGCTGTAATCCATGCTGCGACATTGCCGGGCGAGGAGATCACCACCGGCACACTGGCCGATGCAGCAGCTCTCCGCATGACCGCCAAATCACCATCCATCGTGGTGATCGGCGATGTGGTGGCGGCCCGCAGTATCTGGCGGAGTTAGGGAAGCTCCTGAATTCTCAACGGCTCAGGCTGGCCGCCTGACTGGCCAGCATTTCATAGATGGGAAAAATGACGCTCTGACCAGCCAGAGCGTCCAGCAGGGGTAAAGCGGCGATCAGGGTCAGCAGCCAGACAGAATAGGCCGCCATCCAGTCGCCGATTCGCCGCAGGGATTGCCGGGAAAATAACAGCTCTCCGATTAGCATTCCCGGCAACGGCAACAGGTGCATGCAGGCCATGCACAGGTTGAAATACATGAGCACCTTGGCCCACCAGTGATGCAGTGGCGGCAGGCCAGCCGGGGGCTGGTGCGCCAGCGCCCAGGTATAGAGCAACCAGCCTGTGGCACAGAGCGCCACATGTGCGGCCAAATGGATCAGTGCTGTTCGTATCCCTGGCTCAACAGGGCGTGGTGGCGCGATGATGACGGCGCGCCCAAGCAGGATGGAAGCAATAAATGGCAGCCATGTCCCCTTCCATGCCAGGTTGTGAAAAGGCTTTTTCGGCCTTTTCTCCGACGGTAGAAAGCGCGCCTCAAGCATGCCGGCTACGGAAAGCGAGATAATGACCGGCAGGCTGTAGAGCATGAACTGGCGGGTGATGATCTCCAGCCATGCATCCATCAGGGATTCTCGAAAAGGCGCAGGGTCAGGGCGGGCCTGAACAAGCGATACTGCAGGTTGATATAGATGCTGCCGTCCGGGCCGCTTTCAATGCCGGTGATTTCGCTGCCCTTGTGGCTGGCGATTTGGGAAAAGGTCTTCCCATCCCAGGTCCATAATATAGATGGGTTGTGATCGTCCGTGATCCACAGCCAGTTTCTGGATGCATCCCATTCCAGATTATCGGGATGCCTGAGACCGGCATGTTGCAGGAAGATAGAGACTGTGGGTTTCGCGGCCCGGTCATCCAGCACCAGAATGCGGCCCGTGCCCGTTTCAGCCATAAGGATGCGGCCATCCGGCAGTCGCTCCATATCTTCAATGCGGTTGAAGAGATGGCCATGCAATTTCTCCGCTTCGACCCTTGCCTCGATCGGCTGGGGAATATCCAGCCAGCCGCGTGCTTCATGCATCACCTGCAATTGCTGTGATTTAAGAATGAAGCGGTAGACGCAACCTTCCTCCCACTCATCGGCGAGGTAGGCGAAGCGGCCGTCGTCTGAGAAGGCGATGCCTTCATGAGAAAAGCGGCCCGCTGTCAGCAGGGGAGCAATCCGGTCTGTGCTGCTGACAAGGCGTTGTCGGTCGACGCGTTGGCCGGGCTCCATCGTGCCCGGATTTTTAATGCGCCAGATGAGGCCGTCTTCGGTTTCCTCGCCCAGCCAAAGGCTGCCGTCGGGGGCAAGCTTCAGTCCGTCGGCCCGATGCAGCCCGTAGAGCAGAATGTCCCGCTTGCCCGACGTCAGATCAATGCGGGCCAGAGATGGCGCGAGAGGGCTCTCGCTGGTTTCACAGCTCTGGTACAGGTATTGCCCATCGCCGGACAGCGCCAGCATATCGGGCCGGTCGTCGGCGCATTCAGCCAGTCGGGATACCTGCCAGCCCGGCATCAGTGTCAGCCCGGCATTCTCGGACTGGCATCCTGCCAATACAGTGGTTAGGCATAGGACAAGCAGGACGAGTCGGCGCGGCATTCTCAGGGTCTGTTAACGCTAATTCTGGTCGCAGCGACGTGGCTATTTTTGTGGCTATGCAAGGCATTTCGAGCGCAGTGTGCCCGAGGCACATAAGCGAGAAATAACGCAGCAGGGCACAAAAATGGCCCGTCCCGCAGGGCTGCGCCCCAAATGAGGCCATTCGGCGTTGCTTGTCGTTCATTTGGATGCACCAAATTTCACTCCTCGCGCCTTGACTGGCCTCATTTGGGGCAGCAGCGCTTCAATCAGAATTAGTGTTAACAGACCCTTACTGTTGCGCACGAAGTCGGCATCGGCAAGTCCGTGGCAAGTCCGTCCGATATGCGCCATCATGGTTGCCTATGGTTTCCACGGCATCGCTGCATCATATCCGGCTTTTCTATGCCGCCTATTTCGGAGCCATGGGATTGATCCTGCCGTATTTCCCGGTTTACCTGTCGGTGCGCGGCCTGGATGTTGCAGCCATCGGCATGATTACCGGCCTGCTAGCGCTGGCCCGCGTGTTTTCACCGCCACTTGTCGGCCACATGCTGGACAAAAAGCCGAGTTCAAAAGGCTTTATTACAGGGGCATGTCTGGCGGCGGCATTGTTCATCCTGTTGTTGTCCTGGGCCGTCAATATCTGGGTCATCGCTGCCGTGGTGCTGGCCTTCGGATTTTTGTGGTCGGCCGTTCTGCCGCTGACCGATGGCATTTCCATCCACGTTTCCGAAGCGGCCTGGGTGGATTATGGCCGCCTGCGGGTCTGGGGTTCCGTCGGCTTTGTGGCTGCCTCGCTTGCCGGTGGCGCCTGGCTGGCTGATGCCGATATGCTGCATTTCCCATTCTGGCTCTGCCTGCTGCTGCTGGTTACAGCCATTGCCGCCAGAGGCTTCCCCGCCAATGTCGGGCAATCTGTCGGCAACGGAGAAGCTCGGGAGCGCTTCAGCTTTGCTTTCTTTGCCTTACTCACCACCGGATTTCTCATGCAGGCATCGCATGGCGCCTATTACGGTTTTTTCAGCCTGTATCTTGTAGAGCTTGGATATAGTGGTTGGCAGATCGGCGCTTTCTGGGTGGTGGGGGTAGCTGCCGAGATTGTGCTGATGTGGGCCTTTTCCCGGCCCCTGCAGCAGGCGGCACCTGCCTGGGTTCTGGGCACATGTCTGCTTTTGGCGGCATTGCGCTGGCTGGGCATTGCCTTGGCTGAATACTGGCTGTGGCTCGTCTTGCTGCAGTTATTGCACGCAGCGAGTTTTGCCGCCTTTCATATTTCATCTATCACCTGGGTGAAGAGGCTGGCGCCGGATGCCAGTCATGCCGCAGCTCAGGGCTGGTATTCGGCCTGCGGCTTTGGCCTGGGTACAACCCTGGGCATCATGGCCTGCGGCTGGATTTCCGCACAACATGGTTACGCGGCTGCTTTTTTTACCTGTAGCGCCGTCGCCCTGCTGGGTCTGCTGGCAGTGGTCTGGCTGCCAAGGCGCGTATAAGCCCGAACCCTACGGCCTGGGGATGATTTTCTCCTGGATTAAATGTTGCCAGGCGGTGTGCACATCTCCATAGCGAAGTCTGAATATCGGTAAGTCCTGCGGCAGGTATTCGTGCAGCAGGCGAATGCCGTCTGTGGCAGGAAGCCGTTGATGAATTTCAGGCGCCAACTCCATCAGGGCCTGGCTGCGCCGGACGGGCTCAAGCACGGTTTTCCCCTCCTTGCCGGTAAACCGCGGCAGAACGAGGGCGCCAATGCGCCAGGATTTTCGCGAAAGCTTTTTCGGCAGCCATAGCAGTGAGGTCTGCATTTTTCCGCTGTGATCGGGAAAGCTGTAAGAAGTTTTTGTGAAGATCCCGCTGGCCAGCATCTGGTTGTGGGTGAAGGCCGGATGCCTGATTTTCCCCCACTGCAAGGGACGGGGAAAGGGGGAAACCCGGCCGGCATTGTCCAGCAGGGAGAATTCATCCGACAGGTATTCAAAGCCTTGCAAGAGTGCTTTTGTGCCCAGACTGCTTTTGCCTGAGCCGGAGGCGCCGGCAAACAGAATCGCCCGGCCGGATGTGGCAACGGCTGCCGCGTGCAGCGAAAGCAATCGGGTTCCCCATGAAGCAGCGACCTGGCCGTAAAGGTGGAGCTCGAAGGCCGCCGCGATTTCGCCAGAGTCATCACTCTTCCATAAGACATTTGAATTACAGGAAAGGCTGATGCTTTCAGCATCGGAGCTGATGAGGAAATCCAGCTTTGGGCTGCCGGCTTCTGCAGGTTCGTACAGGGCGCAAAGCGCCTTTATGGCATCATGACAGGCGGATACTTCGCATAGCACGCGAATGCCGACATGGCCGATCTGGAAGTAGAGGCATAATGGCTGGGAGCGGATATTCAACCCGGCCCTAGTCGGAATAGATGAGACCGAGTTCGGTGAACTGTTCAAGAATACCCCGGACGTCTTCCATGACTTGCGGTTTTTCGGCTTCCGAGACATCACAGATTACGGCGGCAATATCTTCAGGGCTGCGCTTGCCATCGCACAGATCGAGCACAGCCACCGCCGTCATGTTGAGGGATACGCTCGAATCGTTTGCCGTGTCCACGTACACGATTTCATCCAGGCCCTCAAGCTCTTCACTGATCAGGGTCTCAACTTTGAGCGGTTTCACAGGTATCGACATGGTTCTCTCCGTAACATCCCATCAATCCAGCGATGATCTGGCAGTCTTCGCAGGTCATCGCCTGCTGTATCTGGCGCCATTGCCCGGGCCGGGTTGCAGCCGGCAACCGATGATCCAGCTTCGTTATGATTTCCTGTAGCGAATTCCGGTGGATACTGCCTAAAGGGGAGCCGCGCGAAAAGATGCAGGGGAAAACATCTCCGTCTGCTGAAACACACAGTTTACCCTGCCGTAGTTCATTCGATTTGGTTGCCGAATTGCCAGCCCTGTCCGGGATTTCTGTTGCATCGGCATGGGTGTTTTCCGTCGGCGGCAAATCAGGCTGGTAATCCATGAACATTCCACGCCCGGTTTGATGGGCCACATCGACTCCGATCCTGTCCCTTGGAAGATCAAGGTGATCCATGAGGAACGAGACAGTTTTCCGCTCATGGCCAAGGTTCTCCTGCATCAGGATGATGCCGATACGCACATAAAAGCCCGGCTGTATGGCTCTGGCGATGGCGGCAAGTGTTTTGCGATGGCTGCCTTTTACGCCGGTGATTTTATCGTGGCAGGAGGCATCGTGGGAATAAACCGAAAAGGCCAGGCTGGGCATGAAAGGCGTAATTTGGTCGAGAAGTTTCCGGGTCAGGAGCAGGCCATTGGTGTAAATCTCCACATTCTCGTAAGCAAGCGTATGCGCGGTTTCCACTGCTTTAGCCAGATCAGGATGGAGCAGCGGATCACCGCCGGTGAACTGTACGGCATCCGCACCCAGCTCTTTTGCCTCAACGAGCGCCCTCTGGATATCTTCGCATGCAAGGATGGATGTTCTTTCCGGGCCTGATTCCGCATAGCAGTGCAGGCACTTTTCATTGCACCGGTTGGTCAATTCGATAAAGAGCAGACCAAGCCTGCTGCCGAGCAGGGCCTTGCCCAGGCTTGCCGGCAACTGTGTTCCGGCAGACAACCCCTTCAGCCAGGACGTGGATTTCTCAATGGTGGCAAGGCGTTGAGCCTGCTGCTGCGTCACCTTTCCTTTGGCAAGGGCATCAACGGCTTGCGCGAAGACGCCTGTGAAATCAGCCTGGTTTTTGCTGCCGACACGACGGCAACGGACTCCGTCGGAGCCGTTTTCGATAATCAGAATCTGGCCCGAGGGCAGGAATACATGATGTTTGGGCAAGCGCGCCTCCTGTCATGCGCATGGAACACACACGGCTAGGAGCCAGCCGCTCCCCGGGTTCAGTTAGTTTGTGTTGCTGCTCTTGCCGCTGGAGCCGTCGCTACCGTCGCCGCTGTGGTCTCCACCATCGCAGCCTTTACGATTGGCATTTGAACCTGCTGGAGTGCAACAGTTCGGGGAACATGATGGCTGGCCGTCGTTACCATTGCTACCACCAGAGCCACCGCCACC
>QIFG01000098.1 GCA_003228735.1 Zetaproteobacteria bacterium
CCTTGAGAGTATCAATCATGAAAGTCAGTTGCGGCCTTTGCTGGAAAATATCAGTAAGCTGAATCGTGAACTGCATCATGCAAGACTTGAGTTGGAAGAAACCGAATCCGGCTGGAGACTAGCCGCCTAGACAATGGCTTAAGCCGGGGATCAATTAAATATTGTCCCCGGAATTACTGATTGCCACGTATTGCATCGAACACGCCCTGTCCCTGCTCTACTCCGACCGGGATTTTGATCCGATGGTGAAACATCTTGGCTTACAGATTCCGATAAAATGATATCGCCCCTGCTTCAGGTAAAGTGCATCATTGACTGACCCTCACGGTTTCATGTACACACTACTAGATAACCAACTACCCTCATGACAAAGAACAGAATTCCAATTTCAGCAGATCAAGCCGCCGAAGTAATGTTTGCATCGGATCGAACATGTTGTGTATGTAATGATCGGGGAAAGGTCGTTCAAATTCATCATATCGACGATGACCCAAGTAACAACATTAAAAACAACCTAGCCGTTTTATGTCTTGAATGTCATAACGATACTCAAATTAAAGGTGGGTTTGGGCGTAAGCTGAACAGTGACTTAGTCATCAAGTATCACGATGAATGGTTGTTACGAGTGAAAAAACGTCGCGATGAAGCTGACAAATTAGCGGTGAGTAAGGCTTTTATAGTAGAGCCACGTGCTCAAAAAATCGAAACGATCCCTTATTCCGAAGAGCGAACGGACGCGATTCTAGAGTATGTGAATTCTCTTCCATCTCTACGAAGAGAGTTACAAAAAAAGGCGAAGCCGGAATGGGATAGCGGCGTCACATCCCGAATGGTCGGCGCTTCTTATAAATATGTTGATACGCTGCAAGGTATACTCGTAACTCTCACCAGCTTCTATCCTGAAGGTAACTTCGGTGGAGATGATCCACATAAGTTTTTTTCTGAGCTTATTTCCTCCAGATATGCCTGGCACAGGTCACATGCCGAACCAGATGGCCCTAACACAGGTGGCACAATCGTAAATGTAACAACCAGTGGAAACGTTGTCTCAGACGTCGAAAAAATGATTGAGGATATGGCTCAATCGTTGGTGGGGTATGATGACCGCTTTAACTGGCGAGAGTGGTCAAAGCTTTGGAAAAAAATGTAATTTAGTTTTCCGCTAAACGTCAAAACGACAGGTAAGCTCAGCCACTAGGCTATGGGCTTTTCAGGCCATTGGCATTCGGATTCGATTGGGCAGACATGACACTTCGGTTTTCGGGCCGTGCATGTATACCGCCCATGCAATATCAGCCAGTGATGCGCATGCCGCATAAACCCTTTCGGAATTGCCTTTAGAAGACCCTTCTCTACATCCAGCGGCGTTTTCCCCGGCGCCAGCCCCGTGCGGTTTCCGACCCGGAAGATATGCGTATCCACAGCCATCGTCGATTGGCCGAACACGACATTGAGCACGACATTGGCCGTCTTCCTGCCTACGCCCGGAAGCCGCTCAAGCGATGCCCGATCATCCGGCGCCTCACCATTATAATCCCGGATCAACATCTCGCAGGTGCGGATGATGTTGCTTGCCTTGCTGTTATACAGACCGATCGAGCAGATGTGCTCCTTCAACCCTTCCTCGCCGAGCTTCAACATCGCCTCCGGCGTGTTGGCAGTCTCGAACAGCCCGGGGGTGACCTTGTTGACGCTGACATCGGTGGCCTGGGCCGACAGGACGACCGCCACCAGCAGTTCGAATGAATTATTGTATCTGAGTTCGGTTTCCGGTGCGGGATCGGCCGCTTCAAATATCTCGAAAATACGGCGAACCTGATGTGATGACAGGCTCAAGAGGCTAGGGCCTGTTAACTTTAATTCCGACCACAGCCCCGTCCCTTCGGGTTGCACCCCAAATGAGGCCATGCGGCGTTGCTCGTCGCTCATTCAGAATCACTGAACTATTCTCTCCTCGCGCCTTGCCTGGCCTCATTTGAGGAAGCAACGCTGTGGCTGGAATTAGTGTTAACAGGCCCTATTTACTCGTTTACTTCTTTCAGGGTCAGCACAATCTCGCGCTCAACCAGATCGCCAGCTGGATCCAGTGCACTCTCAATCAGGAGCACGGAATCCTTCATGATCTTCTCGACGCGCCCACTGTTCCTGCCAATGTAGTTATTCCTGCGCACCATATATCCCTTGCCGCTGTTGTCTTCCACCATGGCTACACGATCATCCGCCATGCTGAAAATGGCGACAAGCTTCAGTTCACTAAGGGCAAAATCCTCAAGCTTTTCACGCTTCCGATCAGCAAGGTGCTTCTGCTTCTTGAGCAGGAGTTTCCTGTTTCTTTCGGCCAACTGGTCGAACTGGGATTGGAACGGGTCGCGCAGAGATTCGATGTCCACATCGGGGCCCTTAACCATGTACCCCATGGCATCAGGCACAACCTCATCCTCAGCTGCAACGTGAAGCGGCAACATCCCCCAACACATGACAAACAATACCGCAAGCAACGCCTGCGACACGAATCCCCTCTTGAAAATTGCATGACTCATTGCTTTCACCGCATCAAGATATGGCAATACTGTCGGAAGTTCAAAAGAAACTACCACCTGCAACAGTGCTCTCCTTGGAAATATTTGAACTGCGAAGCAGATTGACCCCACAAAAGCCGCCGCTCCGTTACATGCATCACATATCCCGGCTGCCCGCCATTCCGTAAAAGCGCTATGATTCAGCCATCTTTCCAGGGCCTGGACCTGGCGATGACTTGCAAAGGCAGGAGAACAGGAAAAAGACTGATGCTGATCCTTGGTATTGAAACCTCATGCGATGAAACCGCTGCTGCCATCCTTGAAGGCAGTGATGCGGGTGAGGCAAGGATACTGGCCGAGCGTATTGCCTCGCAGATCGATATCCATGCCCGCTTTGGCGGCGTCGTACCTGAAATCGCCTCACGCGAACATCTGGCAGCGCTTCCCCCGATGGTGAATGCCGTGATGGATGAAGCTGCGGTGGACTGGGAAAAGCTGGACATGATTGCCGTGACGGCCGGGCCGGGACTGATGGGCGCCCTGCTTGTCGGCATCAGCTATGCGCGCGCAGCAGGCCTCGTGAACGACATTCCAGTCATGCCCGTCCACCACATGCAGGCGCACCTGTTCGCACCCGGTCTCGGACAGAGACTGCCGGATTTTCCTTTCATCACGCTGCTGGTCTCAGGCGGACACACCATGCTGATTCGTGTGGATGATGTCGGCCGATTTCATCTTCTGGGCCAAACCCTGGATGATGCGGCCGGCGAATGCTTCGACAAGTCCGCCCGCCTGCTTGGGCTACCGTATCCCGGTGGCCCTGCCATCGCCCAGTTGGCGCAAGGCGGAAATCCCAGACGCTTCCCACTGCCGCGGCCGATGCTGAATCGTGATGATCTCAACTTCAGCTTTTCAGGCCTGAAAACCGCCGTCATGCACACTGTTAGGAAGATTCCCGACATTGAACGCAAGCCAGAAGACATGAGCGATCTTGCCGCCAGCATCGAGGCGGCCATCGCCGATGTGCTGGTAGCCAAATCCGTGCGCGCCTGCGAACAGCAGGACGTGCCACGGCTGGTCATGGCCGGCGGCGTGGCCGCTAACACCTGCCTGCGGGAGCAATTTGAAACCAAGGCCGAAGTACTCGGGTTGGATGTCTTCATGCCGGATTTGAAATACTGCACCGATAACGCCGCCATGATCGCCTACTCGGCCTTCCTTCAGAATCAGGCGGGAGACACTATTCCTGACGAATGGGATGCAAAGCCCCGCTGGCCGCTTTCAAAATAGACCAAAAAAACTGATCAAAGCCATCCGCTGAAAAACATCTGGTGCCCAGGGATAGGCAAGAAACATATCGCGGGCTATCTCACGCAGTCGCAGAGCCAGATCCCCTCTTGCCAGATCAGGAGCGCTGCACAGATAATCCCCCCATGTTCATCCCATCAGCTTTATTACAAAAAAAGGCTGGAGGCACCATTTCCGGCGAGTGGAATGCTGATTATCTCTATGGCGAGATTTTATGATGCTTTTTCAGCAACTCGGGATCTGGCGTATTGCACAATTAATAGCCGCTGTATTGCTCGTTGGTGTCGGTATCTGGAAGCTGTTTGTTGATACTCAACCGCTACATGTCCCCCAGGTGGTTGTTCCGCTATGGCTCGCGGTTGCTGTGCTTGCCCATGTCGGCGTAAGTTTTGGAAATACTAAACTCGCCCATGCTCACCTCAACCTGAATGATACCCGGGTTTCGTTTCCTGAACTTTGGCGCATCAACCTGTGGGGCTCACTGCTTAACCTGTTGCTGCCATTTGGGCTCGGAGCACTGATGCGCGGGGCGTGGCTCAAGCTACGCCACCAAATGCCAGTTCCAAAGGCATCTATGCATGTACTGGAGACCAATCTCATCGTTTTTGTCGCCAACCTTTGGCTGCTGGCGCTTATTCTCACAATTATGAGCGGCGGCAACTGGCAGTTTGCAGGATTGGCTCTTACAGGTGCTGGAATGCTCGTTCTTTCCACTTGGAGGCCATTATTAGCACCTGCCCTGCTGCCTTATCCTTTTGCCATTACTGCTTACCTGGGGGTCAGTTATGGGCTGCAACTTGACGTCGGCCTACCCTTCCTGCTGCTGCTGCCCGTTATCGTGCACGCCTCTGCACTGGTCGTGCTTGCACCAGGTGCACTTGGTGTAACCGAATCTTTATTCGTGTTACTTGCCACCACCTTTTCACTGCCTCTCGGGGACGCTTTATGGCTGGCGTTAGCTACACGTGCGACGGGGCTTCTTAGTGTGATACTGTTGTTGCTGGGCTTGACTGTCAGTCGTAAAATCGGAGAAAGGAGAAAAACATGCGGCAAATGAGGCCTGCAAGGATATTAATCACTGGCGGCGCAGGGTTTCTTGGCTCACACCTGTGCGAACGGTTGCTGGCAGACGGCATGGATGTGCTTTGTGCCGATAATTTTTATACTGGAGACAAAGCTCATATTGCATCGTTGTGTGGTCACCCACGCTTTGAACTATTGCGCCATGACATCACCTTTCCGCTGTATGTGGAAGTGGATGAGATATACAACCTCGCCTGCCCGGCGTCACCTATTCACTATCAATTCGATCCGGTACAAACCACCAAGACAAGTGTGCACGGGGCAATCAATATGCTGGGCTTGGCCAAGCGAGTAAAAGCGACAATCCTGCAAGCCTCCACCAGCGAGGTCTATGGCGACCCTGAGGTTCACCCGCAGGATGAAAATTACTGGGGAAGGGTGAACCCGATTGGCCCGAGAGCCTGTTACGATGAAGGCAAGCGTTGTGCCGAGACATTATTCTTCGACTACCATCGCCAGCATAATACCAACATCAAGGTTGCCCGTATTTTTAACACCTTTGGTCCACGCATGCGCCCGGATGATGGCCGTGTGGTTTCAAATTTTATCGTGCAAGCCCTGTGCAACAAACCGATCACTATCTACGGTGATGGCAATCAAACGCGATCCTTTTGTTTTGTGGATGACATGGTGGAAGGCCTGATAGCGCTGATGTGCTCCCCCTCTGACTTCACCGGGCCCGTTAATCTGGGCAATCCGGAAGAGTGCAGCATTCACACACTCGCCGAGATGGTGATCGAGCTATGTAGCTCTCGTTCTAAAATCTGCCATCAATCGCTACCACCGGATGATCCCCGCCAGCGCCGTCCAGATATCCATCTGGCGGAGAAAGTGCTGGACTGGCAGCCACATACATCTTTGCGTGAGGGGTTGAAAAAGACAGTAGCTTATTTTGAGCAAGGACTTTCCAAGAATCAGAACCTGCTAAACAATAGTCTTTAGGCTCTGAGATAGCATGTTGAAGCAGCCCTGTGTACCGATCTCAATCGTAGTGCCTGTGTATAATGGCATGACAACAGTTGACCTCTGTCTACCGGCCTTACTGGCACAACAAGACGCAATATTAGGAAAAGATTTTGAGATCATCGTTGTGGATGATGGTTCTACTGATGGCTCCGGCAAGTATATCGCACAGCATTTCCCACAAGTTCACTTAATCACTCATGCCAAAAATCGTGGGCGAATTGAGGCCCGACTCAACGGCGTCCAGGCAGCTCGCTTTGACCGTATTCTTTTGATCGACATACGGGTTATTGCTGACCTGAATTTACTAAAGAGCTATTGGGCCATAGGAACACCTTCGCGCTGCATGGCTGTTGAAGTTGACGATCAGGCGAAACATCAGCCTTTAAAGCGTGTCTTTCATTGCCTGCGTGCCGCCTATTACCAGCCAGACAATATCTCCGAATCTGAGCAACGTCTGACCATTACCTGTGAAAACTTTCTCCGGGCCCGGAAGGGAACCACAGCGATATTTCTTGATCGCCAAACGTATATGGACTCACTTCCTGAACGGCGTGACAAAACAGTCAATGATGATACGCGCCTGTTTGCACGCATGCTGGAAGAAGGGCCGCTATTCCGTGATTATCGTCTAAAAATCATCTACCTGCATCGCCTCACATTCGCCGAAGAACTGCCCCACCTGTATGAGCGCGGAGTCCGTTTCGCTGATTATTACCTTACGCCAAGAGGGGCCTATCGCTGGCATGCAGGAGCCATTTTTATTGCATCTCTTCTGAGCACAGGCATGTTCGTCTGGCAACCAGCCTTTACAGGTTCGGGTCTGCTGTTTCTGTTTGCCGGAATCTGTATCTGGCTGGCACGCAGGCCAATGGATTTTATTTTGCTGATATTGTATCTGCCTATCCTGCTAGCAGCCTTCGCTACGGGAGCGATGGTCGGCATATTGAGTATCAGAGGAGATGAAAGAAAAAGCTGATACGGTTTGGTACGCTTGATGCCACACTATGACAGGAATCCATACTAAATCTGGATCAAGCAACTTCACTGTCTGTCAATTTGTACCCGCCACCTGAAAATTCCTGCTTCAACCACTGTGCAATATGTAGGCTTGCCTCATTTCTTACTGACTGTTTGATAGCTCTCTTGTTGCGAATGACAGACTCGATCGCAACCTGCCAACGTTCCCAGTCACTATCCACAAGATAGACGCAACGACCAATTCCATCGCTCCGCTCACTTGCTGCCCGAGGCACCAAGCATGGCTTATCTATTATGGTGCACTCTTCCTGAATGCTCCCGCCATCTGCGACAACGAATCGCGCTGATACCATATGACGGAGAAATTCGGGGTAGGTCTGTAGTGGCAATAATGCAATACCGGCAGAGCGTAAAGTATCCAGCAAACGGAATTTGCGAAGCGCATGTTCAGTTGCAGGGTGTAAAACAAAGGTAATCTTCCAGCCTTCCCTGGCAAGACGGCATATACAGTCCATGATTCGCCTTAAGCGCGCAGCACTCCGGATTGTTTCCAGTCGATGAATGCAGGCAAGCACCTTGTGCTCTTCAACCTCTGCCGATGGGAGCATGGCTGCCATCGCATCCTCAACCGTATTCCCTTGGATCAACCGACTTCTTTTCCCCATGCCCATTTTATAAAGGTTCTTCAGGGCGTCATCACAGGGGGCAATACAGTATTGGGACAACCTCATGACAACAGTACGAATGATTTCCTCAGGAAACGGATGTCTCCAGGACCATGATCTGAGTCCGGACTCCACATGCACAACAGGGAGATGGGCCATGCGCCCAAGTATTGTGGCTACCAGAGTCGAAACCGTATCACCATGCACCAGCACAGGGCCATTCAAGCCATTGAACACGTTCCGTTTCGCTGTGGGTATCAATTTAATGAGCTGCCACATCCAGGCAAAGGCATCCAGAAACGTGGCAATGTCCGCTTGCCTATCGTGTAAGCGAAATCCTGGCGGGAGTGAAAATATCTTTTCCAAGTCCCTTGTTGTTTTGGCATGCTGGCCGGTGTCAATCATCTGCACCTGCATGCCAGTCTCCATGCAGGCAAGCACAACTGGAGCCATCTTTATGTATTGAGCCTTTGTGCCTACAATGACATGAACACATGTCGCCTCTGCGATAAATGTCACCGCCTGCCCTGGGTATAAAGACTCGCCAGCATTTCCGCAATCAGCCCCAGTAGAAACACCAGAGCGCCCATGATCAGCAGCAGGGCCGCCATATTTGTAAAGGCGCCATGCAATAGCGTGGAGGTTGCCCATACCAACCCCGTCACGAAGAACAGCATGGAGGCCGGCAGAAAAATCCGCATCGGGGAAAACAGGGTCACCAGCTTGAGAATGATCAGAAAGAAACGGGAGCCGTCATACAGAAGGCGAACCTTGCTCTTGCCCACTCGCTCGAATGCGCGGATGGGAATGTACTTCAGATTGGCGCCGGCCTTGAGCATGGCCAGCGTGGAAGTGGTCGGATAGGAAAAACCGTTCGGGAAAAGATGAATAAACGGCAATATCCTTTCACGCTTGAAGGCGCGGAAACCACTGGTCAGGTCCTCGATTTTGAAACTCGTCATGTAGCTTGCCAGAGAGTTGTAGAGCCAGTTGCCCAAATATCGATACCAACCAGCCTGGCTCTCCCGGTTGCGCGTTCCGACCACCATGTCGTATTCAGGAAAAAGCTCCAGAAACTTCGGAATATCCGCCGCATCATGCTGGCCATCGCCATCCATCATTACGACGATATCGCCCGTAGCTGCCAGCAGCCCTGTGCGCACTGCCGCGCCATTGCCCTTGTTGTAGGGGTGCCGGGCAACCTTTGCTCCTGCCTCTTCCGCCTTGGCTGCAGTACTGTCATCAGAACCATCGTCGACGACAATCAGCTCGGCTTCCGGCAGCACGCTACGAACATCCCGAACCGTATCTCCAATAGCCGCTTCCTCATTAAAAGCAGGAATCACAACGCTTATTCGCATGTCTTCATCCGCCAAAGTTCAAAACCTCCGTCACGTTGAACCAAGCAGGAGGATACCAGAAATCCCTGCCAGGCCGGGCCAATATCCGCGCCGAGCGTGCGCTCCGCCAGATCCCGCCGCATAAGTAGATAATCATAAGGGAACATCTTTCCTGTCTGGATAGACTCGCGCAAGCGTTTGCCTTCCATTCCGAAATCCACGCTGTATTCCCGCTCCAGATAATATGCCCGGCCACCCATCCACAGCAGATAGACGGAGGCATCATCCTCCAGATGTGTGGAGACCCAGCTCTGTATCGAATAATCCGGCAATCGGTGCTGCAAAAAAGCATCCCTGCCCTGCAGCCAGTATGTCCAGGGCGCCATATTGTGCAAATACATGCCTGATACGATCAGCGCCGGGCCAAACCCCACCACAAGCAACAGGGGGCGAAGCCGCCTGCCCACATGCGCCCACACAAGACCGAAAAGAGGCAGCCAGACCAACACCCCCGGCAACAGATAACGAGCGCGCACGCCGGTTGAAAAAGCGATCAGAACATAAACGAGACCAAGCAATCCCAGCGCAGCTATCCGGTCTGACCGGCGATGCAGCCAAACCCCTGCCAGACCAAGCAGATAGAAGGGATGCAACATGCCATCGAACAATTGCGCATTATTGATCTCACCCCAGAAGAATGCGCGCAACGGAGCCATGGCCGCCCACCATGTGGCTTCACCATAGGCAAGATGCCGGTACTGCAACCACACATCAGCGCCTCCCTCTCCGACCGGGTACAGGGGATGGCCGAAAAGAATGAGGTTCCCCACATACCACCATGCCCCGACCAACACCCCTGCCAATCCGGCCCGCCAGACGTATGCCCATGCCATATTCGGCTGACCCCGCCAGCGCAACATCAGGGCAAGCATGCCGGCGATGGCCAGCGGCACGCCGTTGTACTTGATCAGCAATCCCAAGCCAATGCAAAGGCCGAATATCCACGCATCGGCCTTCCGCCAGTCCGGTCGCAACAGACGTTCTGCCATGGCCGCGGCCACCACGCACAACCAGAGATCGACATAGCTCCAGGTGCACAGGGCAACGACGACAGGCGTGCATATCCATGCAAGCGCCGACCACATGCGCGCATCATCGGAAAGAGACAGATGGCGCATGGCCCGATCCAGAAAAAACAGGACGATCAGGGCCGCCAGTGCATGCCACAGGGACGCAGTCCAATCCCATGCCTGCTGGGCGAACAGGATATAGGGAATATCCGCCAATGGCGGATTGGCGGTGAAGCTCAAGGCCGCATCGCGCCAGAGCAATCCCTGCTCCTGCCAGAGCATGGGCAGAATAAGATGGTGGTTGAGGGCATCGCGGGAAAACGGCGGCACCAATCCGGAGACACTGGCCAACACCCAAACTAACACGGCAGGCATAAGCGGGTGCCGTAATAGACGTGCTTCAGTCCCGTCTTTCATCAACTCGGATTTAGCCCGCCAAATACAGAGCTGCAAGCCAGGACAACCACGCTGACAGGCTTATGGCTGCACAACGCCAGCGCCGAGCCACCCGCCAATGCATCCAGTTCCAGATCAGCGCCATGCTCGAAAGTATCCATAACAGCAGAAACAGAAACTGGGCGACTCCCCAGCCGGCATGAACATCCCTGGGTGACTCCGCCAGCAACCGGGATGCCTCCTTCTCAATTTCCTGACGCGACATTTTCCCCTGCTCATCCGTGACAGCCGCCAGCCGGGCGATATTCCGGTTTGCCTCCTCAAGCCATTGCCGATCCGGCTGCCCGAACATGCTGCGTGTGGACAGAACAGCACCCCGTAACCGACGCCAGCCTTCCAGTGCCTGCTTCTCGTTATCACCTGCTTCCAGTTCATCGAGCAGGAAGCGCAACTGGTTTGCGGCCTCTGCCCGACTGGACAGCCACGGCACATAGGCATGGATGGCCCGCTCATAGCTGATAATAGCTCGGTAGGTTTCAGCCTGCGCCTGATAGTGACGCGCCAACTCAAGTTGCTCACCTGCAACCCAAGCAACACGAGTCATAAATGCCACAATAAAAAGAACGCCCAAAAACAGAACTAGAAAAAGAAATGGATGAAGATTCGCCAACCGCAATCGACATGCCATGACAAGAAAATTCGGCCAAAAATTCATTTTTACTTGTTGACGCATCAGGAAGACCCTGCCCGGCTCAACTGATGCAACAAGCGTCGATAATTCTGAAAAGCCACCTCATCTCCGAATCTGAGAAAGGTCTGCTTGAACATCTTTACCGCCTGATGGGGCTGGCCATGCAACTCATGCCATCTGGCAAGATTCAGGCTGCCATGCATTGAGCCCAGACTCTCTGCAAGGCGGAACATCACCAACGCGCCTCGATCGTGTCCCCTGAAGGCAAAGACCATGCCCATGTTATTATAAATGGCCTCCTCCATATCAATGTGAGAGAGATCCATCCAGCGCATCCACCAGAAGGTCATATTCTGGGCAAGGCTGGGACAAGGCGGGTTGGCATGCAGAGCAACGTACAGCCAGGAGAAATATTGACCTTCCAGAAACCAGCTGTTCTCTACATCATAGCCAGCCTTTGCCTCCTGAAGCTGCGGCCCCAGTCGATTGGCCAGGATTCCGGCCAGCCTCCGGCAATGACCAGGCTTGCGCTTCTCTCCAGGCGCCAGCAGAACAGCCAGTAAGCCTTCACGAGGATCTATACTGGACAGAAAATTTTCGGTATACCCAGGGTCAAGTTCAAGGTAGAAGGATGTTCGATCACTATTTTTGCCGAGTAGCTCCACTATAAAACCTTTGACCAATTCCATCTCCGGCGCATCATTCTCTGGCAGTTTGACCGAAGGATAGATAAGCAGCGGAATCTGCTCCGGCTGCAGGGGCTTGAAATACTGTGGGCTGATAACATCGCCCAGGCCGATGAGAGACACATCCGGACGCATGCCGTTGATATCTGCCAGCGTGCGCAAATGAAATACATATGAGGAAGCCAGGATGCTCGCCCGGTAGGGCAAGCTGAGCAATTCGCGCTCCACCGCCTCCGTCGGCAAATAATCAGCCCGCTTGGCCAGAAAGATGATGCCGGACTGGTACAGGTTCAGAAACATCACCCCCAGCAATAGCACAACCGACCCAAGGCTCGCCAGACGAATAGCCGGCAGCTTCGCCTTCCTCCACCACGACAGCATCGCCACAAGCACGGGAACCAGCCCAAGAAGAAGCACCCCCAGAGCGCCTGTGAAGATCGTTCCGGAAATCCAGCCGGGGATAAGCAAAAATAGGAAAATCAGCCAAGGAAGGCATACGGCCGCAAGCCTGAAACGTCGCCATAGCAGCCAGCCCCAGCCAACCAGTATCGCAACGAGTCCCAGCAGGCCAAGCCAGTCGTAAAGCATCATCACGTAATCCATGGCAGGCGCGCCAAAGATTGACTCCCCCTGATCCGTTACAAAGAACCCCCCGGAATCCTTCTGATCCAACACATGACTCCAGAAACGCCCCCATGTTTCTGGATTTCCCCAATCATAGGCCGGATTACGCAGGGAGCGGACAGGCAGGTACAGGTAGGCCAGCAGCCCCCACAGCCCGGCCAGAATCCCCGCACCGGCTGTGCGAACCGCGCGGCGCATATCCGGCAGCACGCCCAGAACCACAATAAAGGCAAACAGCAGCGCTCCCATCGTGATGTGGTTGCTTGCCCCCAGCCCAGCCAGAAATATCGCCAGCACATAGTGTCGCGTCTCATGCGTCCGCATGAAATCAAGCAGCAGCTTGAAAATTGCAAAGGTAAAAACGGCATGCAGCGCATATGCCTCCGACTGAATGGCATTCTCCAGTTGTGGCGGCATCACCAGCCAGCTCAGGCTGACAAATCCGGCAATAAACTGGGAAATCCGCCAAGTCAGACGCCCAACATCCAGGATGCGCATGAAAGAAATAGAGACATGGTAAAGAAGAACGGAGGCCAGAACTGTGCAGGCGACACTGAAGCTGTGGTTGCGCAGAACAACATCGGCAAACGGAAACTGCTCCCACATCCACACCAGCGACTGGTACAACGGATAGCCGGCAGGATGCGCGATGCCCAGCACCCAGGCCGAATCCACAAACTCCGGCCCGTCACGCCATGCAGCCGCCAGACGAGCCTGCCATATCAGGAATACCGTCCCAATCCCCCAACTCAAGACAAGCCAGGGCGGATAAAATCGGAATAAGCGATTTATCATAGGCTCCAACAATGCATGGGTATACCAGCCTCCTGATTCAGCAGAAGTGCGCAGACGATAATGCCATGTGGAAATTCGTTTGTCTGGATGGTGTCAATCAAGTTGAAAGCCCTATCAGGAAAACTCTTTTTATCATCAGACAAAAAAGCGCCCCATGATAACCATGGGGCGCTTTAACGAGTCCAACCTACAAGTTATGGGTTAATTGATAACGCCCACAGACCCTGTAACGCTATAAGTTTTGTCACCACTTGAGTGATGGGCTGTGCCGGAATAATCGGTAGCAGACCCGGTAATTGTCAGCGTGACACCATCACCTATTGCATAGCCTTTCGTTGTACTGCTAGTAGGCCCAGTGGCGGTGACAGAAAAATATTCCGTCTCAGATGCATAATAGGCTTCTTCGGCAGTCATCAAATTGCGCAGGTCGGCCTGAGCTGACGCATTGAATGCCTTGGCCCGATAAGCCGCGAACTGCGGAATCGCGATGGCGGCCAGAATACCGATAATAGCCACCACGATCATCAACTCGATGAGTGTAAAACCCTTTTCTTTTTCTTTTCGTAACATTATTAAATCCTCCTTAATCAATTAAGTATATATAGTTCAGGAAGCAAGTCTTATGCCAAAGGGTTTTGGTGTCCTGACTGGCTGCTATGGCCCCAGACTGACAAATAATGTCAGTGTATATTGTCCAATATTGTCAAGCGATATGCTAGCGTGAAGCCTGCCTTTGGCCCCTCTGAACTCCTGCGAAACATAGAGTCCGCACGCAAAACCGCATGACCTAACGAATGACGCCAACAGAGCCCGTGACGCTATACGTCTTATCGCCATTCGAGTGTCTGGCCGTGCCTGTGTAAGTCGTGCCAGACTCAGCCAAAGTCAGAGCAACATTCTTCGATACGCTTACCTTACTAATACCTTCATAAATAAAGCCCTATGCAGCGAACTGCCGGGCGGTCAGTCCGCAAGGCGTATCGGCGCGAGCATAGCATGGCTATG
>QIFG01000003.1 GCA_003228735.1 Zetaproteobacteria bacterium
TGGGGCGGTAGTCAAAAACACCGACAGCCGTTACACCCAACAGCACAATAGCGTCCTTAAAGACAGCCGGATCCGCTCTTCCCTCCAGCACATCCGCTGCGGAAACATGCGTAAACGTCTTGCTCGGACCGTAATGGTTCAGCAACATGCTGCCATCCACCCCGACAGGCAATGCCTGGCCACTGACACTGATCTCTTCGATTCCTATCTCCGAAACCAGAGCAGACAGTTGCGGCCAGCCCAAGGCTACACGCAGAATCTGCAAATCCAGATTGGGGTAGAAAAAACCATCCAGTTCGGCCAACAACGGTACGCGGCGCACCATGCCATCCGCATCGGGGAAAAAATTAAAATAAGCCGAAACGTCGGTGGATCTGGTGAAACGCGGCAGGTTGCCCTCTACGGCGACCATCTTGGGAATATCGGATGGAACCTCACCCATAACTTCGGCGACAATGGCCGAAGGCTGCATCAATTCGGAATCCTGTTTCAGCGTCCGCCGCATAAAGATGGAGGCATGTTCTCCCTGTGGATAAAAGAAATAGCCCAGCACAATACGGTCGGCGTATTTATTTAACTGCGTCTCAAAAAAGGCATCCATATCGCCGGCTTTCTCATACCGTGCCAGCCATTCCGATACGGGGGCGCTTGTCCGACCAGCCTGATCCAGCAGACGAAGGCTTTCCTTCAGCGGATTCTCCTGCGCCTCGGAAAAGACAATATCGAAACCGAGCACGGCAGCCCCGTACTCTCCCAGCACGCGGTCGGTAATCGCACCTATTTTATCCCTTGGCCAGGGCCAGCGCCCTATCTCGCTGAGCGAGTCGTCATCCACGGCCAAGATGACAATGCGCTCATCAACAGGGATGGGCCCACGTATAATGAAACGCTCATCCAGCGTCTTAAGTTCGATCTTTTCTAAAAAGGCAGGCTGCTCAAACGCGATGGTCAGGGCAAAAACAGACATCAGCACGGCCAGCCGGAAACCAACCCAGTGCTGGTGCTGTTCTAGAAATTTTGCCAGACCCTGAAACATGCTTTGTCCCCAGTTGCCAGCATAGCTTCAAGTCAGTTTAAGGGGCAAGGAGTGGTTAGTCGACGCGAGTACGTTCTTCCTGTTCCTGAGCGGTCTTACAATCGATGCAGTAGGTTGTCACCGGGCGGGCCTGCAAACGCTTGACGCCAATATCGGCGCCGCACCCTTCGCAACTACCGAAACTGCCCTCCTTGATACGAACCATGGCCTGATCGATTTTCTTGATCAGCTTGCGCTCACGGTCACGGATGCGCAGATCAAAATTACGATCCGTCTCCATGCTGGCCTGGTCGGTCGGATCAGGAAAAGCAACCTGGTCATTGGCATGCATGCTGTGCAAGGTCTGGGTCAGGCCCTCATCCAGTTCCTGGCGCCATTGCTTCAGTTGCACCTTAAACTGGGCCAACTGCTTCTTGTTAAGTGCCATGGATAACCTCCAGCACGAATAATCACCAACTTACAGGGCGCTATTTAGATTATAGATGATACCCCGGTTTTTACGAGGCCGCGAACCTTAGCGGCTCACCCACAGCCTGTAAATGCGTTGTGCCGCCGGCCAAACATATCCTGCTTTTCTAAAAACTGTTGTCGCCAAGCAGCCGGGAATAGCACTCCGCCCACTTTCCTGCCAGAACATCCAGGGTTGGGGGATGCGCAAGTATTGAGCACAGATTCACACTGGCTTGTCCCGTGCCACAGGCATTGATCGCAGCAAACCATTTCGCGGCCACATCAACATTCAGCGCCATGCCGTGATAGGCCACGCCCTGCGAAATACGCAAACCAACGGCCGCAATCTTTCCTTCCCCAGCCCATACCCCCGGCAGCCCTTTCCTGCGTGACACACTGACACCCATCTCTTTCAGGCAATCGATACAGGACTGCTCCAGCAGGCGCACATAGCTGCGCGGGGATATGCCGCGCCTGCGCAGAGAAATCACCGGATAGAGCATGATCTGGCCGGGGCCGTGAAAGGTTGTCTTTCCCCCACGGTCGGTCTGAACCAGAGGCGCGGAAAGCTCAGCCTGCAGGCGATTGTCGATACCGCGCCTGCCGGTGGTATAGACCGGATCATGCTCACACGCCCATACCACTTCGTCCTGAGTGCCTGCCGCCACCTCCGCCGCCCGCTGTTGCAGCTTCTGCCACATCGAGACATAGGGCTGACGCCCCAGCCAGGAAAAGGGGAAATCAGTATTTACTGAGACCGGAGTCCACCTCATCGATCCAGCGCAGAATGCCGCCGGCCAGGTTCTTCACACGCGTATATCCCTTGCTCTTGAGAATCTCGACAGCTTGGGCGGAACGTCCACCCAACTTGCAGTGCACAACAACATCGCTGTCCATCGGCACTTCGGCAAAACGGGCCTGCAATTGCCCCAGAGGAATCTCCCAGGTTCCTTCAATACGGCAGATGTCGACCTCGAAAGGCTCGCGCACATCCAGCACATATAATTCAGGATGCGTCTCAAGCATCGCCGCCAGCTGTTTCGGTGTGATGTCATCGGGGGCCAACTCTTCCTCCTCATTCGCGGTCTCTGTCGGCGGCAGGCCGCAGAATTGCTCGTACTCAACCACCTCATG
Organism: Zetaproteobacteria bacterium; assembly: GCA_003228735.1. GTDB lineage: Bacteria > Pseudomonadota > Zetaproteobacteria > Mariprofundales > Mariprofundaceae > SZUA-181. The sequence goes on from QIFG01000003.1 coordinate 2,621, forward strand.
GATGCTGGGATTCTCGCCGCAGGCAGGGCAAGCCGGATCGCGCCGGAGCTTCACCTCGCGGAAATGCATATCCATGGCATCGTAGAGCATCAATCTTCCGGACAAGGTGCGCCCATGGCCGAGAATGATCTTGACCGCCTCGGTCGCCTGAATGACCCCGATCACACCCGGCAGCACCCCGAGCACGCCGCCCTCGGCGCACGATGGCGCCAGTCCCGGCGGTGGCGGTTCCGGATACAGGCAGCGGTAGCACGGGCCGCCTTCATAATTAAATACGGTCACCTGGCCCTCAAACTGGAATATCGAGGCATAGATCAGCGGCTTGCCTTCAAGCACGCAGGCATCATTGACCAGATACCGCGTCGGGAAATTATCGGCGCCATCAACCACAAGATCGTAGCCGCGCACGATTTCACGCACATTATCCCGCCGAATGCCATCGCCATGCAGCACCACATCCACGAAAGGGTTGATGCCTGTCAGCTTATCGCGAGCCGATTCAACCTTGGGACGTCCGATATCGCTGGTGAAATGGGCAATCTGGCGCTGCAGATTGGATTCATCCACGACATCAAAATCCACCAGGCCGATCGCGCCCACACCGGCGGCGGACAGGTAAAGGGAGATCGGGCTGCCCAAGCCACCCGCGCCAATCACCAGCACCCTGGCCTTTTTCAGCTTCTCCTGCCCCTGTAGCCCAACCTGCGGCAGGATGATATGCCGGTTAAACCGGGCCAGTTCTTCAGGACTAAGCAACTCAGACGGCATCGAAAACCTCACACAGTGACATTCCCAAAGCATAGCCCGGTAGGCAGCTTAGAAACACACCAATCAGTGATTAATTGCTTGCTGCTACAGATTCTGATAACAGGTCTTGAATGCCTCAACAGATTCCGGGTCGAACTGTTCGCCTGCCGCCTCAATCAGCCTGTGCATGGCTTGTTCGCGGTCGAGACCCTTGCGGTACGGGCGGTCGGCGGTCATGGCGTCAAAGGCATCGGCCACGGCCAGAATACGCGCGCCAACAGGGATTTCCTTGCCTTTTAGTCCGTCCGGATAACCCCTGCCATTGAACCACTCATGATGGTGACGGATGGCGGGAATATATGGCCGGAATACCCTGATTTTCGAGAGAATCTGGGCTCCATCATCGGGATGGCGCTTGACGATGGCATATTCTTCATCCGTAAGTTTTCCCTGTTTGTTGAGGATTGATCCCGGCACGCCGATCTTGCCCAGATCATGCAACAGGCCGGTGATACGAAAGCCTTCCAGCCTCTCCTCGGACCATCCCATTTCTTTGGCAATAGCCAGTGCATAATGCGTAACCTGTCTAGAGTGGCCTGCCGTCCACGGTGACTTCTTTTCCACTAATTCGGCCATGGCCAGCACCGTTTCCATAAGCTGCTCGGAAAGGCGCGTATAGAGCTTGATGATCTCTATCGCCGCACCCATCTGACTGATCATGGCCAGGCAAAGGTTGATCTTCCGTTCGTCAATGGGTTCACGCTTTTCTGCACGAAGCTCCATCAGAACGGCGATGCCATACACCTTCTCTCTATGGAGGATGGGAATGCAAAGGGCGGCTTGGGCTTCACCCATGCGCAACAGATCGCGCTCATCGGCGCTCAATGGATCGTCCTGGTGCACCAGAATATGATTTTTATGCTCGATGACCTTCCAGAGGGTGGGACATTTCCCTTTGCTGCAGGATGGCGCAGCCGCATCGGGCAATGGCCGGATGGGATATTCGGTTTCCGTGGAGAGCGTTTCACCATCTTCTTCCAGCATGGCAATGCGGCAACAGGTCACCTGGGCCGCCTGTGTCAACGACTTGGAAAAGTGATGCAGGATGTCCGGCAGCGGCATAGCGGCGCTGATCTGCTCACTAGCCGCCATCAACTGCGTCAGTTCCAATGCCTGCTCCTGGATGACCCCCTCATGCTCACCGATCAGTTTCCGGAGCTTGCCCGCCATCCGGTTAAAGGCAGTCACCACAACCCCCATCTCGTTTTTCGACTCACCGGCGACAGGCTGGCTCAGGTCTCCGGCCGCCATGCGCTGCGCACCATCATGCAGGGCTTGCAGCGGCCTGAAAATCAGCCGGTTCAGGACAAGGAAAAGTATCAAGAGAAGCAAGGCAACTTCGGCTACGGTAAGTTTAAGTAGCCGCATGTCATTCTCATGGATATGGGCCTCCAAGTGGGTGACATCCAATGTTAAACTCAGAGCGCCAAGCTGCTCGCCCACCCTGGCTTCATGACATTGAATACAAACCTTCTCAGCCCTTAAGGGATAGATGAAACGAAGAACATCAAGATCATTTTCCTCCCGCTGTACGATCAGCGTTTTCCGGCTTGTCAGTCCCTGCCGGTCAAGGTCATCACGTGGCAGCTCGTGTTCATGCACCCCGAATTGGCGTGTGACCGCTGGACCATGGATTACTCTGAGATCAATGATTTCCGGGTGTTGCCGCTGCAATGTGGCATAACTTTCATCGAGGAGATTCATATCCGCACCTGAATTCATCAGGTTGACAATGTTCGAGCGGATACTGTCAGCCAGGAGTGTTAACTCGCTACGGGAAAGATCGCTCATCTCCTCGGCCATCTGCTGCCTTGCCAGCCAGTAACTACCGCCAAGAACCAGAACGAGTGACACTGCAATGAACAGCGTAAGCAGCAAGCGGATGCCGGCTGGATTCGCCTTTGCAGGTTGCTCAGGGGAAGGAAACAATGCCATGCCGTGGACTCAGCCGCCTTGTTATGCCGGAAGTCTGTTCGCTGGTGTAAAGATCATCGATGCCCCCACTGCGCCGGTTTGCGTGCCGGCCATAACCACTATCTTGCATACCGTTTTTCAATTGAGCATCATTCAACTTAGACGGCAAAAACGTTAAGTCAATACGCAAATCCCGTGCACGGCATACGTAAAGCAGTAGATATATTCTGATGAGCCTTATTCAGCAATGCCCTCAAAAATCATGCGCACCGGCGCCGGGTCACAAACAAGCAACACATCGCAGCCAGCCTTTAATGCCTGATCGGCGGCGCTGTGGATATCACCGCCCACGCCCTTCATACATAAATCATCGCTCCAGATCCTGCCCTGAAAACCGAAGCGATTCCCAAGCACGTCCTTGAGCCAGAAATCCGACAGCGTGGCCACATTCGCATCGGCTTTTTCATACACGACATGCGCCGTCATGATGTGGTTCAAGCCCTGCCCGATACAGGCTTTAAACGGGCCTGCTTCCTCCAGTAATACCTCCAATGGTGTATGGACATGCGGCACAGCCAGATGCGAATCGGCATCGGCCCGGCCATGACCGGGGAAATGCTTGCCAACCGCTTCGATGCCTGCCGCATGCAGTCCCCGCATACAGGCAGCGCCAAGATCGGCGACCACATTCACGTCTGGGCTATAGGCGCGCTCACCGATAATGGCATCGGCGGCGGCGTGGAACACATCCAGTACGGGCGCACAATCATGCGTAAAACCAAGGCTCTTGAGCGCACTGCCAACGGTATGGGCATCATCGTATACAGCCTTTTTTGCCGCCTCCGGATTATCCCGATACAGGCGCCCATATTCAGCCGCATGCTTCCGGCCCGAAAACGGCGGCCAGGGCATGCGATTCACCCGTCCGCCTTCTTCGTCGATCGCCGCCCAGGTCGGCTGGCCCGTGCATTGCCGCACTTCATTCAGCAATGCAGAGACCTGCGCTGGCGTTTCGATATTGCGCGCAAACAGGATCACACCCAACGGCGGATCACTGCGCAGCCAGTGCCGCTCCGCATCGGTCAATGAAGTGCCGGACAGACCAATCACAAGGTGGTTATATAAGTCGCTCATCCGTGGAGGCGCTCCGGCCAATATACAAACAATAAAATCATGCCGATGAACCTAGCGCCTGTGAGCCTGAGCGAGAAGTTCAGATAATGGCAGATTCGGGCACGCTATCCCCTTGCCATCATGCATCTGGCCTATCAGCCTGCCGCCGTATGAAAAAGCACTTCGATCCTGCGGAAATCCGGAAGTTCGAGGCCATTGCAGAGGAATGGTGGGACCCGAAAGGCCGATTCAAGCCACTGCACCAGATCAACCCCCTGCGACTGGATTACATTGCAAAACGTATCGAGATGAAGGATGCCAGAATTCTGGATGTCGGCTGTGGCGGCGGATTGTTATCCGAAGGCATGGCGAAACTGGGGGCGGAGGTCACGGGCATTGACCGTGCCGGCAAGGCCCTGGACGTTGCCCGAATTCACGCCGAGAAAAATAAGGTTGCTGTGGATTATCAGACCTGCGACGCCGAAACCTGGGCAGAGACGCATGCCGGAAGCTATGACGCCGTCACGTGCCTCGAAGTGCTTGAACATGTGCCGGATGTACCCGGAACGGTGGCTGCCTGCGCGCATCTGCTCAAGCCTGGCGGCATTTTCTTTTTCGCTACGCTCAACCGCACCGCCAAGGCATATATGCTGGCTATCATCGGGGCGGAATACGTGATGGGCTGGCTGCCAAAGGGCACACACCGCTATGACAAATTCATCCGCCCCTCGGAAATGAATGCGGCCCTGCGTGCCGCCGGACTAAAGGCTGAGCACCTTTGCGGCATGTCCTACAATCTGATCACGGACAGCTTTGCGCTTTCGGACGATCTGGCGGTGAACTACCTCGGCGCAGCCCGCAAGAGCACATAACCTGCATTCATTCCTGTCACACATGCGATTAAAGACGCTTGCCTTATCCATCTGCACAACCCTGGCGATGGCTGCTCTGCTCTCTCCTGAAGTTCTGGCCGAAGATGTGGATATCACAGCAGACCATTTGTCCCACTGTGAAGTCGGCGCCATTACATCTGACGACGATGCCGAAACCAGCCCCCTTAATGAAACTCTGCAAGCGGATTCCGTAGACATCACTGCCGATCACTTGTCCCGTGATGCGGCAGGCGTAATTACAGCCACCGGCAATGTCGAAACTAAACGGCTGAATGAAACAATAGAAGCAGGCTACATACGCTACGATCCGGCCAAAAACCAGATCCATGCTGAGGGCAATGTCATCCTCACCTCGCCACAGGCTGTCATCAAGGCCCCCTCAGCAACGATGAACACCATCACCAAGGATGGAGAACTCATTGATGCCACCATTTTCTTTCCGGATGGAGCGCGCATGCAGAGCACGCGCATGCAGCGTAAAGGCGATTATATCTTTGAGGCAGAATCCGTGTATTTCACACCCTGCCCTGCCGACAGCGAAGCCTGGGGCATATCGGCAGCTACAGCAACCATCGACCAGAATGAGGGAAGCCTGAGCGCCACAGACGCGCGCCTTGAAATCGGCGGCGTGCCCGTATTTTACAGCCCGTACTGGAGCCAGTCACTGCGGCGGAAATCCGGTTTCATGCTTCCCACGCTCGCCAGCGGGAAACGCCGGGGTACCGAGTACGCACTCCCCTTTTACTTTGCCCCGGCGCCCAACTGGGATGCAACCTTCACGCCACGCTGGATGAGTGCGCGCGGATTCATGCCGGAGCTTGAGTTCCGCCATGTATCACCAGCCGGCCGGGAAGAAATCAAGATAGAAGGCATCAGTGACAAGGTGCTGGGCCGCGGCCGTCAGCGCGCTCAGGCAGACATTGCCTGGCGGCTTCCCTACGCCATGAACTTGAACATTAATGCAGACTATGTCAGCGATCAAGACTATCTGGCCGATCTGTCGCGCAATCTGGATGAATCCACAAAAAGCTATCTGGTGAGCAACGCCGTCCTGAGCGGGTATACCGAGAATAGCGACTGGGCACTATCAGGAACGTATCAGGAAGACCTGCTTGCACCAAGCAATGCGGCGACTCTGCAAATCGCTCCACGCCTTGAAAGCCATTCGACATTGCCCGTTCTCGACCAGTTCGCCTTCCTGCATCTTGATCAGCAGACCACCCGCTTCGAGCGCCGCCAGGGCGTGGATGGCTGGCGATTCAATCTGCACCCATATATCGAAATCCCTTTTGAACTGGCTGGCGGCGGGGTTTCCTCCACGCTAACCCTTGGCAGCCAGCATACCCGCTACTGGCTCAGGGATACGATCAACAAAAGACAACCGACACGCACCAGTGCCGAGATTGGGCTTGAAACCCGCGCAATTTTTGAGCGCATCAGCACGGACGGCCTGTGGAGAAACTCCATTGAGCCGACGATTCGCTACGATTTCGTTGAAGTGGCCGATCAAAGCGCTTTCCCAAATTTTGATTCGTCCTTCGGCCAACTGACCATAAGCAGCCTTCTGACCAACAACCTGTTCTCGGGCCATGACCGGATTGAGCGCGCCCATCGTATCAGCATGCTGGTAACGAGCCGCCTTCAATCCAAGGACAATCGTCTCTCGGCCTCCCGCGAATTGGCTGCGGTCAGTTTCGGAACGGTTTACGATATGCTCAGGGAATCCGTAGACCCGGCCGTACAGACTGCTGCAGCCGGGCCATTCTCCAACCTGTTCGGCAAGGCCACATTATCTCCCCTGCCGAACCTGAGCATATCGGCAGAAGGTCAATATGATCCCAGAGACCAGTACTGGCCGAAAGCGGAATCCGCCATCAACTGGCGCAGTCAGGATGGGCATACGCTTGGCGTATCCTATTACTTCGTAGATGCACGCCTTGCCACGCCCGAAACACAGTCCCTTCGAGTTTCAGGCGAGTTTGCGCTTACTCCCAGATGGAAGGTAAGCGGCAGCATGTTTTACGATACGCTGCTCAAGATCACCCAGAATGCTTCTGTCGCACTAAAATATACACATCCCTGCTGGAATCTGCTTGTTGAAGGCTACCGGACAAACCGGCCTACCGGCACTTCGACCGCATCGGATACCGGCTTCCGTTTCTTGCTTGGCTTCAAAGGGCTGGGTAGGTTCGGCTCATAATTTCCCATGACCATACGAATGACTCAATGCGGCCAGATCAGGCCTGAATATTTTGGAGGCGCCATGCGGCTTGTCGCTGCGTTTTTTATTGCGTTTACATCCCAGATAACAGCGGCGCATGCGCAGGTTCTGGACAGCATCGCGGCTGTAATAAATGGAGAGGCCTTAACCTGCTCCCAGATCGAACTGGACGCTGAAGATCTAGCCAAATCCCTGGAACAGTCGGGATCATCCGGTCAGCCGTCCAGGCAGGAACTCTGGAACAGGGCATTGGACGGGCGCATTGTGCAAACCCTGCAAAAACAGGAGGCGCGCAAACTGGAGTTGCAGGTTGCCGATAAGGATGTAGATAAGGCCATGGCCGACGTTGAGGCAAATAATAATATTCCAGCCGGCCAGTTGGTGAAGATACTCGAGGCCCAAGGCATGGATATCCAACGCTACCGTGAAACACTGCATGACCGGCTGCTAAGCAGCAAACTGATTAACATATCGGTACGCTCCAAACTGCAGGTCAGCGAAGAATCCATGCGCGAGTATTACAGGAAATACCTTGCCAACCCCGGCCCCATACGGGAAGTCAAGCTGCTGCAAATCTTTATCTCACTGCCACCAGACCCGACACCAGCGCAAGTAGAGGCAACACGCAACAAAATTGAAAAACTCCGCGTTCAAGTTTTGGCGGGCGAAGACTTTGCACATCTGGCTACCTTGCATTCCGATGCGCCGGATGCCGCTCAGGGAGGGCAGATGGGCTGGTTCATGCCCGGATCACTGCCACCGCGCCTGGCCAGTGTCCTGCAACTTTCCATCGGCAAGGCTTCGGAAACCATCCGCTCACCGGCCGGCTTTCATCTGCTTTACGTCGCTGACGAACGTTGGCATGAACCGGAAATTGGCAAACCCTATGACGAAATTCATGCGCGCCATATTCTCATCAAGCTGCCATCCGCTGCCGATGAAGAGATCCAAGGCAAAATCCGCAAGCGTGCCGAAGCCATTGCAAAGGACATGCAGGGAACCTCGAATGAAGTGTTCGCCACTCGCGCCAAGGAGATATCACAAGGGCCCAGCGCAACCAAGGGAGGCGATCTTGGCTGGTTCAAACAAGGAGATATGGTTCCCGCCTTCGAGCAGGTGGCCTTCCAGCTCAAGCCCGGAGAAACCAGCGGGGTGGTGGAATCGCCATTTGGCCTGCACATTATCCGTGTGATTGGAAAGCGCCATATTGATCCGAATGCATTCGAAGCGCATAGCGATCGCATCAAGGAAATTCTGTTAAATGCGGAGATGCAAAACCAGCTGCCGCGCTGGATTGCAGGACTCAAGGCGAGGGCTGCCATCGAGCGCAAGGAATGCCCGCTTTAGGCAAGCATATCAAACCGATCCTTCTCAGTTTGGGCGAACCGGCAGGCATCGGCCCGGACTGTGTGCTGCGCGCCTTCAACGCCCATCCCGAACTGTTTGACGACATCCGTATTGCCGCGCCGGCTTCCTGGTTGCGTGCACGGGCAGATGATCTCTGCCTGTCCATACCTATAGAAGAAACCCCATCGCTTGAGAAAAGGTTGCCATCCGGATCATTGGGCTGCTGGAATCCCGGCATTGAAACCAGCCCTGTTCGGCCGGGTAAACCCAGTCACGAAAATGCCCAGGCGGTGATTGATTGCCTGAGACATGCGGCCGATGCCTGCCTGCATGGTCATGCACGCGCCCTGGTAACTGGCCCGATCGAAAAGTCCGTCCTGAAAAATGCGGGGTTCGCCTTTCCCGGCCACACCGAATTTTTCGCCCATCTGGCCGGGGTCGAACGTGTGGTCATGATGCTGGCCTCGGATGTCATCAGGGTCGCCCTTCTGACAACCCATATGGCCCTTAAGGACGTAGCTTCGCATCTATCCGTTGATTCAACCCTGGGTTGCCTGCGTATCGTCCATACGGACATGCAGCAGCGATTCCACATCACCCAACCACGGCTGGCCCTGTGCGCCCTGAACCCCCATGCCGGGGAACAGGGTCATTTCGGACAGGAAGAAATCGACGTGCTTATCCCCGCTGCCGAACAGGCAAAAAGTGAAGGCATCCAGATAACCGGCCCATTGCCAGCCGACACCCTGTTTTCCGCCGCCATGCGCAAGTCCTTTGATGTGGCCGTGTGCTGTTACCACGATCAGGCCCTGATCCCAATCAAGGCATTAAGTTTCGGCAATGCAGTAAACGTGACTCTGGGGCTGCCCTTTGTGCGCACGAGCGTGGATCATGGTACGGCCCTGGAGCGCGCGGCAACCGCAGATGTGTCCTACAGCAGCCTTGAAGCGGCCATTGAAATGGCACAGCATTTAAGCCATGCAACTGAGTGAGCTTAAGGGCCAGTTTCTGCTGGCTACGCCCGCCCTCATGGACCCAAACTTCCATGATGGCGTTGTATTGCTCTGTCACCACGATGAGGAAGGCAGCATGGGCCTGCTCATCAACCGCGCACATCATATTTCCGTGGATAGTGTGTTAAACGACCTGCATCTGAAACACGCATCCAGCCTTGATACACCTACCTTCGAAGGCGGGCCGGTGGAACCGTTCAGGGGCTTCGTGCTGCACGGCAATGAGCGAAATTACAAATCAACGCTCTCGGTCACCTCTGAAATAAACCTCACTACTTCGTTCGACATTCTCGAAGAAATCGCAGCAGGCAATGGCCCGGAGCGCTTTTCGCTGATGCTTGGCTATGCCGGCTGGGGCAGCGGCCAACTGGAAACTGAAATCAACCACAACGACTGGCTCATTGTCCCGGCTGACCAGGATATTATCTTCCGTGCGCCTATCGAAAGCCGCTGGGAGCTCGGGGCAAAAAGCGTTGGTGTGAACAAGGCGCAACTCTCAATGCAGGCCGGTCATGCCTGAGAGATACAGGACACAATCATGCGTATATTGATTGTTTACCACTCGGACTACGGCAATACGGAAAAGATGGCGCAGGCGATGGCCGCCGGCGCCAAGGCAGTTCTTGCTAAAGCCGACATCATTCTGAAACAGAGCGGCGACACCGTCCCGGGTGATCTCGTTGCCGCCGATGTCATCCTGTTCGGCACGCCCGTACATATGGGTTCGATGGCCTGGCAGATGAAAAAGCTGATTGACGAATGCGGTAAGCTGTGGATGGAAAATGCACTGGACGGAAAGATTGGCGGCGTGTTTGTAACAGGTGGCGGCTTTGGCGGCGCCGGGGGCGGCGTAGAGCTGACCATGGCAAGCCTGTATTCGCATTTTCTGGAACAGGGCATGGTTGTTGTCGGCTTTCCCAAGGACAGTTCGGGATATGCCGACGGCGGCCTGCAATGGGGCCCGTATGCCCGCACCAACAATCACGAGGGCATGCCCGAAGGCATTACAGAGGCGCAACTGGTTGCCGCCCGCTCCTACGGCGCACATGTGGTGGAGATCGCCGAAAAACTACTCAGGGATTAGACATCGTCCATGAACCGTAATTATAACTGCTGCCCAACATGGACTATTCGTCGAGATACACCATGACTATCGAAACTGTCGGCGCAATTTTTCTGGGCTGGCTACTTGGTCTTTTGAGTCCATTGATAGTCGATGCGATTCGAAAGCACAATCGCGAAAAAGAAGTGCGCGAAGGCATCTACACAGAACTTCGGGATCTAAGACTGTGCATGGCTCTTGCTGCATATATGTTTGAAATCCGTTTCGGAACTTATGATCGCGAGTTTCTGAATTGGATAATTCCAATACTTAAAAACTATAAGGGGCTGATTGATACCAAGCAGCTTCCAGACATCATGGAAACACACGTTGCCCTCGACGACAAAGCACTACTTGAAATTGCTGAACGTCAAAAAGCGCAACCTGGTGCTGGCCTTATCGTCAAAAAGTATCGTATACCATATATAGATTCTCAGATCGGAGAGCTTGGCATCTTTGACGAGCAATCTAGATCTGCAATGTTAGAAGTTCGCGCCCAACTTGACCTCTATAACGAAGACATTGATGAAGCTCGCCAATACTACAGAATGACATTCGATCTCTCTGGGAGCGACTCAAATCATTCGATCGCATGCAATAATCTTGACACTTGTTATAAAAACCTTGCTCAGAAAGCCAAACATATTGTTAATAGCATAGAGTTAGTTCTTCCAAGCTAATCAAAAGTGAGACTCTTAATTACTAAAAAACTTCGCGGATTCAATTCGTAAGTGCAACTTTGTTGAGAGTTTGAAAGAGCAAGCTGCGGTAGCAGTCTTGCGCTTTTCAGACACGACTCATC
>QIFG01000053.1 GCA_003228735.1 Zetaproteobacteria bacterium
GCAACGCTATTTACTTCCATCTGGGAGGTCTCAATCTCTATCCGGAGCCAGCATCATGAGCCCGCTACCCACACGATTTGGTGAAGCGCCGAATTATGTGACTTCGAAGCCGCAGACACTTATCCGCAGGCGTTTTGCAAGCTGTGCAAATTTAGCGCGCTCTAGAATCAGGGTTAAGCCGGCCTGTATTGCCAGCGCCTTGCAGCCGGAGGCATGCATGATTCCCACAGTGTCCGGGCCAATAGCCGGCACATCAAAACGAACGTCCTGATCTGGCTTGGCCACTTTGACAACGACAGCCTTGCCACTGCCCAACTCTCCACCTCGCTTGATGGCGTCATCCGTACCTTCGATCGCTTCAACCGCCAACACGACGCAATTTTGTACGATAACGGTTTGGCCGATGTCCAGAGCCGCAATGCCAAAGGCCTGTTGAAGGCCAAATTCCATGTCCCGTAAGGCAGTCTTTCCTGGCTTTGGACCAAACAGGTGACCTAAACCTGCCAGCATGTCACCGGCATATGCAAGCTGTGAAAGAAGTTGTATGCCCTCCTTCGCAAGCAGGCCGGCCACAGCATTCATGATGGTGTCGTCGCGCCTGTCGGGCAATCCAGCCAGCTCTTTAATCGCTGTAAGATCAGGTCGGAAATTCCTGAATAAATGAATCTTTCTCACTTTTCCAGCCATAATGACCTGAGTGACGCCGACAGCTTTAAATGCCTTTAGCATACCGCCGACCTGTCCCACATGCAGCCAACGTACGGAAGCTGCATATTTCTCAATGTCCGGAGAGGTCTCCTCATGCACTGCTGTAGCATGAATTTCTATTCCCTGTGCTGTGAGTTCCTCCGCAAGTTCCAAAGGAAAAGAGCCGTAGCCTGCAATCAGGCCCAGTTTCTGAGGTGCTGATTTATCCTCAAGCGGCATCGCGGCGATGTATTGTCAGCCCTCGCTTGGCGGTGCGAACGAACTCGGCCAGTTCAACAGCGTATGGATCGTCTTCGGCCACTTCGGCGGACTCTTGCAGGCGCTGGTCAAGCTTGCCAGTTCCCTGCAGTAAAATGCTGTAGAGCTTTTTCAGTTTCTTGATTGTTCCGGAGCTGATGCCATGGCGTCTGAGGCCAATTAGATTAAGCCCGGCAAGGCCAGGCCTGTAGCCACCTGCCGTCAGACAGAATGGAGGGACATCCTTCACAATACCGCTCATGCCCCCGATCATGCTATAGCGGCCAATACGTATAAACTGGTGAATGGCGGACAATCCGCCAACAATGGCGCCATCGGCGATCTCGACATGCCCGGCAAGGGTGGCAGCGTTTGCCATGATCACCTCATCTCCCAATTTACAGTCATGCGCAACATGTGAATAAGCCATGAGCAGGTTGCCGCTACCCATCCGGGTCAACATGCCTCCTCCTTCAGTGCCGGGATTAATCGTGACGTTTTCACGTATTGTATTGCCATCGCCGATAACAACCTCGGAAGGTTCTCCATTATACTTCAGATCCTGTGGTTCATGGCCGATGCAGGCAAACGGGAAGATGCGGTTGTTTTTGCCGATGGTTGTGCGTCCGGAGATTACAACATGCGAAAACAGTTCTGTGCCGGCGCCGATCCGCACATGGCTATCGACAACACAGTATGGCCCGATGATTGCCTCAGGATGTATCTCCGCGCCGTCTCCAATCATCGCAGTGGGATGAATGGAGGAATTCACACGCTTTCCTTTGGGATCAGGGAAGCCATCAGATCGCCTTCGCAAACTAGGTCTCCGTCAACAAACGCCTCACCCCTGAACTTCCATAGGTTCCCCCGCCGGCGCAGACAGGTGAGCTCCAGAATCAATTGGTCGCCGGGCCTTACGGGTTTTCTGAAGCGGACGCCATCGATGCCGGTAAAATAGACCAGAAATTCCTGATCCTCAGGCGCTGACTGAAAGGCCAGTATCCCTCCCACCTGGGCCATGGCCTCGACGATCATGACGCCGGGCATAACCGGATGTGAAGGAAAATGTCCGGTGAAATAGGGCTCGTTGATGGTGACGTTTTTGATGGCGCGAATAAATTTTTCCTGCTCAAAATCCAGCACACGGTCGACCAGCAACAGCGGATAACGGTGCGGAAGTTGCGACATGATGTCGTCAATATTCAGGACTGGCATAACGTATTCCTTTTCATTTCAGTCTCGATTGTGTTCTCTGCTCAATGAACTCCAGATCTCGGGCAGGCGGGCAGTCAGAGCCAAAACCTTGAGCCATTGACGATGCGGCATGGCGGGTGCACCGCCATAGGTTCCGCCAGCTTTAAGATCGCTCATTACCCCCGACTTTGCTGCCAGCTTACAGCCATCTCCTATATTGAGATGGCCGGCTATACCGACCTGGCCACCGATCTGACAACCCTTACCAATCAATGTTGACCCGGAGATGCCAACCTGACTTGCCATAATACTGCATGCGCCGATTCTGACGTTATGGGCAATCTGGATGAGGTTGTCCAGTTTGGCTCCGCGCTCAATGAGGGTGTCCCCTATAGCGCCTCGATCGACACATGTATTTGCTCCGATTTCGACATCATCCTCTATGACCACACGGCCGACCTGAGGAATCTTCAGGTGTTCTTTCCCCGACCAGGCGTAGCCAAAACCATCAGCGCCAATAATAGCCCCGGGCTGAAGAATGACGCGATCGCCAAGGATACAATTTCCCCCCACAACGGCCCGCGCGTGTAACAGGCAATTACAGCCAATGACGGCGCCGGCTTCGATAACACAACCGGAGCCTATCCTGCTGCCTGAGCCAATTTCCACATTGGGGCCAATGACGGCCATGGGCGCTATATCGACATCATCGGCAAGCCTGGCAGATGGGTCGACAAAAGCCGCCTCCGAGCGGCTACCCGTCGACTTTCCTTCGGGATAAAAGTGGCGTTGTAGAGTTGCAAAGGCCAGATATGGATCATCAACCCGGATAACAGTGCGATCAGTATCGGGAAACATGGCGCTGCCAAGCAGAACGACTCCAGCCCTGGAGTCGTTAAACTGGTGTTTCAAACGCATGTTTGAAAGAAATGCAGCCTCATTTTCTCTTGCTGCTTGCAAGTCCTGAATGCCTGCAATTTCGACGAACTGGTTTCCATTCTCAAGCTTTCCGGCAACCAGCGCTGCCACCTCACTTAGACGCATGGTGGCTTATTATTTTTTTGCATCCATCAGTTTGGTGATTTCAGCGGTAATGTCGTATTTCGGTGAGCCGTGCAGCATCGTCTGTTTGCGCAGAATGAGATCAAAATTGCCTTTGGCTGCGTATTTTTTCACTGCCTGTATGAAGTTTTCTGCTGCTCCGGTATCAAGTCTTTGCTTTTCACGCGTCAGCGCATCCCGTGCGTCCTGCTGTTTACGGCGCTGCTGCTTTTTCATCTCGGCAATTTCCTCCTGCATGGTGGCCAGACGTTCGGGCTTGATTGCCATAGCCTTGCCTTCCAGATCGGTTTGTGCCTTCTGTATCTTCCCGGCCAGCGCCTTAAGCTCTTTATTCTGGCGCTCCAGAGATACCTTCAGCCGATGCATGCCTGCCTTAAAGGAAGCAGTGTTCTCAATAGCGCTGCGCATATCAACATAGCCGATTTTCATTTCAGCAGCAGAGGCTTCGCCGCCGAGCAATCCACAAACCAGTAGGCCTGCCGCAATCATTATCCGGTATTGCATGTGATCTCCTTGCTCAATTTATTTGATTAGAATACTGATCCCAATGAAAATTCAAAGCTCTTTGCTATGTCGCCAGCTTTTTTACGTAACGGGAACCCCCAAATCAGGCCCACCGGGCCAACGGGGGATAGCCATTCGACGCCAAAACCTAAAGATACGCGAGTATCCGAAAGAGATAAGCGCTGCGATAAATCCGCAACATTGCCAGCGTCTGTGAATAATACACCCCTGAATCCCTTTGTCTGCATGTACGGCATAGGAAAATACAGATTCAGTGAAGCGGTAAATTCTTTGTTCCCGCCCAGAACATCGTTGGTTGCCGCATCTCTGACGGTGACGCCAAAGTAGTCAAATCCGCGCAGGCTGCCAACACCGCCAAGAGAGTAGCGTCTGTATATAGGCACATCTTTACCAGAATACCCACGGATATATCTCCCTTCTACTGAAGGGTTCAAAACAAAATCACCCCCCAAAGGGAAGTATATTTTACTGGATGCCGACATCTCAAGAAACCGGTTCTGTCCTGCTAATCCGGCAACGCCCACTCTCAGCCTCTCAAAATGGCCATCGGTAGGAGCCAATGTGTTATTTCTCGTATCCCATGCAAGTGTATTGCTAAATTCCCCAGTCTGCTGCTTGCCGAACTGGGAAAGCAGGGTTGACGACGAATTGGCGGGAATGTCCAACAGATTAACCTCAGTAAACTGATAACCAATATAATAGGTTAAAAACTCGGTCAGGGAGATGCCAAAATCTACGCCTCCACCAAAGCTGTTCTGCTTGTAGGCAACAATCTCCTGCAATCTTGTCTGTCTTTTAAAGGCATTGATGGAGGCGCTGAGTTCTTTATCCAGAAAATAGGGGTCCGTCAGGCTCGTGTTAAAATTCTGTGTCTTGACCCCAACCTGGCCATCCACCCTGGCATTGATTCCTTTCCCCATGACATTCTGTTCACTGACCCTCCCTGTGAAAAAACTCTTTTCCAGTTGTGAAAAGCCAACACCAAGCGAGAATGAGCCAGTTTTTCGCTCCTCTAAATCCAGCTTCATGCGAACCATGCTGGGTGATTTTCCCTTTGGAAAGGAAACACGGGTATCCTCGAACAGTTGTGAGCGCGCCAGTCTTTTCTTGCTTCTCTCCACCTTGCTGGTGGCATATCGTTCACCCTCAATCTGACGCAGTTCCCTGCGGACTACGGAATCATCGCTTTTTACATTGCCGCTGATTTCGATCCGTTCGATATAGACTTCCCTGCCCTTTTCAACATCCAGAGTTATATCCACTGTGCGGGCCTGAATATCCCGATGAAACAACGGGGTGATATTAGCGAAGGCATAACCTTCATCTCCAACAACCGTAGTAACAGCCTCTATGCTTTCTATCAACTTTTCTAGTGAATACAGTTCGCCAGATTCAAGAACAACTCCCTCTCTTAGGGTATCATGGTCAGGAACCAGATCTCCTTGAATATCAATGGTGCTAACCGTATATTGCGGCCCCTCATAAATATTGAAGGTCAGGAAAAACCAGAGCTTGTCCGGGGATAGAGAAATCAGCGATGATTCTATTTTGGCATCAAGATAGCCTCTGTTCAGATAATGCTGATTAATTAATTGTGCATCACCAAGTAATCGCTCTCGATCAAAAACATCACGACTATTAAACCAAGATATCAGGTCTGATTGCCTTGAAGCGGTGATGTCTAGCAAATCCTGATCAGAGAACGCCTGATTGCCAACAAACCGGATACGCTTGATGCGCGTGATCTCGCCCTCAGTTACATTGATGCTGACATCAATCCGGCCATCCTTGCGCTCCTTCGTTTGGATATCGACATCCACCTGATAATAGCCCTTTTTCAGATACGCCTTCCGTATAGTCTGGGTATCAGCCATGCGAGAAGTGTCATTCAGGACACGGCCCGGCTTAATTTTTAGCCTTAGCTTCATATCCTTGGCAGGGATCTCATCATTACCAAGAATTTTCACCTCCGCCACCAGTGGATTCTCGGTGACCTCGTAAAAGAGGCGAATGCCGTCGGAGTCGGGTTCCCCGATGACGCGCACATCGGAAAAAAAACCTGTATCAAACAGGCGGCGGACATCCCTGCTGACTTTTTTCCTGCTAAGATTCTCTCCCACTTTTGTTCTTACCTGAACCAGCACGGTTTCTGTCTCCACGTAACGGTTGCCGCGCACATCAATGGAGACAATGCGCTTGCCTTGTTCCTCCTCGGCTGTGGCCGAAGGCATATTCACGGGCGCCAGAAGAACCGCCAACAAAAACAGAAGGGAGAGCAGGACTTTAGGCATATTCAGGGAATCTCTTGCAAAGACTGTCACGTCAGCCCCTGAACAAGCGCGTAAGATCATTATAGAAGGCGAAAACCATCAGCATGATAATGAGTGACATGCCGACAATTTGCGTGCGTTCCATAACAACGGACGAGAGAGGCTTGCCTCGTATCTTCTCGATCCCCAGGTAGACAAGGTGCCCGCCATCCAACACAGGGATAGGAAGCAGATTCAATATTCCCAGATTAACAGAAATGAGCGCCAGAAAAGTAACAAAGGCCACAAGGCCCAATTCGGCTGTCTTCCCGGCCAGTTGAGCGATAGCTATGGGGCCGCCCAGGTTTTCAGGTGAAATTGAGGCCATCACCATTTTACCCAACACCTGCATGGTGAGCGCCGTCATTTCCCATGTGCGTGTAAAACCAAAGGAGATCCCCTCGAATAAACCCATGTGGTAGATAATCGGAGCTTTTGTGGTTTGCGCCATCATTTTGGCGCCGATACGGCCATGTCCTTCCGAATCATTCTCAGGCATCACATGGACATTGATGAGCACGCCATCGCGTTTGATGCTCAAGGTCATACCTTCATCGGCATGTTCGCGCACGAGATTGATAAAGGACTTGATGCTGTAGATATTATTGCCTTGGGCTTGCAGCACCTGATCGCCAGGCTTAAGCCCTGCCCGCATCGCTGGAGATTCATTCAGTACGGATGCGACGATAACCCGCATGCCGGGGCTGATTCCAAGCGCTTCAGAAGCC
This sequence comes from Zetaproteobacteria bacterium, assembly GCA_003228735.1. Lineage (GTDB taxonomy): Bacteria > Pseudomonadota > Zetaproteobacteria > Mariprofundales > Mariprofundaceae > SZUA-181. The sequence goes on from QIFG01000053.1 coordinate 6,764, forward strand.
ACATCGGCAAGAATGGGATCTTTGTCAAGGCTGGGAAGACGCACAGACACAAGGATCACCGTGCCTCCACGTTCAAGTTTTATCTCAACTTCATTACCGACATGCCCCTTCAGGCGTTCTTCCGCCAGCCGCCAAGAGTACACCTTCTTGTCCCCAATGGTCAGCAATTTGTCGGCCTTCATAATGCCTGCCTGTTCGGCTACGGAGGCCGGTGACACAGACCCCACGACAGGCGGCAACACGGTTTGACCCATCCAGCCCACCAGCATGTAGGCGACGATGGCAAAGGCAAAATTAAAGGCAGGCCCGGCCGTGGCAATGCATGCCCGTTTCCAGACCGGTTGTGCGTCAAATGCCCGTTGGCGGTCCTGCTCGGGAATTTCCTCTTTCTCAGGAGTTTCTCCCAGCATTTTGACATAGCCTCCCAGCGGGACGGCTGCGATGACATATTCGACTTCCCCATCCTTGCTGCGCCATGAAAACAGGGATGGTCCAAAGCCAATGGAGAATTTTTCGACCTTGACGCCAAGCTTTCTTGCTACGATGAAATGACCGCATTCATGCACGGCAATCAACAGCGCGATAACTACAACAAAGGCGGCAAGGGCCTGCAGGGTCTCGATCATTTATCCTCCAACCTTCCAGATAGCGCTTGCCGCCAAACGCCTAGCCTCTTGATCCAGCGACCATACCTGATCCAGGCTATGCACGGAAATATCCGCGCTCATGCCCAGAACATCTTCGATGATTTGCGTGATGTCGGTAAACGACAACCTGTGTTCGCGGAAGGCAAGGTTAGCTTCCTCATTGGCGGCATTAAAGGCTATCGACATGGAATCATCGCTCTTCATGACATCCCGTACAAGGGGCATGATGGGAAAGCGTTGTTCATCGATGCCGATAAAGTCCAGTCGCTGCCGCTTTACCAGGTCCAGCATGGAAATACCGGAGTTCAGGCGGGGCGTTGCCTGCAAGGCATAGGCAACAGGTGCACGCATGTCCGGCTCAGCCATCTGAGCCAGCACTGAGCCATCCCGGTATTCGACCAACGCATGCACAATGCTCTGCGGATGAATAATGGCCGAAAGCTTGTCCGGCGGCATATCAAACAACCAACGGGCTTCGATAAGTTCCAGGGCCTTGTTCACCATGGTTGCCGAATCCACGCTGATTTTTGCTCCCATATCCCAATTCGGATGAGCTACCGCTTCTTCCGGCGTCACACTGGCCATCGTCGAAATATCACGGTCAAGGAATGGGCCGCCTGAGGCAGTCAGAACAATACGTTCAATCGAATCTCTATCATGACCGGCAATGCATTGATGAACTGCGGCATGTTCGGAATCTACCGGCACCACCTCTGATCCGGACAGGTGTGCTTCCTGCATGAAAATACGCCCGGCGGTCACAAGGCATTCCTTATTAGCCAGGCATACCTTCTTGCCTGCCTTGACTGCCGCAAGCGCTGCCGGCAAGCCTGCGGAGCCAACCATGGCGGCAACTACGATGTCGGCCTGCTCAGCTTCAGCCATGGCAATGGCCGCATCCATACCTGCCTCCAGGCGGATGCCGTCAGGCAGACGTCCATGCAGGGAATGTGCCGCCTTTGAATCGGTCATCACAACCCACTCCGGCTGCAAACTTTCGGCCAGTTGAAGCATTCGTTCAGCATTCTTGCCACCAACCAGCGCATATGCGGAAAAACGCTCACAATGGCGCAGCATGACATCCGCCGTGCTGGCGCCGATGGATCCCGTAGCCCCCAGAATGGTGAGTCTTTTCATATCGACAGCCATATCAAGCCTGTGGCTGATAGAGAGATGACGACGGCATCTATGCGGTCCAGCAGGCCGCCGTGGCCGGGCAATAGATGTCCACTGTCCTTGCAGCCAATAGAACGTTTCATGGCGGATTCAGCCAGGTCGCCGACGATACCGCTCGCAACCAGAACACACCCCAGGAATATGGCAAAACCAGCAGAAAGCGGTAACAACATGCCCCAGCATATGGCGGCCACCGGCACACCCACGGCAAAGGCGCCCATGACGCCTTCCCATGTTTTTCCCGGACTTATGGCCGGGCAAAGCTTGCGTTTACCAAAGCGCTTGCCGGTAAAATAGGCTGCAATATCCGAGGCCCAGGTGCCAAGACAGGCTCCCAGAATAAAGAAATTTCCATGTTCCTGCCCATGCACCTGCATACCTGTCCAGAAAAAAACCAGCAGCCAGACCATCATCCATTGCGCCAATGCAAGCCGCTGGAGCTGACTGGCATCATCAAGCATGAAAAACATCAGCAACATCCAGCCCAAGGCGAGCACAAATATCACCATTGCGAAATCAGCTCCCAGCAGCAGGAGCAGCAAGGCTCCTATTGCTGTACCAACAAACCATTTTCCCTGAGGTAATTTGAACAACGCCATTAATTCAATGGCTGCCAGCATAACAAGTGCACCGAACACCCAGTCAAACCACGGTGAGGGCACATAGAGGATCCAGCCAATGGTCAGTGGCAGCAGCAGTGCTGCTGTGAGTATGCGGCGTGTCAGGTTGCTCATGCCAATTGATTGCCAGTCAGGCCGAAACGTCTTTCACGGCTTGTGAAATCGTCGATGGCGCTCAGAAAGTCCTGCTCGGAAAAATCCGGCCAGTATTTGTCACAGAAGTATAATTCTGCATAGGCGGCATCCCAGAGAAGAAAGTTGGAAATACGGCGCTCAGCCCCTGTCCTGATCAGCAAATCCACCGGCCTGGTTTCAGCACACCACAGAAAGCTCCTGAAGGTATCCGTATCCAGATTGGCAAGAGCCTGCTCGGGATCATCCCGCGTGGCCGCCCATTTGGCGGCCAGCTTCACACCCTCAATAATTTCCTGTTGACCACCGTAATTCAGACACAGGATCAGATCGATGCGCTTGTTGTTTCGCGTCTCAAGGCAGGCGCGATCTACCGCCTGCCTGGCTTTTTCAGGCAATGCGTCGATACCGCCCAGGGTGCGGAATCGCACCCCTTTTTTCTGCATCTTGGGTAATTCCTTTAGCAACATGGTGGCAAGCAGGGCCATCAGTCCCTCCACTTCCCGCTTGGGCCTTGCCCAATTTTCAGTGGAAAAGGCAAACAACGAGATTTGCCGCACACCTGCATCTGCAGCCCATTCGACGATATGCCGTGCGATTCTGGCGCCACGGCGGTGACCTTCCAGGCGAGGCAGGCGATGCTGCTCAGCCCAGCGGCCGTTACCATCCATGACAACAGCTACATGACCGGGAACATTGTCCTTTTCGGTCATTAGATGGTCAGGATTTCTTGTTCTTTATGTTCCACTACCTGATCGATTTCCGCGATATGCCGGTCGGTGAGCTGCTGGGTTTCATCTTGCAACTGCTTTTCTTCATCCTCGGATATTTCCTTGTTCTTGGCCTGTTTTTTTATTCCATCATTGGCATGCCGGCGTATATTACGAATCGCCACCTTGCTCATTTCGGCAATATTCTTCACTTTTTTAACCAGAACCTGCCGGCGTTCCTGCGTCAATTCCGGTAATACGATACGAATCACCTCTCCATCGCTGGAAGGCGTTACGCCGACATCAGAGCTTAAGATTGCCTTCTCAATATCAGGCAGCATTTGTTTTTCCCACGGCGCAATCACAATCATGCGTGGCTCCGGAACGCTGAGGTTTGCCACCTGGTTCACCGGCGCCTCCGCACCGTAGTAAGGCACAGATACATGATCCAGCAATGACACATGTGCACGGCCTGTGCGAATGGTGGCCAGTTCTTCATGCAGAGCATGGATCGTTTTTTCCATGCGGCCTTTGGCGTTTTTAGTCATTATCGCTCTCCTCAACCAGCGTCCCCACGGTTTCGCCGGCTATGACGCGCTGTAAATTACCACCCTTGATGATACTGAAGACAATGATTCTCATGTTGTTATCACGGCACAAGGCCAGAGCCGTCGCATCCATTACCGCCAACTTCCGGGTCAGCGCCTCGGTAAACGAAAGCCTTTCAAAACGTTCGGCCTTGGCATCATGTAGGGGATCCGCCGTATATACGCCGTCCACCTTAGTGCCCTTCAGGACAGCCTCGGCTTGAATCTCCATAGCGCGCAGGCTGGCTGCCGTATCAGTTGTGAAATATGGGTTGCCGGTACCGGCAGCGAAAATAACGATACGCCCCTTTTCAAGATGACGTACGGCCCTGCGCCGGATATAGGGCTCAGCGACTTGCCGGACGTGCAGGGCGGAGATGACACGCACCATCTGCCCCTGCCGCTCTATGGCATCCTGCAGCGCAATAGAATTCATCATGGTGGCAAGCATGCCCATATAGTCGGCGCTGGCGCGATCCATGCCTGTGGCCGTGCCGCTCATGCCGCGAAAAATATTGCCGCCGCCGATGACGATAGCCAGTTCGACGCCGCTATTGCTTACTTCAACCAGTTCGGTGGCCAACCGGTTGACGGTATCGGCATTGATGCCATAACCATCCTCACCCATCAGCACTTCTCCTGACAGCTTAAGCAATACCCGCTTATATGGCTTGCGGGCGATCTTGCTGGCAGGCGAAGCGGATTCAGCCATTGACCTGTGCGGCCACCTCGGCAGCGAAATCATCTTCTGCCTTCTCAATACCTTCTCCCAGTTGGAAGCGTTCCATGGCTACAATTCTGGCATCGTTTTGTGCTTCGGCAATCACCTTTGCAACAGAACGGTCGGTATCCATAACAAAGGCCTGATCGTTCAGACATATCTCCTGATAGAACTTGTTCAGTTGCCCATCAACGATTTTTTCAATGATATTTTCAGGTTTGCCACTGGCTGCCGCTCGCTCGCTCAACACAGCCCGCTCACGCTCGATTTTGTCTGCCGGAACTTCGTTGCGGCCGATAAATTGCGGATTGGCTGCTGCAACATGCATGGCAATGTGCTTTGCCAGTTCGCGCATCGTATCCGTATCATCTGCCTGTATGCCAACCAGAACCCCGATTTTTCCGGCCCCATGAACATAACTTCCCACCACACCACCTGGCACGTGAATGCGGGAAAAACGACGGATGTTCATTTTTTCGCCCACAGTTGCGACCAACTGCGATAATGCCTCTCCGACATTATGATTACTGTCAAACGGCAATGCCGTCAAAGCTGCGAGATCAGACGGATTCTCACGTGAAACGATGTCAGTAACGTTATTAACAAAGCCCTGGAACTTCTCGTTCTTACTAGCAAAATCCGTTTCTGCATTGACTTCTATAACGATGCCGGTATCGCCTTCGGACCTGGCCAGAACCGCGCCTTCAGCCGCTACCCTGCCAGCCTTCTTTGAGGCTGCGGACAGACCCTTCTTGCGCAGGTAGTCGACGGCTGCATCCAGATCGCCGCCGGTCTCCGCCAGGGCCTTCTTGCAGTCCATCATTCCCGCGCCGCTAACATCACGCAGTTTTTTTACATCTGTTGCCTTGATTCCCGGCATCTGGCCGTTCCTCCGTTATTTGGCTTAAGGATATTAATTCAAGCTGTTTCAGGCAGTCTCGGCCTTTTTATTATCTTCGGTTGCGTCTTCGACAGTCTCGGCGTCCGGCTTATCTTCAGTCACTGTCTCTTCTGCTTCCGGCGCGGCTTCTTCCTCTGCATTCTCCAACTGCCAGGTCTCAATGCCCTCGATCATGGCATCAGCCATTTTGCTGCAAAACAGGCGTACGGCGCGGATAGCATCATCGTTGCCGGGTATGATGTAGTCCACATTGGACGGGTCGCAGTTCGAATCCACCACAGCAACGACCGGAATTCCCAGTTTGTGCGCCTCGGCCACAGCCAGGTCTTCCTTGCGGATATCAATGACAAACAGGCAATCTGGCAGACTTAACATGTCCTTGATGCCACCCAGAGACCGCTCCAGTTTGGCCAGCTTGTTTTCAAGCTGCATGCTCTCTTTTTTGGTCAGGAGCTCGAAGACGCCCTCTTCCTTCTGGCGCTGCAAATCCTTCATCTTGCGTACGGACTGCTGGATGGTGGAAAAGTTGGTCAACGTTCCGCCTAACCAGCGATGATTGACATAATACTGACCTGCGCGGCTGGACTCTTCCTTGATGGCGTCGGAGGCCTGCCTTTTTGTGCCGACATACAGCACACGGCCTCCGGCAGCAGCCAGTTCACGCATAAACTCATATGATTCGTTGGCCATTTTCAGGGTTTTCTGAAGATCGATGATGTGGATGCCATTGCGTTGCCCAAACAGGTAGGGCGCCATTTTGGGGTTCCATCGACGTGTCTGGTGGCCGAAATGCACACCGGCTTCCAGCAGTTGTTTCATGGTAAAATTAGACATATTCGTATTCCTCCGATCGTTTTTCCTCCGCTGCCCTGGGTACAAAAGACCACAATCGGTGGGCGGCGTGTGAATTGGCGGCGCTTTCTACCGAAAACACCCTGTATTGGCAAGCAAAGGCGCAGTCTGACCACGGCTAATTCATTCTAACACGTAACTTTTTGCCAGATTACATAAAAGCCTTCATGTCTGGACAATTATATTCAGTTTACCTGCATGCTT
>QIFG01000074.1 GCA_003228735.1 Zetaproteobacteria bacterium
CACTTCCATTTGGGCCTCCTCGTTTTTCCTTCTTCGCTACCAGCAGATTAGCTGCTGGGCGAGGAGGCCCATAGATGATTATCAGGTCTTGAATGTTGAACCAGACGTTACAGGTGGCAGATATGATCCCTGTCCGGGCCGGTTGAAAGCATCGTCACCGGACACTCGCAGACTTCCTCGATACGCCTGAGCAAGGCCACGGCATTGGCCGGAAGCTGATCAAGCGAGGTTGCGCCGAAGGTAGTCTCACTCCAGCCCGGCAGGGTTTCATAAACAGGCGTACACTCATCCAGCGCCCTGCAATCCGCAGGAATCGACACCAGCTGCTGCCCACCCCTCTCGTAAGCCACGCACAGCTTCACCTCATCCAGACCATCGAGCACATCAAGCTTTGTAATCGCGAGGTCGGTAACGCCGTTGATGCGCACGGCATGCTGCACCACCACAGCATCGAACCAGCCGGTGCGGCGCGGGCGCCCTGTCGTTGCCCCGAACTCCTGACCCTTCTCCGCCATATGCCTGCCGGATGCATCATCCATGCCCTCGGCATTGTACAGCTCGGTCGGAAACGGCCCGGCACCAACACGCGTCGTATACGCCTTGCAGATACCCAGCACCTTGTCCACCTGACCGGGGCCAACGCCCAGGCCAGCAAGGGCAGCACCCGCAACCGTGTTCGATGAGGTCACAAACGGGTACGTGCCATGATCGACATCGAGCATTGAACCCTGGGCGCCTTCAAACAGCACCCTGGCTCCAGCCTTAATGCGCTCATGCAGAATCAGGGGAACGTCCGCGGCCAGCGGCAGCAGACGTTCACGCGCAAGATCGAGCGCCTTGTCCACCTCGGCACGTTTCACCGGCCCGGCATGCAGAAATTCGGTGAGCATGAAGTTTACATAGCGCAGGTTTTCTTCGAGGCGCGCATCCAGGTCTTCGGCATTCAGATCGGTCAGGCGGATACCGCGGCGCGCCGTCTTGTCTTCATAGCAGGGGCCGATGCCACGCCCGGTCGTGCCAATTTTCCCTTCGCCCTTGGCTGCCTCACGCGCTGCATCCAGCGCCCGGTGATACGGCAGAATCAACTGACAGCGATCCGAGATACGCAGGCGGTCATATACCGGTACACCGGCATCAAGAAGCATGTCCATCTCCTCAACCAGACGGAAAGGGTCAACGACCGTGCCGTTGCCGATCAGGCTGAGCGTGTCGGCATGCAGAATACCTGAGGGGATATGATTCAGGACGGTTTTCTGATCGCCGATGACCAGCGTATGCCCGGCATTCGGGCCGCCCTGGAAACGAGCCACGATATCCATTTCGGGAGCCAGCAGGTCGACAATCTTACCCTTACCCTCATCACCCCACTGGATGCCGATCGCGACGATATTGGACATACGAATTCCTTATTTTGTGAGCCGGGCGCCAGCATCAAGCCAGGCCCAGAGATCGCAGGAAAAACCTGTGGCCGGCATATCGCGGCCATGCTGCTTCATCATTTCATCATAACGGCCGCCATGCAGAAGCGCCTGAGCTGCCCCGCTGGCGAAGCCTGCAAACAGAATGCTGTTGTGATACAGAAAACGTGGCATTACGGCTGCATCCAGAAGCACGCGTACTTCTCCCTGAAGCCGTGTTCCAACTTCGTCCACAAGGTGCATGACCTCAGCGGCAGCAGCGGCAAATTCCTCTCCCAGACTGAGTGCTGATTTTTCCACCCAGGCCCGGTCGGCAAGTCCTGATGCCATATCCAACAGCGCCTGCTTGTGCGAATCCTCCATGGATTCGGATGCAAGCTGCCGACGCATATCCTCCGGCGAACGCCGCGATAAAATCTCCGCCCAGGTGTCCATCGGGGTTTTGCTATCGGCTACAATCGCCTTAAGCAGCCCTAAATGACCGACCTGAATGACGGGGTCGTTGAACCCGGCTGTATGCAGTGACAAAGCGGCCAGGTGCATAACCTCAACATCCGCCTCGCAGCCTGACTCACCCATCAACTCTACTCCGGTCTGCCACTGCTGGCGGGAGCCTGAGCGGGCATCGGGCCGGGACAGAATAACCTGCCCTGAATAGCAGAGCTTGAGCACGGCTTCGTGCTGCATACGCGTGGCGGCAATGCGGGCAATCTGAGGCGTAATGTCGGGACGCAGGGCAAGCAGGCCCGTATCGGCCGGATCGCTGAACACCAAAGTCTGATCGGCCAGGAACTTGCCTGCGCCCGTATTCAGGCTATCGGGACGTTCAAGCAGTGGCGGAATAACCTCTTCAAAACCAGATTGTCGGTAGATATCAAGAAGGCTCGACTGCAATTTCCTGAACTGTCTGGCGCGTTCGCCAAACACATCTTCCAGACCTATCACCGGCCGGAGATTCACAGTTCCGCCAAACCTATATATCGCACAGTAGTAATGTTGGGCAACTCGCCCAGCTCCTGCAACACATCATCACCCGGTTCGGAATCTACGGTCACCAATGCAATGGCGCTTTCCTTATCAGGATTACGGCCAAGTCTGAAATCGGCAATATTGATGTCAGCCTTGGCCAGCATGGCGCCTATCGCAGCCACGACACCGGGCTTGTCCCTGTTCTCAATAAACAACATGCGCCCGGCCGGCACCATCTCGATCTCACAGGTATCCACGCTCACGAGCCTGGGTCGTATACCATCAAAAACGGTGCCTGAAACGGTGCGGCATCCCTCGTCGCCGGTCACATCAACACGAATGAGGTTGTTGAAGTGATCCGACTTCTCGCGAGAAACCTCGCAGACCTCAATGCCGCGCTCCTTGGCCAGCATATGGGCATTAACCGCGTTGACTTCCTCCATGCTTTGCGAAAGAAGCCCCTGCAGTGCTGCATTGATCATCGGCGCACGATTCAGCCCCGAGACATGGCCTTCAAAATGCACAGTCACCTGCGAATAACCGGGACGCATGGCTTGGCCGACAAACTGCCCCAGACGGCTGGACAACTGGATATAGGGCGCCAGCAGCCTGTACTCCTCCTCTGACAGCGAAGGCATATTCACGGCATTACTGACCGTTCCCAGCAGCAGAAAGTCGGCCATCTGCTCGGCAATCTGCACCGCCACGTTTTCCTGCGCCTCGCCTGTGGAGGCGCCGATGTGCGGCGTGCAGTTTACGTTTTCCAGTTCAAACAGCGGATTTTCTCTGGACGGCTCTTTCTCATAAACATCAAGCGCCGCAGCCCGGATATGGCCGGACTTTACGGCCTCAAACAGCGCCTTTTCATCGACAATACCGCCGCGTGCGCAATTGACCAGAATAGAACCCGGCCGCATACGGGCCAGGATATTCGCATCAATCAAGTTGCGGGTGGCATCCAGAAGCGGCACGTGAATGGTCAGCACATCCACCTGTTCAGCCAACTCCTCCACACTGTCAACCTTGGTCACGCCCATGGCATCAGCGCGTTCGTTGCTGATAAACGGATCGTAGACAAAGACCCGCATGTGCAGACCCTTAAGCCTATCGCAGACAATAGCGCCGATATTTCCGGCACCGATGACGCCGGCCCGTTTGCCGGTCAGCTCCATGCCCATGAAGCGGCTTTTTTCCCATTTGCCGGCCTTGGTCGAAGCATTGGCCAGCGAAATCTGCCGTGAGGCAGCCAGAAGATGCGCAATGGCCAACTCCGCCGTTGTGATCGTGTTACCGAAAGGCGTATTCATGACCACGGCGCCACGCCTGGAGCAGGTCTCTACATCAATGTTGTCCACGCCGATACCAGCGCGGCCAATAACCTTGACGCGCTCGGCCGCGTCCAGCAGTTCGCCCTTGAGCGTCGTCGAAGAACGCACGGCAATGCCGTCATAATCACCGGCAATGGCAATCTGCTCTTCGAGCGACAGGCCGGGCTTGTAGTCCACCTCAATGCCTCGAAGTTTGAAAACCTCGACGGCTCGCTCGGACATCTTGTCTGCAATCCAGACCTTGGGCATGGCGTTTATCCTTGTTCCGGGAAGCGTTCGGCCAGAACGGCTTGCGCCGCGCCAACACCGGCGCCCATCTGTACGGGATAGCCAAAGCGATTCAGGGCGATTTCAATGGCGCTGAAGGCTGTACAGATATCAAATACATCGTAATAACCAAGATGTGCGATACGCACGATCTTGCCTTTCAGATGATCCTGGCCGCCGGCAAAGGTCACGCCCATGGTATCGCGCAGATACTTCACAAAGGCGCCGCCATTCACACCTTCCGGCACATAGGCTCCCGTTGCAGAGGTGGCCGGCGATGAGGAGATCAGCTTCAGGCCCAGCGCTTCAACGCCGGCACGGGTGGCTTTCGCCAGAATCTGGTGACGGGTATAGAGGTTATCCAGCCCCTCCTCCAGCATCATCTTCAATACTTCATTCAGGCCGATGATCAGGGAGGCAGCCGGTGTCCAGGCCGTTGTGTCCTTGCCTGCCACCTGGTTCTTGCGCTCGTTGGCAAGATCAAAATAGAACTTCTGGCAGGTGGAAGCCTCAGTCATCTTCCATGCCTTGTCGGAAAGCGCGATAAAAGCCAGGCCCGGCGGCAACATGAATGCCTTCTGTGAGCCGGAAACAACAACATCCAGACCCCACGCATCCATTGGCATGTCGATCACACCCAGGGCGGTAATGGCATCAACAACGATCACGCAGTTATCACGTCGCCCGGTCAACTGCGCGATTTCGCGAATCGGCTGCTCGGTGGTGGTGCTGGTTTCGGAAGCCTGAACAAACACGCCTTTGGCTTCCGGGTTGGCTTCAAGGGCAGCCTCGATAGCTGAAACGTCAACCGCTTCACCCCACTCCACTTTAATCTCAACAGCGTTGATATTGTATTTTGCAGCTATTTTTCCCCAGCGCTCACCAAATTTACCGGCATTGACGTAAATCATCGTATCGCTGGGTGACAGCAGGTTGATCACTGCCGACTCCATGGCGCCGGAACCGCTTGATGCAAGTGTCAGCACATCGTTTTTGGTCTGGAACACCTGTTCCAGCATCAGCTTGGTCTCGGCGAAGATCGCGGAGAATTGCGGTGTACGGTGGTGAATCATGGGCGCAGCCATACGCAGCAGCACACGCTCGGGGACGGCTGTCGGGCCGGGAGAAAGCAGATATTGTTTTAGCACGGATCAGTAGCTCCAGAAATCAATGTGGCACAACCAGCTCGGAGTGCGCTCGCATACTAGACTGGCAGCCTCTCAGGTCAATCGCGCTACCGCTATTTTGCTGCTAGCCTGCGCCCGTGCCGACAAGCAAAGCAACTCCCGAATATATCGACACCCACGACAAACTGATCACAGCCTGCAAAAGGCTTGCTAGTGCAAACGTGCTCTGCGTAGACACGGAATTTCACCGCGAAAACACCTTTTACCCGCGATTCGCCCTGATGCAGGTGAGCAGCGATAATGACTGTTTCATCATTGACCCCATGGCCATCCAGGAAATGTCCCCGTTCTGGGAAGTTCTGCACCAACCCGATAAGTTCAAGGTCTTTCACGCCCCACGGCAGGATATTGAGATTATTCTGCGCGAGAGCGGGCGAATCCCTAAGCCTCTGTTTGACACGCAGACCGCCGCTTCCCTGCTCGGCTACGGATTGCAGATTGGTTTTGGCAATCTCGTGCAGAGACTGTTGAACAAAACGCTGGCCAAACAGGAATCCTTCAGCGACTGGCTGGCAAGGCCCCTGCGCCCCGAACAACTCACCTATGCCGCCGATGATGTGCTCTATCTGCTGCCCATTTACCAACAGCTGAAGCAGGAACTGGAAGCCGCCGGGCGCCTTGACTGGCTGATCGAAGAACAGGCCCCATTATGCGACATCACCACCTACGAAACCGCTCCGGAAGAAATGTTCTGGCGCGTCAAGGGAGCCAACAAACTTAAACCGCAGGGGCTTGCCGTCCTGCGCGCCCTGACCGCCTGGCGCGAGAAGAAAGCACAATCCGAAGACACCCCGCGACGTCGCATCCTGGCTGATGAGGTGTTGGTCGAGCTTGCCCGCCAGGTTAAGGGAGAGAGTCTTACATTTGAACGCATGCGCAACATACGGGGCAATGCCATACGGAAATACGGGCATGATATCCAGTCGGCCTGGCAAGCTGGCAAGGCCTGTCCCAGTGAACAATGGCCGCGCTCCAGACCACAACCCAACCACAGCGCCGGCACCGAGTTGCGCAAGGAGATGCTATCCACCCTCGTCAAACTGCGGGCCGACGAAAAGAATATCGCCGCCTGCATCCTGGCCAACAAATCCGATCTCTCCATGTTGGCCTCATGGGGCAGGAAAACTGACGCATCTCCACCGGATGTGGCCTGTCTGCATGGCTGGCGCCATGAACTCGTCGGTGAAGAACTGATCCGGCTTCTCAAGGGTGAAATATGCCTGTGCATCGACAGCAGCACCAAGCTGCCGGCGATCGAGCGAAAGACATGAAACTGTGTTTCAGCGTGGATGCCCTCTCCTCCGCCGGCGATCATGCCTGGCGGCTGCTTGAGGATGGAAAGCATTGGCGGCCAAGCAGCTTTGCCGAAGCATTACAACCCGGCGATGGCAAGCTGACCGACAGGGAAACATTACAAGCATGGGTCGGGCGGCGCCTGAGAAGCGACAAAGAGTTCTGCCTGATACCCAAAGACAAGCCCGGCAGGTTCGATTTCTTTATGCGAGGCATCTTCGCCCACGCCATCATCCACCGCCTCTCGTCAGCCCCTCTTCCGGATAGGGAAGACCTGATCCAGTGCATGGCTTCCTCGACTCCCGGTACAGCCTGGCTTATTTATCTGGATCTGGCCGGCCACTTCAAAGCCCTGGACACAAACAAAAACAGAATCATTGGCAATCTGGACATCGCCGTGCGCGGCGAAGTCGCCTCGGCAGAAGCCTATGTAGGGAAAGAAGCCGCCAGCAAAGCCGCTTATGTTGATGGACTTTACCACCAGTTTCTTGCCGGCTGGTGGGAACACCTGAACAGCCGACGCCTGAGTGTTTTCGTACCGGATACCGAAAAGCTCGAAGAACTCGATCAAATACGGCAGAAAATTCTCGATTGGGAACCGGAAGCATGCGCATCACAACCGCCAACCTGAACGGCATCCGCAGTGCAGAGAAAAAAGGCTTCTTCGACTGGTTTGCCAGACAGGACGCAGACATTCTCTGTGTGCAGGAGTTGAAGGCGCATGGGCACCAAGTCCCTGAAAGAGCCGGAACGCCTGAGGGCTATCAGAGTTATTTTCATTTTGCCGAGAAGCCCGGATATAGCGGCACAGGGCTGTATTCAAGGCACAAACCGGATCATGTCTACACCGGCCTGTCGGAGGTGGACGGCGAACACTGGAATAACGTCGACACCGAGGGACGCTATGTACAGGCCGATTTCGGCAAGCTGTCCGTCATCAGCGCCTATTTTCCCTCCGGTTCGAGTTCCGAAGCCCGGCAATCTGCCAAGATGTCCTTTCTTGAACGCTTTCTTCCCTTTATTGAAGAGATCAGAAAACACGGCCGGGAAATCATCCTGTGCGGCGATATCAATATCGCGCACCGCCCCATCGACCTGAAAAACTGGCGCGGCAACCAGAAAAATTCGGGCTTTCTTCCCGAGGAACGCGCCTGGATGGATCAATTGTTCGCAGCAGGCTTTGTCGATGTGTTCCGCTTCCTGTATCCGGATCAGGAGACCTATACCTGGTGGTCGAATCGCGGCCGGGCCAGAGAGAAAGACGTCGGCTGGCGCATCGACTACCAGATCGCCACGACTGGAACCGCTAACTTAGCCAAAAGCGCAGTTGTTCACGACAGGTTTGATCGCTTCTCGGATCATGCCCCGTTAACCATCGACTACGATGTGTCGCTTTAGTTAATGGTTCTAACTGTATTATTTATAAAGTTTTATCAGGCATATACGGATTGTGTTTTAGACCGGCATCTCATTGCATTTGAAAGAGTAAAGAAAAAAGAGCCGCTACCCCTTTCTAGATGCGCCGGTGCCAATTAAAGGGAAGCGTCCCCTTCTAACTCTCGGCCCGTTTCTTGATGCCGATATTCAGCACTGTCGGCGTAGGCGCTTGCGGAACCGTTGCACTGATGGTTGCCCATCCGCAGTAGTCCTTATTGCTGAAAAAAAAATGCACCGAGTCGGAATTTGTAAAGGGATTTTGAGTCTTGGTTTCCTTGTCAATCTTCCAGCCGTTGGCGGGCAATTCTTTCTTAAGAAAATCAACCGTGTCTTTTTGGCTGGCGGTAACGCCGATGCCATAAAGGCTCCCGGACGTGACATCATGTTTCCACGGGTTTTCAATACCGGGAGGCAGCGGAAAGTTCTTCGGCAGCCCCTCCAGCCCAGGCTTTCCCTCTCCAACGATTTGAGGCTTTGGGAAATCACATCCAGCAGTATGTTTAAGTCCCGGCAAGACACCGGTGGATTGTTCCGGTTTTTGCCGATTCCCCGATCCTCCACCGCCGCCAGTGATATCCTTCGGGCCTCCTCCGGGAAGGGCTACTTCTTCCGGCTTCTTTCCGCTTGCCGGTTTCTTCTTGTCTCGCGACACCGTGATAGTGATCGTATGAGCGTTCGGCAGCTTGCCGGATGCCTTTGATCCGCCGCCGGTCTTCTTGCCGCCGACCATAATGTCCTTTATATCGCCGGTATTTATAATCATGTCTTTCGGTCCACCGCCTGTGATGATGTTCTTCTTGCCGCCAGTTTCTCCCTGCTCCTTGTCCCTGCTCACGGTAATGGTGATCGTGTGAGCGTCCGGCAGCTTTCCGGCGGCAGGCGCGGACCATGCGGGCGGCACAAGCCCAATCGAGAGGGCGAGCATGATCCATTCCAGTATTATTCGCATGTTATTCAACAATTAAATTATGGCTCTTCACCATCACATATTCTCCACATCTTGCATTTCCACTTAGTCCATGAATGGCACAGTGGTTCGATCCCATTGTTTTTATGTGCTTACCCTTTGATGCCCAGATGTGATAAATCAAGATAACCGTTTGCACCACCATAGGAATCTCCTCCAACGACGCGTTGTAAAATGATCCGGCCCGCACCGATATTGGCAAACGGTGATGGTATAAAGCCATAAAATATTGAGTTCGTAATAGCAGCCGGTGTACTCACATTTTCTTCCATCTTCAGTAATTGAATCTTCGCAGCAATAACAGCTCATTGGCTTTCCCCTTTTTCTTTTGCTATCTCTTGAAGGGGATTTGTAATGGCAAATGCATCTGACCACCCCTTTACCCTTAAAACATCTGCCTTACCGTTACTCACATTGGCATGTGCCTTCAGATGTGCATTCGTACCGATATTCCGTTGCTGAGCCTCCTGATGGGTCTTTCCGTTCTTCCAGTCCGCCGATGGAGTTCGATTTCTCCAGGTACTTGCAAGACTTTGTGGAGGGACAATTATTACCCCTGCAAGTATCTTTAGCGGCAGCTCTGGCCTCAGTTCGAGCACTGTTACGCGCCGCCACTTTGCTCGAATCCCAGTTCCCCTTATCTGTTGCTTTCACTTCCTTAGGTCCACAGTCCGTCGACTTGATTTCCTTCGCAAAGGCTCCCTTTTCGACCGGAGTGTCTCCAGTCTCACTGTCCGACTGCACCGCACCTTCTGTAATCGCTGAACTATCTAACTGGCGTGAAATTTCTTCTCTTTCTCTTTGATTATCAGTCATTGTCTTTTCTCCTTTCTGCTTTTGAATTATTTTAAGTCTCCATATTTTGATCTTCGTTGAATCTACTCGGGCTATCCAATCTCCTAATTCTCTTTCCACTCTTCCTTTATCAGTATTCCTTCCCCCAACCAAAAAGACCTATTTCCCTATCTAGTCCTTCTCTCTCAATTTCCTTGCCCATTGATACCAGATCAACCCATGCCTGAAGCTTATCGTGGATCGTCTGCAACTCCGCTTTGGTATAGCAGAACTTGAACTTATAAACCTTTGTTCCTCCTGGCGGAGCATCAAGCCCGTTCTTTACCGGACTTTTCTGCAGGCCGGCCAATTTGAAGGGCCAACCCTTTTTCAGGACTTTGAATTCCCAATTCACTGCCCTTTCAATTCCTTCCTCAATAGTCAAGTCTGTTCCTTCCCATACATGCACATACAGTTCTTTCACATCATTCCGCACCTTGTCCGTCTTCGAGCAATACCATCCCTTAAGAAGCGCTCTGCCGGGCGGATCTTTGACGCCGAGGTGGATGCTGTCGGTCTCCTTTGGCGCGGGAACTGTCACCGGCCCGGCCAGCGTCTGCTGCGGCGTGGCAAAAAACACCACAACTGCCAGCGTGGCCGCCACAGCGATCAATCCATTCTTTTTCCCCTTTTTCATCCTTCGTTCAGTCTTCATCATTCTCCTCCTGTCGTTGTTCTCATTCCGGAAACGCCATATTTTATTCCAGCCGGGCGCAGGCAGGCGGCTATCTTTCCCCGCTATAGCCATCGCGGAAATTTTCGACTGGATCATGCTCACTCCCCGCACACTTTCAGTGATTTGTCGAAATTATCTCCTACACAGGCCTTATGGGCGCCACAGGGCCATTCAAGGCAGAGTACGTCGCCATAGGCGCCCTGCTCATACTCAGGATTGCCTCCGGGATATCTGTTGTTACGGGAGATGTTGTTTTTGTAAATCAACACCCTGGCCCTGGGGAAAGGACACGCTCCGAAATTGTCCACATAGAGCGCCCAATAGTTGTTGGTAAAGGTATTGTGAACAACTTTGTAATGGCAAGACTGATAGGGATATTTTAGATCGGAATCTGAAACCTGAATCGCCGGGCCGTTATTATCGTGGATATTGTTGCCTCTGACCATGATATGGTGCCCCCCGTCGATCCAGATACCGGCATCCAGGTAATCCCCTCCGGGATTGAGATCATTATTGTAGATTTCGTTTTCTATCACCTCCACATTTATACCATCCTCCACCAGGAGGCCGCCCCCTGCAGTGCCGTAAACAGTATTTGCTTTGATGAGGGCGTTTTCCAACCTGTATGTGTCGATTCCCATGCCCAATATTCCCTTTGCCTTAAGCCTTGCCTCAGGGCCATTGTCATATACCAGGTTATTCTCAATTTTAACATCTGTAACCTCTATAAAACTTACCCCAAACCCCTCGCCCTCATTGTCCGGCTCTACGGAATGAAAGCCGTTGTGATGAAAGACAGAACTTTTAACTTCTATCTTTTTGCTTCGGGATACATGCAATCCTTCATCAGTATAGTTCCTGAACTCAATATCTTCCAAAGAGATGTTATTACCCTCCACAATTGCTATACCCATTGTCCTTGTTCCGCCCCCGTCCAAAACAGGCTTCTTGCCATTTTCCTCCACTCCTTTGATAACAATCTTTGATCTGCCATCTCCAAAGGACGCCATGATGATGCACTCCTTATAGACTCCGTGATGGATGAGCGCACTTTGACCGGATCTTAAATTGCACAGCGCCTTTTCAAGCGTCTTTAATGCCCTGCTCTCGCTGGAACCATCGTTTGAATCTGAGCCTTTTGGTGAGACATGGATTTCATTGCCCGATAGGGGTTTCGCATTCTCCCCCACGCACTCCACGCAATCCCTGTAAATGAGCCCCGTGTAATCGCCTTCACTGGCATCCGCGAAGCCGCAAAAAACGGATGCCATGCCAAGAAATGCAGGAACACACTTCAGAATTGTGCCAAGCCGGCGCCTGTCTTTACGAGGCGCCAACCTGGCGCTCGATCGTCCGAACCCGTGGCATGGAGGAGCCTGGTCATGTACGGAAAACCTGATTCGGGGACGCAGGTTGTGATCAGGAAGCTGCATGATCTGGGGCGTAATTACAGCGGGATTGCCCGACGGCTTGGGGACGGTGCGGCATCGCCTGCGCCAAGGCAGGCTGTTGGCAACAAATAGACTTGTCCGGTTTTAGAGCACATGAGTTGTCCGGTTCGGAACTGTTTCATTTCATTGCCTTGATGCAATGCCATG
>QIFG01000073.1 GCA_003228735.1 Zetaproteobacteria bacterium
CAAGACCTGATAATCATCTATGGGCCTCCTCGCCCAGCAGCTAATCTGCTGGTAGCGAAGAAGGAAAAACGAGGAGGCCCAAATGGAAGTGTATGGTGGTATTGATTTGCACTCAAATAATAACGTGGTTGTGCTGTTGGACGAGGAAGACCGGATTATTTACCGGAAGCGTTTGCCAAATGATCTGAAAGCAGTTTTACAGGAGCTATCACCGTACAGGAACCGGATTGTTGGCCTGGTGGTGGAGTCCACGTACAACTGGTACTGGCTGGTGGATGGTCTGATGGATGCCGGCTATGCGCTTCATCTAGCCAATACGGCGGCCATCAAGCAATACGAGGGTTTGAAATATACGGATGACAATTCGGATGCGGCCTGGCTTGCCAAGCTGCTGCGCCTGGATCTGTTGCCGGAGGGGTATATTTACCCGAAGCATGAGCGGGCCGTGCGTGATCTGCTGCGCAAGCGTATGCAACTGGTTCATCAGAAAGTGAGCAACATCCTCAGCATCCAGAATCTGGTTGCCCGGAATACGGGCATGGGCCTGTCCGCCAACCGGGTCAAGAGACTTGACGATGCGGATGTGGACGCACTTCTTCCGGACTGTGATCTGGCACTGGCGGTCAAAGCCAATGTCAGCGTTCTGACTTGCCTTAGACAGCAGATCGGGCAGCTCGAACGGGCTGTGAAAGGTCGGGCCAAGATGAAGCCGCCGTTCACCTACCTTCAGACGGTGGATGGCATTGGCCTCATTCTATCGTTGACCATCATGCTTGAAACGGGAGATGTGCGCCGCTTTGCCGGAGTGGGAAACTTTGCTTCCTACTGCCGCTGCGTGGACAGCAAGAAGCTGAGCAATGGCAAGCGCAAGGGTGAGGGCAACAGGAAATGCGGCAACAAGTATCTGGCATGGGCATTTGTCGAGGCTGCGCACTTCGCTATACGCAACAATGGCAAGATCATGCGCTTTTATCAGCGCAAGCAGGCCAGGACGAACAAGATCGTAGCCATCAAGGCAACTGCTCACAAATTGGCAAGGGCCTGTTATTACATCATGCGTGATCAGGTTGATTTTGATGTAAACAAGGCGTTTGCATAATGATTTGGCGGAGGCTGCGAGCTCGCAATGGGGTTGGCTTGAAACCACAAGACCTGATTAGCCGCTGTCTCCGCCATCATATATCCGGCCTGTCAGATGGCCGGGTTGGTGATACGCCCATGCTGCGAGCCACTAAGGGGTTGGACAATGCGAGCCACAATATCTGTGATGCACACATTTGGACGCGGTATGGAACCAACGGTTTTCTGGGGCGGCAAAGCCGCCAGGGGCGGAGCAATGCTTTCTTTGCAAGCATGCTTCAAAGCCTTGATCCTGATGGGTGACTGGTGCGCATCGCTAGATGCGTCAACCAATTGAATGAAATCAAGGGTGCGTATATGACCGGCTCGGTGAAATGGCAGGACGGCTACAAATATCCACCACTCGGTGGAGGCAGGGATTCTACGCCCTTGACACGGAGGCCCCTAATGGGTGACCCCTTAGACTGCAACCCTCCCAACAGCCCATGGCTGTTTCATGGCGTCGCCATTCGATTGCTCTTGCCAATATTGCACTTTGAACACAACGTTTGCAGATTTTCTAAGGTTGTTTTACCCCCCTTGGAGAAGGGAATGATATGGTCAACGTGCAATTCGCAACCCAATTCCGTAGCTGGGCTGCGACCGCATAGCAAACAACGAAACAGGTCGCGCTGAAGTACCTTAAACCGAAGGCCTATTTTGGGGTTGCGCATGTCTTCAGGTTTGTGGATCGTTGATCTGGATTTTGAAGCACGAGGCCTTACAACAACTTTATTTGCAGATTGTGCCTGACTCGGGTCAACGGTGCTGGGTGTTGGGCTCTTAACTGGTGCGGCACGATTGACATGTTTAGGAGATGCCTTTGGGGGGCTAGGTGATGGATCAGCAATGGCTTCTGCGTTCGCGTGTTGCACGAATACCTTAAGTGCTTTTCTCCATCCACCGTATCGATGGAGGTAGGTGTTCTTGCCAACAGTCGATGGCGGCTTGTCCATCTCAGATACGGTGGGCGGCCGCCCGTAATGCGTCCAAACCCTCAGGAGGTTTTCGAATACTTCCTCTTCGGTGTGTCTTCGTCCATGACTTACTTGTTCGACGCCGGCTTGCTTTAGCGCCGCCGAGACGCCTCCAAATCTGCGATACAACTGGGATTGACTGATCTCAGAGTTCGCCACGATATCTTCACCGCTTAAGGAAGACTTGTTAAGTCGCGCAGCAACCTCACGTATTTGGACGAGTATTTCGTCATTGCTCACGGTGCGGCCCGGTTGCGTTCGCATTCGGTCTGTCGCACGTGGACCGGTGAAGCGATCATGGATTCCTGCGGCGGCGAGCGCTTCTGGCCAGCCGCCAAAGCGCCGCGAAATGGTCGTTCGTGAGTACCGACCATGCACCGAATAGAATGCGACCGTGAACTTTTCACCCGGAAACTCATCGGAAACTCGGCGCAAGTCCTCAAGAATAGCATCGTTAGTATAGATCGGGAGCGCATCAACTAGGTTCGCTCGTCTGGTCGCTTCGCCCCACGACCCGAAGCGTACCTCGACTGCGCTGGCACTTATTTTGGACAGAGAATTGAATTTGTCTTTCGTAAGGCGCCTGTCGGGCGTCAATGCGGCTACACGGCGTATTTCGGCAAGAACTGCTTCGTCTGAACGATCCTCCAGCCAATCTATTTCAAACTTTGACACTCTTTCTCCTTGATTGCAATTCGGCAGTGCAGGGGGGTCTTGTTTCGCGCATTTCAATCTACTCCCCTTGATCAGTCGACTTACCTTAGAGTGATGTAAGCTGGCAAAATTAGCAATTGCTTGCATCGTGTATCCATGTCCAAGATGCAAAAAGGGCGGCCCGAAGGCCGCCCTTTGCTGTTTTGATGAAACGGCTTACTTATAGAAGTCGACCATTTGCTCCAGGGTCTTCGGCGTGATCTTGCCGGCATGTCCGGCACAGCCGAATGCTTCGTAACGCGCCTTGCAGATGTCCTTCATGCTTTCCTTGGCCACCTTGTAGAACTTGCGTGGATCGAAGTTCGACTTGTTCTCCTGCAGGTGACGGCGGATCGAGCCTGTTGAAGACATGCGCAGGTCGGTGTCGATATTGACCTTGCGTACACCATGCTTGATGCCTTCGCATATCTCTTCAACCGGTACGCCATAGGTCTGGGCCATTTCGCCACCGTATTCGTTGATGATGGCCAGCCACTCCTGTGGTACGGAAGAAGAGCCATGCATGACCAGATGCGTGTTCGGCAGTCCGGCATGAATCTCCTTGATGCGGCTGATGGCCAGAACGTCGCCCGTAGGCGGCTTGGTGAATTTGTAGGCGCCGTGAGACGTGCCGATGGCGATAGCCAGGGCGTCCACGCCGGTCTTCTCGATGAAGTCGGCAGCTTCATCGGGGTCGGTCAACAACTGATCCATATCCAGCTTGCCTTCGGCGCCGTGGCCGTCTTCCTCGCCCATCTCGCCGGTTTCAAGTGAGCCCAGGCAGCCTAGTTCACCTTCAACGGACACGCCGCCGGCATGCGCCATATCGACGACTGTTTTGGTGACGTTGACGTTGTACTCGAAGCTGGACGGGGTCTTGCAGTCGGCTTCCAGCGAGCCGTCCATCATGACGGATGAAAAGCCGGACTGGATCGAGCGCAGGCAGACAGCCGGCTCGGAGCCGTGATCCTGGTGCATGCAGACCGGGATATGCGGGTACTGCTCGACGGCAGCCAGAATCAGGTGGCGCAGAAACGGTTCACCCGCGTAGGCACGTGCGCCGGCCGAACCCTGCATGATGACAGGGGAGTTGGTCTCATCAGCCGCTTCCATGACGGCCTGCACCTGCTCCAGATTGTTTACGTTGAATGCCGGCATGCCGAAGCTGTTCTCAGCCGCATAGTCCAGCAATTGTCTTAATGAAATAAGCGCCATTCTTCTACCTCCTCGTATTAAATCCGTTTATCAATTTATTCTGGCCCTCACGAGCCTGAAATGCAATTTCAGCCATGCGCATCAAGTGCAGTCCACCTTGGTAATCTGCATGCTGTTGGTTCCACCGGCCTTGCCCATGGGTGAGCCCAGGGTAATGACGATCATGTCGCCTTCATCCGCAAGCCCCGAATTTTTCAGGTGACATGCGGCATCATAAATGGCCTTCTCGATCGGCTCATTGCAATAGTCACCCTCATGCAGCCGTGCCGTGACATTGCGGTAGAGCGTAACCTTGCCGCTGGTTTCCGGCACATCCGTCAGGGCATAGATCGGCACATCTCCCAGGTGGCGGGACATGTACAGGGTTGTGCTGCCGCTCTGGGTGAAGGCGGCGATGGCCTTGATCGGCATAGCCCGGGCTGTCTCCATAGCCATGCGGGCGATGCACTCATCAACGCTGTGTGGCGGGTAGCGCGGGTCACGCGTGCTCAGAGAGGGAAGGATATGGTGTTTTTCAGTCTCCAGGCAGGTGCGGTGCATGGCCTCGACCGCTTCAACCGGGTATTTGCCGGCGGCTGTTTCCGCTGAAAGCATCACGGCATCCGTGCCATCCTGAACGGCATTGGCCACATCGTTGACCTCCGCCCGGGTTGGAATCGGATTTTCGATCATCGATTCCATCATCTGGGTAGCCACGATCACCGGGCAGTTGTGCTTGGGCGCCTCGCGCAGGATACGCTTCTGTGCCGGAGGAACAGAAGCATCGCCGATCTCCACACCCAGATCGCCACGTGCCACCATCACGGCATCACTGGCTTCGAGAATCTCCTCAAGGTTTTCAACGGCCTCGGCGCGCTCGATCTTGGCGATGATGTGGGCATGTCCCCCGGCCGCTTGCACAAGGCTCCTGGCCTCCTCGATATCCTCGGCATCGCGCGGGAACGAGATTGCCACGTAGTCGGCCCCAAGTTTTACGGCAGTATTGATATCCTTCCGATCCTTGTCTGTTAATGCCTTGGCGGAAAGACCGCCGCCTTCACGGTTGATGCCCTTGCTATCTGACAGTTCGCCACCGATAACAACCGTGCAGTGAATTTCCTGTTTTTCTACGTGATCTACATCCATGGCGATCAGGCCATCATTGAGCAATAGCCGGGCGCCGGGCTCGACATCGCCGACCAACTCCTTGTAGGTCACGCCCACGCGTTCGTCATTGCCTGCATCCAGATCAAGTGCCGCATCAATGATGAAGTTCTGCCCGGCTTCGAGTGTTGTTTTGCCGTTGACGAATTTGCCGATGCGGATCTTCGGCCCCTGCATGTCGGCCAGGATGCCGATGCAGACGCCATGCTTCCTGGCTGCAGCGCGGACGTTTTCTGCGCGCTTGATATGCTCCTTGGCGGAACCATGCGAGAAATTAAGGCGCACAAGATTGACGCCTGCGATCACAAGGCGATCCAGGACCTCCGGTGATTCGGAGGCCGGACCTATCGTTGCGACAATTTTTGTTCGACGAATTCGCGTCACTTAGGCGGCGCCCCCCTCCAGCATGGCGACAGCCGGAAGCTTCTTGCCTTCAAGAAACTCCAGGAAGGCGCCGCCACCGGTTGAGATATAGGAAATGCGGTCGGCAATGCCGTACTGATCGACAGCCGCCAGGGTGTCACCACCGCCGGCGATGGAGAAGGCGTCGGACTCGGCAATGGCCAAGGAGACGGCCTTGGTGCCTTCACCGAACTGGTCGAACTCGAACACGCCGACCGGGCCGTTCCATACGATGGTGCCGGCTTTCTTGATGATTTCAGCCAGCGCAGCTGCGGATGCCGGGCCGATATCGAAGATCATGTCGTCATCTGTGACATCTGCGACGTTCTTCAACTCGGCTGCAGTGGATTCGGAAAATTCCTTGCCGCAAACCACATCGGTCGGCACCGGAATTTCACTTCCACGGGCTTCAGCGGCAGCGCTCAGGGATTTGCAGGTATCGATCAGGCTTTCTTCATACAGGGACTTGCCGACATTGTGTCCGGCGGCTGCAATGAAGGTGTTGGCGATACCGCCACCGACGATCAGCTCATCCACAACCTTGCTTAGTGATTCCAGCACGGTCAATTTGGTCGAGACCTTGGAACCGCCGACAATAGCAACCATCGGGCGGGCCGGATTGTCCAGCGCCTTGCCCAGCGCTTCCAGTTCGCCGGCCAGCAGCGGGCCCGCACAGGCAGTTGGAGCATAGGCGCCGGCGCCATGCGTGGAGGCCTGGGCGCGGTGGGCCGTGCCGAATGCATCCATGACATAAATGTCACAGAGCGCGGCGTATTTTCTGGAGAGGTCTTCATCGTTTGACTTTTCGCCAACGTTGAAGCGCACGTTTTCAAGCAGAACGGCTTCGCCTTCGCCAACATCAACGTTGCCGCCAACATAGTCTTTCACCAGACCTACGTTATGCCCGAGCAGTCCACCCATATGGGCGGCAACAGGGGCCAGGGAGAATTCCTCGGCGTATTCACCTTCGGTCGGGCGGCCCAGGTGCGACATGATCATCACCCTGGCGCCGGCCTTGACGCAATGTTCAATGGTCGGAAGTGAAGCGCGGATACGCTTGTCGGATGTAACCTTGCCGTCTTTAATCGGCACATTCAGATCCTGACGGATCAGGACGCGTTTGCCGGCGAGATCAAGGTCGGTCATTTTGATGATGGACATGCTCTTTCTCCTTTGAAAATAACGCCGCCGCTTGGCTCTGAGCCACCCATGGCAAGCGCGGGAGCTTAAAGCTCCCACGTCGTGTTTTGGCTTAAGCTATGTGACGAACCAGATTCATCATGTTGCAGGTATAGCCGTACTCGTTGTCATACCAGGCAACAACCTTCACAAAGGTGCCGTCAAGGGCGATACCGGCGCCGGCATCAAAGATCGATGAGTTGCTGACGCCACGGAAATCGGTGGATACAACCTTCTCATCGGTGTAGCCGAGCGTTCCCTTCATCTCGCCTTCAGAAGCAGCCTTCATGGCAGCGCAGATATCTTCGTAGGAAGCGTCTTTCTCAAGCTCACAAGTCAGGTCGACGACAGAGACATCAGAAGTAGGGATGCGGAACGCCATGCCGGTCAGCTTGCCGTTCAAGGCGGGAAGCACCACGCCTACCGCTTTTGCAGCGCCGGTAGAAGATGGAATGATGTTTTCCAGGATACCGCGGCCACCGCGCCAGTCCTTGTTGGAAGGGCCATCCACGGTTTTCTGTGTTGCCGTTGCAGCATGAACGGTGGTCATCAGGCCACGCTTGATGCCGAAATTGTCATGCAGAACCTTGGCCATCGGAGCCAGACAGTTGGTGGTGCAGGAAGCGGCAGAAACAATGGCCTGACCTGCGTAGTCATTATGGTTCACGCCATAAACGAACATCGGGGTGTCATCCTTGCCGGGCGCGCTTTGAACAACCTTCGATGCGCCTGCGTCGATGTGGGCCTGGCAGGTCTCTGTCGTCAGGAAGAAACCGGTGCAATCAATCACGATGTCTGCGCCAACTTCATCCCACTTCAGGTCAGCCGGATCGCGCTCGGCAGTCAGGCGAATGGTCTTGCCGTTGACAACCAGATTGCCGCCATCAACTGAAACATCACCGTCAAAACGGCCGTGTACGGAGTCATACTTCAGCATGTATGCCAGGTAATCAGCGTCCAGAAGGTCGTTGATCGCAACGATTTCCATGTCCTTGAAGTCTTTTGCTACAGCGCGGAACACCATGCGGCCAATGCGGCCAAATCCATTGATACCAATCTTAATTGTCATGTTTTTTCTCCTCTCGTATTAGAATTAAGCTATTTCGTTTACGGCTGCGACAACTGCCTCAGTCGTGATGCCAAACAGTTTGTACAGCTCGCCGGCAGGGGCAGATTCACCGAAGGAATCGATGCCGATCACCTTGCCGTTCAGGCCAACATACTTCGCCCAGAAACCGGTGACTCCGGCTTCAACTGCAACACGTGCAGTGACAGATGATGGCAGTACAGACTCTTTATACTCTGCATCCTGCGCATCGAATGCGTTGGTCGATGGCATGGATACCACGCGAATGTTTTTACCAGTCAGAGCATCCGCTGCTTCCATAGCCAGAGACACTTCAGAACCGGTTGCAATGATGATTGCATCGGGTGTGCCAGCGCAGTCTTTCAGAATGTAACCACCGCGTTCGATCAGCTTGATCTGTTCAGCAGTACGATCCTGATGTGGCAGGTTCTGACGTGAGAAGACCAATGAGCTTGGGCCAGTTGTATTTTTAATCGCGATTTTCCAGGCCACAGATGATTCAACTGCATCACAAGGGCGCCATACATCCATGTTTGGGATCATGCGCAGTGTTGCCGTCTGCTCAACGGGCTGATGGGTAGGGCCATCTTCGCCCAGGCCAATCGAGTCATGCGTGAACACTTCAATATGGCGAATCTTCATCAGTGCAGCCATACGCAGTGCGTTGCGTGCATACTCTGAGAACATCAGGAAGGTCGCACCATAGGGGACGAAGCCGCCATGCAGGGATATGCCATTGATCATGGCAGCCATGCCAAACTCGCGTACGCCGTAGTTCACATAGTTACCACCAGGGTTGTGGGCGCGGATAGATTCAGCACCAGACCACAGCGTCAGGTTTGAACCGGCAAGGTCGGCAGAGCCACCCAGGAATTCAGGGGTGATCTTGGCCAGGCCTTCAATGGCATTCTGAGATGCTTTACGAGATGCGATGGTTT
The DNA here is from genome assembly GCA_003228735.1 of Zetaproteobacteria bacterium. Lineage (GTDB taxonomy): Bacteria > Pseudomonadota > Zetaproteobacteria > Mariprofundales > Mariprofundaceae > SZUA-181. The sequence goes on from QIFG01000073.1 coordinate 8,754, forward strand.
CGCCTTTCGCAGCGACTTCAGCGATGAAAGCATCTGCGCCAGCATCCCAATTCGCAGCCAGCTCGTTGTTAATGCGACGCGTGAACTCTGCGGCCTCTGCAGGGAACTCAGCTGCGTATGCGGCAAAGCGTGCATCCCAGTCGCTTTCTGCGGCAGCGCCGGCATCCTTGTTGTCCCAGCCAGCGTATACATCTGCGGGAATTTCAAATGGTGCAGAATCCCAACCCAGTTCTTTGCGAACCAGTGCAATTTCTTCATCCCCCAGAGCCGCGCCATGGCAGTCGTGCGTGCCGGCTTTGTTTGGTGAACCGTAGCCGATGATTGTTTTGCAGCAGATCATCGTTGGTTTGCCGGTTTCTGCCCTGGCAGTCTCAATCGCCTGCTTGATCTCTTCAGCATCATGGCCATCAACGCCACGAATAACCTGCCAGCCATAAGCTTCGAAACGAGCCGGCGTATCATCAGTGAACCAGCCTTCAACTTCACCATCAATGGAGATGCCGTTGTCATCCCAGAATGCGATCAGTTTACCCAGACCCAGTGTGCCGGCCAGCGAACATGCTTCATGTGAAATGCCTTCCATCAGGCAGCCATCGCCGAGGAACACATAGGTGCTGTGATCAACGATTTCGTGACCTGGTTTGTTGAACTGAGCCGCCAGTGTGGATTCAGCCAGCGCCATGCCGACACCATTGGTGATGCCCTGACCCAGTGGGCCGGTGGTGGTCTCAACGCCCGGTGCGTAGCCGTACTCCGGGTGTCCTGGTGTGCGGGAGTGCAACTGACGGAACTGCTTAAGGTCTTCCATGCCCAGATCGTAGCCGGTCAGGTGCAACAGAGAGTAGATCAGCATAGAGCCATGACCGTTTGAAAGGATGAAGCGGTCGCGATCGGCCCATTTCGGGTTCGTCGGGTTGTGCTTCATGTAATCGTTCCAAAGGACTTCAGCGATATCCGCCATGCCCATCGGAGCGCCCGGGTGTCCGGAGTTTGCTTTCTGGACGCTATCCATCGCAAGTGCGCGAACGGCGTTGGCAAGTTCTCTACGGCTGGTGTTACTCATTTGTGATCCCCTCGCAATTTTAATATTTTATCAACTCGATTGACGAACGATACGACAACTATAATTTCTAATCAGCAGTTATGATGATTGCCATAACTTCGCTTTATGATCGATTCCGTGTGTTATTTTATAATCGGCCAATGCTTTAAATATGAACCGTCGTGACCACCTGGCGCAAGTCGCCAACCGAACCGGAGAGAACCACGGTATCCGTGGTCATGTATTTACCTCTGTCGTCGTGGCCGACTTTCACGTGATGCACATAGGCGCCACTGGTCAGGCCTGTGGCAATGAACATGACGTCTTCACTGGTCACAAGCTCATCGCGGGCAATGATGCGTTTGGTGTCGATGCCTTCCTTCTTGCAGAGCTCGACCTCAAAATCTTTCTGTGGAGCCATGCGGCCGAACATCTCCGCACCCATGGCGCGCGCCGCACAGGCGACGACGATGCCCTCCGGCGTGCCGCCGATACCGAATAGCGCATCGACGCCATGACCCAGAATTGCCTGGATCGCGCCGTTGACGTCGCCATCGGTCGCCAGGCGCACTTTGGCGCCTGCTGCATAAACCTGCTGTTTCATTTCTTCATGGCGCGGTTTATCAAGCAGGAACACGCGCAATTCATCAACATCTTTCCCTGTGGCCTTGGCCAATTGCTTCAGACGTTCCTTGATTGGCGCCGCGGGATCGATCTTGCCGCGGGCGGCATGGGAGTAGACCTGTTTATCCATATAGAAACATGAGCCGGGTTCATACATGGAGCCTTCGGGAGCCGCAGCCAGCGTTACTACGGAGCCGGGCATGTCCTTGGCGAAAAGATTTGTGCCCTCAATCGGGTCAACGGCGATATCCACGCCAATGCCTTTGCCGGTACCCACCTTTTCTCCATCGTAAAGGGCAGGAGCCTCGTCCTTGGCGCCTTCGCCGATGACAACTGTGCCGCGCATCGGCACTTCATTGATGCGCATGCGCATGGCATCCACAGCCAGGCCGTCGCCTTCGTCTTTCTGGCCTGAGCCGACGAATGGCGCGCATGCGCGGGCGACAGCCTCACAGACTTCCACCAGATCAATTTTCAGATCGCAAACGCTGGCCATGCTTCCCTCCCTAAGTATTGAAACCTTAATAAAGACACCCCCTCGCGGGGAACGGCATACTAACGGATTTTGGCCAAAAATGCGACCCTTGAAAAAACGGGTTTATGTAAGCAATTCAGTCTGGAAACATCAGTCGAAAACAAGCTGTTTCATGATTTGACGGTGAATCGTCTTGTTGCATGCAGCGGCGATCGGGCTGCTTAACTGCTGTTTGTCAAACGGGCGCCCTCCAGAGAAGTCACTGACGATACAGCCTGCCTCTTCTGCAATGAGCAGCCCGGCAGCATAGTCCCAGAGTTGTTCCCCACCATGCAGGATAAACTGTGCCCGGCCTGTCGCCATCCAGCACCATTCCAGCACGCAACTGCCGATGTTGCGCTGGCTGCGGTAACCGGGTTTGCTGGCAAGACGCATGGCCATTCCAGCAGGCAGACGCTTGAAGTCGATAAACCCTACCGATTCCTTCATGGCCGTGGTTTCCGATGCCCTGATACGCGCGCCGTTCAGCCATGCGCCCTGCCCACATTTGGCTGCGAATGTTTCACGTAGAATTGGGTCGTAGATACACGCCAGCACAGGCCTGCCGTTATCGATCAGAGCCAGCGAGATGGCGAAGACTGGAAAGCCGCCGGAAAAGTTGGTGGTGCCATCCAGCGGATCCAGGCACCAGTAACTGTCGCCGGCTTCCAGGCAGCTCTTCTGATCGCTGACAGACATTTCCTCGCCAAGAAAGCCGATACCGGCATCCATCTGCAGCAGCCGCTGTTGAATGAAGGATTGACAGGCCATGTCCGTCTTTGTAACCAGCGAGCCATCGGCCTTGGTCTGTACGTCATCCTGCCTCGTCAGGCCAGGAAGTATGATGTTATCGCCAGCCTCGGTGAGCAGGCGAGCCAGGGTCTGGATGTCCATCGCTTCTCCGTGTGAGGGATTTTCATATCGGGCGAGACATTTATCGGATGGCCGATATAATGCCCGGCTCGCACAGGCTATCGACAGACATCCATGGAGGGAATCATGCAGGCGTTGAAAGGTAAAATGGTTATCGGGCAAAGCGGCGGTCCCACGGCAGTGATCAATCAGTCTCTCGTAGGTGCTGTTCTGGCGGCCAGGGGACAGGAAAACATCACCGGCATTCTTGGCGCCCGGCATGGCATTCAGGGCATTATGGATGAGAACTTCATTGATCTGACCACCCAGAGTGCAGAACAACTGGAGCAGGTCGCGGGTACGCCGGCGGCGGCCCTTGGCTCTGTTCGCCTGAAACCGGGCAAAGAAGAATGCGAGCGCGTTTTCGAGGTGTTCAAAAAGCAGGGCGTGCGCTACTTCTTCTATATTGGCGGCAACGATTCGGCCGAGACGGCGCATATTATTGCCGAGATGGCTATTGAAGCGAATTACGATTTTCGCACCGTGCATATTCCGAAAACCATTGATAACGATCTGCGCGTCACCGATCACTGTCCGGGCTTTGCCTCGGCCGCCCGCTTTGTGGCCCTGGCCTTCATGGGTGATGACCGCGACAACCGTGCACTATCAGGCATCAAGATCAATGTCGTCATGGGCCGCCATGCCGGATTCCTGACCGCTGCTTCAGCGCTGGCGCGTCAGAACGAAGGAGATGGCCCGCATCTGATTTACCTGCCGGAGCGTGTCTTCGATGTCGCGTCATTCAAGCAGGATGTACGTGATGCCGTGGCCAAATATGGCCGTTGTGTGGTGGCCGCATCCGAAGGCATTGCCGATGCCGATGGCAATCCGATTGCGTCAACCGGCGAGCGCGACAGCCACGGCAATATCCAGCTTTCCGGCACAGGCGCGCTGGGTGACTGCCTGTCTGCGCATGTCAAAGACGCTTTCTCCGGCGAAAAGGTGCGCGTGCGGGCCGATACCTTCGGTTACCTGCAGCGCAGCTATCCGACAATCATCTCCGAGATCGATGCCGGTGAAGCGCGCAGGGTGGGGGAATTCGCCGTTAACCATGCCGTGACAGGCACGGAAAACGGCTCTGTGGCCATCCGCCGCCTGAGCAGTGACCCGTATGAAAGCGAGTGCTTCATCACGCCGCTTTCCACCGTAGCGCGCGAGGCCACCGAGATGAAGGGTGAATATATCAACGAGGCGGGGAACGACGTCACCCAGGCCTGGATTGATTATGTCGCTCCGCTGGTTGGCGATTTGCCGAAGATGGGCAATCTCTGATTCGGACTTTCAATCTGTTGAATCAAAAGGGGCGCATATGCGTCCCTTTTTTGTTTCATGAGCACCATAAATCCAATTTGTCAATACGTATTATTACGTATATCGCGGCCCGAAATAATAGGGCGCGGATTCAATTCGTAAGTGCAACTTTGTTGAGAGTTTGAAAGAGCAAGCTGCGGTAGCAGTCTTGCGCTTTTCAGACACGACTCATCA
>QIFG01000044.1 GCA_003228735.1 Zetaproteobacteria bacterium
GTACGTAGAGGGTCAAGGCAAGCCCAAGGGCGAGCTTCGGCAGTTGAAGCTCTTTTGATACCCCGTGGTCTTGCCACGGGGTTGTTCATTCGGGACACTGTTTTTCCATTCCGTATTTGCGGCTTAATATGGAATATGGGGGAATTATGCCCGTATCTATGAACGAAATACATGGAATGTTTTCCGCTTATCAACACTGTTATGGCTCTTATGTCACTAGATAATACCATTGCCACCTCTGCGAAGTGGCTCAACGAATGTAACGCTCGTTTTGATGGGGCTACGATTGACGCCTCCGACAGAAGTAAAGTTTCGGCAGGCTTACTGCATTTGTCCCTCGAACATCATGGGGCCATACAACTCTTAATATCAAACAAACCTCACCCGCACTACGGCTCGGCTTGCGCTCTACTTCGTCCGCAATTTGAGGGTTTCATACGAGGCATTTGGTTTCATCACTGCGCGAGCGAACAAGAACTGAACAACTTCATTAACAACTGCGAACCACCGAGAATCGGTCAACTGATACTAGCTATTGAAACTGTCCCCGGTTACGAAGGAGGACTACTCAAAGCAACGAAACAGAAAGTTTGGAAAATAATGTGTAGCTATACCCATGGGGGTTACATACAGGTTGCAAGTCGTCATACCGCTACAGAGATAGTTTGTAATTACAGCGAGGAACAGATATCTGAGTTAGTATCTGCGGCTTGTTCAATTACACTTCTTGTAGCAGTTGCTTTTGCAAAATTGCTAGACAGCGAGACAATGGCGAATGAAATCCTTTCCGAATACCGAAAGCTTTTTTCGCAGTCATAACATGTCGTTCCACTGGACGCGGCAACCAGCGCTGCGCCAGTGAACTCTGCGTTATGCATTTAGGAGATTTATTTAATGAGTGAAGCCATCATCGGCGTTGTTATAGGCGGACTACTCACTGGTTCCGGCACTTGGTTTGCCATGTGGGTTCAACATAAAAAATGGAAAACAGAACAAAATATCCGAATTCTTGAAAACAAAAGAAACCGACTAGAAGATCTTTCTAAAACAACTTTGGAAGAGTTATCAAAAGGAATGGCAAACAACTCTTATGGTTCGGATATGATGAGCAATATTGAAATATTATTTCCAGACCACGTGACAAAGAAATTTGGTGAATTTATGGAAAAGGAAGATAAAACAGAATTAGATTTAAAGCACGGTTTTTACGATATAGCATTGGAAATAAAAAAAGCACTCTCTGATATAGACGAAGAAATTGAAAGCTTATTAAGTTGAATGATAGAACAACATAACCATGTGATTTCACAAGTTTTCATAGAAGTTTAGCGGGGATCATAATGAAAAAAGAAAATGTTAAATCAGAGCAAGCACAAGTATTAATAGCAGATGCTAAGGATTCAAAAGTAAGGCTCATTGCCCTTCCCCTTCAGATCCTCTTCGCATTTATTCTACTAATGGGAATCGCCTACTTAGTTGGTTGGATTCAGAATGGTGATGTATCCCCCATTATATGGATGATTGCTGCCATGGGGGCTTTGTCGCATGCAATCATAACTAATTTTCTTGATGAACATGATGAAAAAATTCAGCAGTTAGAAGCACGTCAAATCGAAATAAAACACCACGCATCGTAATAGATACAAATAAAAAACTAAAGAAGATTATTTCCTCTAATAATGATAAATAATCGCATAACAAAAAATTCGAGAGGGACTTCCGCTTTGCTCCAGCCCCTCATGCAAAGCGTTATCATCACCTTTTCAAGGCTTCCATTATCCATATTCCCAAATAGCCGTTAGCCTTCGGGTGTGGAGCAGTCAAACGAAACAGGCTCATTTTATGCCCTTGGGCCGGAGCAGGTGCTTCAGGCCATAGAAAGCGTTGGATTTGATTGCGACGGCAGTCAGTTTGCGCTGAACTCTTATGAAAACCGCGTCTACCAGGTGGGCGTTGTTGATGCGCCACCCGTGATCGCCAAGTTCTACCGGCCCTTGCGCTGGACGGATGAGGCCATCATTGAGGAGCATCAATTCACGCTCGATCTGGCCGGCCTTGAGATTCCGGTCGTGCCACCGCTTTCCATTGAAGGCGAGACGCTTTTTGAGCATCACGGTTACCGCTTCGCCCTCTACCCGAAGAGGGGCGGCCGCGCGCCGGACCTCGAAAACCATGAACACCTGAAACAACTCGGCCGTTTTCTCGGCCGCATCCATGCGCTCGGGGCCAGTGAGGATTTCAGCTACCGGCCGGAGCTGAGCATCAAGCACTTCGGCGAGGACTCATACAACTTTTTGCTCAATGAGGGATTCATTCCGCCGGAGCTCGAACGCGTGTACGAGCCGCTGGCGGAAGACCTGCTCGACCGGGTGGATGCCCTGTTTGAACGGGCGGGCGAGTTCCGCACCATCCGGCTTCACGGTGACTGCCATCCCGGCAACATCCTGTGGACCGGCGATGGCCCGCATATCGTTGATTTCGATGATGCCCGCATGGGTCCGGCCATTCAGGATTTGTGGATGTTCCTAACCGGCGACCGAACGCACATGGAGTCCGGCCTTGCGGCCCTGCTTGAGGGCTATACCCGTTTCCACGACTTCAACACCCGCGAGCTCAACCTGGTTGAAGCACTGCGAACCCTGCGCATGATGCATTACGCCGCCTGGCTGGCTCGGCGCTGGGATGACCCCGCCTTCAAGCTGGCCTTCCCGTGGTTCAACTCCCAGAACTACTGGGAAGAGCACATCCTTTCGCTGAAGGAACAGGCGGCACTCATGGATGAACCGCCGTTGCAGTGGCGTTGACCGTTCAGGATAGTATCGCTTAGATCAACAATGTCTGTCCTCCCGTCATTGAATTCCATCAGTACGCGATAATCGCCATCATACTTTGCCTTCGTCACCCAGATCATTTTCGTCCTCTTTTCCTAACGTTATGCAGTGCCATGCCTTTCAAATTCTACAATGCAATGCGTCAATTTTAGCAGTTCATCAAGCCCGTCGAGGATGATGTTTTCCACGATGCCGATATCCAGTTTCTGATATTCATGTACTGCAACATTGCGAAATCCGACCATGCCTATCAGTTTCTCCTCCAGATCCGAAGAAATCACCCCGGCCCTGGCCAGCAAACTGAAACTCTCGGCGCTTTCCATAGGTATGCCCAACTTGGCTGCCTTGATCGTATGATTTGCCAAATCTATAGCTTGCTCGCATGCCCGGGTCACATTGAGAATGGCGGCATCCTGCCGGGAAACGTCCGCTTGAAAATCACCCGCCGCCAACCGGTACTCTTCCCGGGCGCGGCCTATGCAACGTTCGATGCTTTGCACCTTATTGATAACCGTATCGTTCATACGCGGTACGCCCTCCCTGTTCGCCAAAAATCATCCAGAATATCTCGCCGCTCCTGGTTGAGCTTCTGGTAAAACGAAAACACCAGCATTTCAAACTCCTCCGCCGCACCGGCATCGGCGGTGAATATGCGGCGCTCAGCCACGACCACTTCTTTTTGGAATACCGTGGAAACCCGGCGCAGATTCAACAGGTCCACGGATTTATGCAACAGTGCCGCCAAAGCGGCCTGTGTCTCGATAAGATCGGGCAACCTCAGTGTTTTCGCTGTCCTGGCCGGCAAAAGCATGGCGATATCTACGTCGCTATTCGGCCATTCGTCTGCCGTACCCCACGAACCGAACAGGTAGATGGCTTGCACGCCGGGGTGGCGGCGGGTGATTGTGTCGATAATGGCCTTCTTAACCATCATGCCCGCACCTCAATAACATCACTTGCTTCCCTCCAGATAGGGAATGACTGACTCTGGTACAAGCGCCGAGACATCGCCGCCCATGCTGGAGATTTCGCGGATGAAGCGAGAGGAGACAAAGGTGTAGTCCTCGCGCGCCATGACAAAGGCGGTTTCGATTTTCTCATCCAGCCGCCGGTTCATCGTCGCCATCTGGAATTCGTATTCGAAATCGGAGGCGGCGCGCAGGCCTCGGAGGATGGCTTCGGCCTTCTGTGTCTGAGCCAGTTCAACAAGCAGGCCGCTGAAGGCTACGACTTCCACCCGCGATTCGTCCTGAAAGGTCTGGCTGACCATGCGCAGCCGGGCTTCGAGATCGAACATTGGTTCCTTGTTGGGATTTTCCGCCACGCCGATGACCACGTGATCAAACAGCTTCAGGCCACGATTGACCACATCCACATGGCCCAGGGTGATGGGATCAAAGGTGCCGGGATAAACTGCGCTTTGCTTCACTGTTGTTTCTCCGGGACAAGAAAATTCAAACAGGTGTCACCATAGCGCCGGGATTGCATAAGCGTCCAGCCTGAAGGCCATACAGGTGCTGTGCGGGAAGCCTCCTCGATAACCAGCCAGTGGCAGGAAATACCATGTTGTATCAGCCAAGTGGGGATCTGTTCGGCGATGCCCTGTTCATAGGGCGGGTCGGCAAAGATCAGGTCGAAATGGTTGTCAGCCAGTTTGGCCAAAGTCTTCTCAACCTCGCCCGGCAGGATGCGCCAGGTTTTCTCCAACTGCCATTCATGCCGGACTTTTTGCAAGTATTCACATGCCTTGCGATGCTGCTCGATGGAGGTAGCGGTTTCCGCACCGCGCGAGATTGATTCCAGAGACATCAGGCCGGAGCCAGCGAACAGGTCGAGCACCTGCCAGCCTTCAATGCTTCCCAGAATGTTGAACAGCGCCTGCCGCACCTTGGCCGGTGTTGGCCTGAGCCCATTGATGTCAGGAACGTGGATATTCCGTCCTCTGAGGCTGCCTGCTGTGATGCGCATTGTTAGAGCCCCTTGCTAAATTCATGAGCGGCGATTGACTTCCCCACTCCGGTCTATTTCCAAGCTGGAATTTGATTCAGGCCGTTGGCCCTCACCCTGCGGGCGGCCTAAAGTCCGTCCAAACGGCCTACGGCCTTTTTGTCGGCACATGGAACCACCATGCTCCTCATTCCATCTCGAAAATAGCCTCGAAGTGGGATTGTCACTCATCCACCCAGAATTTAGCAAGGGGCTCTATGGCGAGGTGTCAGCGTCAGGGGGCGAGGTGACCTGGGAATCCTTGTTTTCGGTTAGCGGGCCGACGCGGACCTGATTCCAGTCTTCCGGGTTCAGGTAGCGTCCGGCGGCCTGTTTGACATCGGCGGTGGAAACTGCGTTGACCTTATCCGTCCATGTCTGCAGGTAATCCAGCGGCAGGTCGTAAAAGCCGATCATGCCGATCAGTCCCACGCGTTCGCGGTTGGAATCCATGCGCTGGGCAAAGCTGCCCATGAGGTTGGACTTGGCGTCATGAAGTTGTTTGTCGGTTACGCCCTTTTCAAACAACTCCGCCAGCACATCGCGCACAACCTGGCTGGCCTGATCCGCCTGATCGGCACGGGTTTGCAGGCTGATGACATAAGGCCCCGGCACGGCCAGCGGCACGAAATAGGAATAGATGCCGTAAACGAGCCCGCGGTTTTCGCGCACCTCCTCCATCAGAATGGAGGAAAAACCGCCGCCACCAAGGATATGATTCAGTACGAAGGCGGGGAAAAAGTCAGTGGCCTTTCTGTCCGGCCCGAGTCTCCCAAGGCTGACCAGGGCCTGCTTTGTCTCCATCTCGACCTGTTCACTCAGACCTTGGGTATTGGCTGGAGGTTCGATATCGAACAGGCCTTTCTCCGGCTTGCCCTGCCAGTCCTTCAGCAATGGAACCAGAAGTTTGAGCAACTCCGGCATGTTCACATCACCACTGACGGCTAGCACAGCCCCTTCAGGCTTCACCTGACTGCGGTAAAGTTGCTTCAGGCCGTTCAGTTCGATGCGCTTCAGGCTTTTCAGGCTGCCATCCGGCCGGTGGCCGTAAGGGTGTGTGCCGAACACGAGTTGGCCGAGGGCTTCGGAGGCGCGCACTCCGGGCTCTTCCTGCGCCTTCTGGGCGGCGGCGATGGCATCCTCCTTGAGGATTTCAAAGCGGACGATATCCCAGCCGGGTTTTAATAGCGCTTCGGCAAAGGCGTTGACTCCTGCCGGCAGAGCCTCCTTCAGCACGGTCAGCGAGAGATCAAGATTATCGCGGCCCGCGCCCGCGCCGAGACGTATTGCCTCGGCATCAAGCAGGTTGGCCCAGGCTACGAAATCATGCCGGACAGTGTGATCAGAAAGCATGGAAGCCAGTGTGCTGGCCGTGCCACCCTGCCCTTCGGGGTCGAAGCGGCTGCCTGCCGGTAGTGTCAATTGCATGCTGACCATTGGCACGTTGTGCGCCTGCATCAGCAGCACGCGCAGGCCGTTATCCAGCCGTGCCTCTTCGATAGCCGGGACGGCAAAGGCCATGACCGGAAAGAAATGAACCGCCAAGGCACAAAGGGTGCCAAGAAGAAAAATCCGTGTTCTGTTTTTCGTGCCTTCGTGCCTTTGTGGTGAAAAACCTTGATGCATCATGATGGCGCCTTCGGTTGCAGCAGGCCGGTGGTGGTTCGTTCCGGCTTAAGCCAACGCTTTACAGCATCCCGCACGTCTACGGACTCGACCTGGCGAATGGCGTCCAGCCATGCATCGCGCTTGCCGGCGCCGATCTCGCGGGTTTCCATGATGCCGATCTGCTTGGCGCGCAGATAAAGCGAATCGCGTGCAAAGACTTCGGAAGCTACGATGCGCCGCTTGGCGGCAGCCAGCGATGATTCTTCCGGCGGCGTTTCCGCCATGCCGCCGATCTGCTTCCAGAAGGCGGCTTCGAGTTCTTTGGGTCTGTGTGTGGGACCCAGAGCAGCGTAGGCATACCAGAGATCAAGGCCCATGCCGAACGGGTCGTAGCCGGCCCCGATATCGAAAGCCAGCCGCTGTTTATCCACGATTTCGCGGTGCAGCCGGGCCGAGCGCCCCCCCGCCATAATCTCGGTAGCCACAGCCAGGGCTGCCGCCTCGCGGTCGTTCTCGCCGGGCTTCCAGACGGGCACGGGTATGGAAAAGGCGATCAGTGGTAATTGCGCTGGCAGAGTAACCAGAACGCGCTTCGGGCCCAGGGGGTCGGGCTCTTCGGGATTGAAGCGCGCTGGCGCAGTTTGTTTTTTCAGTTGGCCGAAGCTTTCGCCAACACTCGTCAGCAGGTGATCGAAATCCACATCGCCGACTACGACAACGGTGACATTGCCGGACACGTAATGCTTGCGGTAAAAAGCGCGCACATCGGAAATGTCGAGCCGCTCCAGATCCTGCATCCAGCCGATGACCGGATTGCGGTACGGGTGCAGCCTTAAGGATGCGGCAGACAGTTCCTCAAACATGCGGCTGTTCGGGTCGTCCTCGGTGCGCATGCGCCGCTCTTCCTTGATGACCTCAATTTCCTTGGCGAAGTCTTTTGCCTCCAGCTTCAGGTGGGCGAAGCGCTCGGCCTCCATGGCCAGCACTTCGTCCACCTGGGCGGCAGGCACGGTTTCAAAATAGGCTGTGTAATCGTGATTGGTGAAGGCGTTGTCATTGCCCCCCATGGCGGCGATTCGTTTTGAGAATTCACCGGGTCCCAGCTTGTCCGAGCCCTTGAACATCATGTGTTCGAATACATGCGCCAGCCCTGTTTTGCCGGGCATTTCATCGCGGCCGCCGACCTTCAGCCATATCTGCACCATGGCCACGGGCGCCGAATGGTCCTCTTCAACGACCAGTTTGACGCCGTTTTCAAAGACGGCGCTCTTAAGCCCGGCTTCCACGGCAAGGATTTGTGCCTGAGGTACAGCTTCGTTTGGCTGATTTTGCTCGGATGTACAGGCCGTCATCAACGGCAGACAGATCAGGGCGGTAATCAGGCAACGGCTCAACATGGGTTGCAATGTACGAAAATCATACCCTACTGCAAGCCTAGCCATGAGCCGGGAATAAAGATGGGAAGACTGTCCTCTGCTAGAAGGCGGATGTGTCGGGCTCGCCGCGGTACTGTAAAGCCTCGGCAATATGCCGGGCGGACATGACCTCTTCGCCTTCAAGGTCGGCAATGGTGCGTGCAACCTTCAGAATGCGGTGATAGGCGCGGGCCGACAGGCCAAAGCGTTCCATGGCCGTATCCAGCAGCTTTGCCCCCTCGCTGTCCGGGCGGGCATGGCCTTCGATTTTCCTGGTAGTCATGCGGGCATTGGTATGTCCTTCACCCAGCCGGGCATACTGGCGCTGCCGGGCAGCCAGCACCCTGGCGGCCAGCCGGCCGGATGGCTCCCCCGGCTGCATGCGGGTCAACTCTTCCCGCTCTACCGGCGGCACGTTCACCTGCATGTCGAAACGGTCGAGCAGGGGGCCGGAGATACGTTGCCTGTATCGTTTGATCTGGGCAGGTGTGCAGTGGCAGGAACGAGTGGGGTGTCCCCAGTAGCCGCAGGCGCACGGGTTCATGGCGGCTATGAGTTGAAACTGGGCCGGGAATTTCAGGGTGTCCGCTGCCCGGGCAATGCATACATACCCGTCTTCCAGTGGCTGGCGCAGCACCTCCAGCACCGGGCGGCGGAATTCGGCCAGCTCATCCAGAAACAATACGCCGAAATGGGCGCGGCTCACCTCGCCCGGGCGGGGAATACTGCCGCCTCCGATCATGGCGACGTCCGAAGCGGAATGATGCGGTGTACGAAATGGCGGCACCGGAGACATGGGCATGCGGTTCCCCATGCCGGCTACGCTGTAGATGCGGCTGACCTCCAGGCGCTGTTCCAGTGTCAACGGTGGCAGAATACCGGGCATGCGTTTGGCCAGCATGCTTTTGCCGACGCCGGGCGGGCCGGACATCAGCAAATGGTGGCCGCCGGCAGCGGCGATCTCGACTGCCCGCCTGGCCTGTTGCTGACCGCGTATATCGGCCATGTCCGGGATTGGTTCGCTGTCTCCGGTTTTCCTGCCTGATGGCGCCGTTGCCTCAAGCTGGATTTTGCCGGCCAGGTGTTGCGCCACATGTAGCAGGTTGTCTGCGCCCATGACCGTTAGGCTCTCCACATCGATGACCTCGGCCACATTTTCCCGGGGCAGAATCAAATGCGTGAAGCCTTCCTGGCGGGCAAACAGGGCCAGGGGAAGGGCACCGACAACCGGGTTCAGCCTGCCATCCAGCGCCAGTTCTCCAAGCATGAAAGGTGTTTTGTCATCAGGCTTATCGGGCGGTATCTGGCCCGATGCCATGAGCAGGCCGATGGCTACCGGCAGGTCAAAATGCGTACCGTCCTTGCGCCTGTCTGCAGGGGCAAGGTTGACGGTGATATGACGCAGAGGAAATTCGAAACCGGCATTGAGCAGGGCGGCGCGTACACGATCCCTGGATTCGCGCACCGCCGCCTCCGGCAGCCCGACCATGTTCCAGCACGGCAGGCCGCGTGAAAGGTCGACCTCGACATCCACCGCTTCGGCCGATAGTCCCCTGAGTGCCGCACTGGCCAGCCTGGCTAACATGGGAGTTGTCTTCCCGCCCTCACTCTCACTGCCTGCCTGATGGCATCAGAAGACACTGGCTGGGGTTTATGGCATCAGGGTTTTTTGTCATCCTGTTTTAGCTGGGCTTCCAATGCCTTGATGCGCGACTCCAGCGTCTTGATTTCTTTCCGCGCCTGGGCAAGCAAAGCCTCCTGAACCTGCATGCGCTCGCCGGTTACGACATCAAAGTTGGCAAAGGCGCTTTCCAGGGAGGAACGAATTTGTGCCTCTGCCTCACCTTTTACCTGCCCCAGCGCTTTGATCCCTCCGCTGATTTTCTCGGCCAGCTCATCCAGTAATTTGCTGTCGATCTGCATATACTTCTCCTACTTGCCCGCTCTTATGGCTTCCGGCTTGTGCAGATAGCCCTTCTTTCCTGAAGGCAGCTTAAGCTGGAACCAATTGCCTCCACCAACCTTGATGAAAGTCACCCAAGCTCCTCTGCGATACCAGCCTACCTGTTTGCTTTCTTCCTTCATTGTTTTATAAAGCGGCAGGTATCCGTCCATATCGAACTCTTTTTTCGCATCAGGATTTTCGGATTGCTCACGCATCGCGTCGATCACCGCTTTTTCGATAGCCGTACGCCTTCCTACACCCTCGCGCACCCGCACGAATACAGTCGTAAGCTCCTTGGTCTCCGGCCGGATTTTCATATGGCCATCCAATTTTTTATTGCCGAGCAGGATATCATATCCGCCGTCCACAGGCTCCAGCACATCGACATCCAGCGCCAGCTTTCGCAGACTCTGCTGTGCGGCAGCCAGTGCAGCCGGAACATCCTTCGGAATGCTGACGTCGACTTTTGGCTGGTGCAGATAGCCCTTCTCCCTCGAAGGCGGTTTAGGTTGTGACCAGTTCTTTCTGCCAACTTTGGTGACCTCCACCGAAGCAGCCGGAACATCCTTCGGGATGCTGACGCCAACTTTTGGCTGGTGCAGATAGCCCTTCTCCCCTGAAGGCAGTTTAAGTTGTAACCAGTCGCCTTCGCCAACCTTGGCGACCTCCACCCAGCCACCTCGGCGATACCATCCTGCCTGCTTGGTCCCTTCCTTCATTGTTTTATAAAGCGGCAGGTATCCGTCCATATCGAACTCTTTTTTCGCATCAGGATTTTCGGATTGCTCACGCACCGCGTCGATCACCGCTTTTTCGATAGCCGTACGCCTTCCTACACCCTCGCGCACCCGCACGAATACAGTCGTAAGCACTTTGGCGTCCGGCCGGATTTTCATATGGCCGTTCAATTTTTCATTGCCGAGCAGAATTTCATATCCGCCGTCCACAGGCTCCAGCACATCGACGTCCAGCGATAGCTTTCGCAGGCCCTGCTGTGCGGCAGCCAGCGCCGCCGGAGCATCCTTCGGAATACTGACGTCAGTGCCCTGGAACAGGTGCGCAATCGTGTCTACGACAGAGCCCTGTATCGCACTGGCGGCAGACATGATCGTGCAGCCCGTCATCCCTAAGCAAACGATGCTGATTGCAATCAGGCGCCCCAACGCTTTACCTCGCCATTTTCGACTTCCAAGTGATCCATGATGCGGTCTGCGATAAAATCAATCAATTCAGTAATGTCTTTCGGACGGTGATAAAAACCGGGCATGGCAGGAATGATATGCACACCCAGCCTGGACAGTTTCAGCATGTGTTCAAGATGTATGCTGGAAAGCGGAGTCTCGCGTGGCACAAGAATCAGGCGGCGTGATTCCTTCAGCATGACATCGGCTGCGCGCTCAATCAGGTTGTCCGAGGCTCCGGTAGCAATCCTGGCCAGGCTGCCCATTGAGCATGGAACCACGACCATCTGCCGGATGCCGGCGGAACCCGATGCGGTCGGGGAAAACCAGTCTTTCAGACCATAGCCTGTCAGCCTGTCAGCAGAAATATCCAGATACTCGGCCAGGGCGGATGTTGTTTGTTCAGGGCTGTCCGGCAGTTCAAGCCCCATCTCCTGCTTCAGTACGATACGGGCTGCTTCAGACAGAAGCACATGCTGGTGTATGCCGGCCTGTGACAGGCGCTCCATCAGGCGCAGGCCATAGGCAGCGCCCGAGGCGCCGGTCATGGCTACAACGATGTCCCGCTCGGCATTCATCTGCGGCATATTACAGAGCTTCCTTTAATCAAAAGTTATTCCTCCCCCATTTAGGGCCTGTTAACACTAATTATAGTTGTAGCGACGTGGTCATTTTTGTAGTTCAGCAAGGCGTTTCGAGCGCAGTGTGCTTGATGCACATCAGCGAGAAATAACGCCGCAGAGCGCAAAAATGGCCCGTCCCGCAGGGCTGCGCCCCGATTGTGCTCAAAAAGGACGAGGCCA
>QIFG01000052.1 GCA_003228735.1 Zetaproteobacteria bacterium
TGCAACAGCTGGCAAGGCTGGTATCGGTCAATCTCATGCATCGCCGTAATTTGCTCGAACTTCTGACCAGACCCGCACCACCGCCTAAGCGACAATCAACCATAAATCAGCGGCAAATGCGCTTGGTCAGTGCTTAACCGGACAGTAGTGATAAGCAACGTCAAATCACCCCTTGTTTTACTTCGTGCCTTAGTGCCTTTGATTCGAGGCGTCCGCCTTTCACCCTGTGGGCGGCTTGCAGCCGTCCAAACGGCTTTTCTGCCTTTTGTGTGGTAAATCCTCTGATGTTTCCGGTAGGCTATTAATGAACATGCAGGCATTGACGAAAGCCGGCTTGAATCGTAAGTTGCGGCGCGCCTGAGGTCATGCAGGTCTGAAGGCTAGATTCGGGGAGTAGCGCAGCCTGGTAGCGCATCTGGTTTGGGACCAGAGGGCCGGAGGTTCGAATCCTCTCTCCCCGACCACTTTAAAGTCTGCATTGTTCATGGATCGCCGTGAATAATGCAGGCTACGGCATGCCTTGGCAGGCGCCTGTAGCTCAACCGGATAGAGCAACGGCCTTCTAAGCCGTAGGTTGCAGGTTCGAGTCCTGCCAGGCGCGCCAGACATGGTGGATGTAGCTCAATGGTAGAGCCCCGGCTTGTGGTGCCGGTGGTTGTGGGTTCGAGTCCCATCATCCACCCCATGTTGCATGATGCGTATAGATTTATATGATGCGCACGGTTGGGGCCGTTAGCTCAGTTGGTAGAGCAGCTGACTCTTAATCAGCGGGCCGTAGGTTCGAGCCCTACACGGCCCACCACATGCAGGGGGAGCAGGCCATGTCTTGCTCCCCCTTTTTTGTATTTCTTACGTCTTTTCTCATATTATCGGAAAGGCGAACGGATATGACGCGAGGGTGGCGGAACTGGCAGACGCGCTGGATTTAGGTTCCAGTACCTTTACGGTGTGGGGGTTCGACTCCCCCCTCTCGCACCAGCCACATAAGGCGGCTGCTTGAAAGGCGGCATCGAATCGCCCGGAGGAATTCATGATTGAGACGAATGTCAAAAGCACGGGCAGTGACGAGCACGATATCCAGGTGCATGTGCCGCGCGAGGAATACGATCGCGAATATACCGCTCAGCTTCAGAAGATTGTGTCGAAGGCCAGGCTGCCGGGCTTCCGTCCGGGCAAGACGCCGAAGAGTGTTATTGAGAAGAAGTTTTCCGGCCAACTGGTCGAGGATACTGCTTCCGCACTTGTGCAGGAGCATTACATCGAGGCGCTGGAGAAGAGCGGCCTGATGCCTGCCTTGCAGCCGGAAATCGATATGGCCGGCCTGGCCGATGCGAAGGGCTTTGGTTTCACGATCAAGGTTGTGACCTGGCCCAAGGCCGAGTTGAAGAAGCTCGGCCGGCTTTCGATCTCCCAGACGGAGGTGAAGGCTTCAGATGCTGAAATGCAGGCCGTCATCGACCGGCTGATGGAGAATCAGGTGAGCTATGAGATTGCTGATAAAGCTGTGGCCGAACAGGGTGATGAAGTGCATATGGACTACACGGGCTATCTCGATGACGAATCGTTCGAGGGCGGCAAGGCCGAGAATGCGCGCGTGGTCATCGGTTCCGGCCAACTGCTGCCCGATCTTGAAGAAGGGCTGATTGGCCTCAAGGTGAATGATGAGCGCACAATCGACGTACATTTCCCTGAAGGGCACCAGCACGCGCCACTGGCTGGGAAAAAGACCCGTTTCGAGGTCAAGGTAAACCAGGTGGGTAAGGCCGTTCACCCCAGGGATGAGGATGAACTGGCCGGCATGATCAACTTTGACAGTGCAAAGGCACTGAGAAAGGACATGCAGACTCGCATGGACCGCGAGACTGAGCAGGCATCCTTTGAGGCGACACGCCAGTCCGTGTTCGATGCGCTGCTCAAGGCAAACAGGGTGAGCATTCCCGAGGCCCTGATCAGGCAGGATATGGCTGAGGCCAAAAAGCGGATCGCCAAGGACATGCAGGCCCGCGGCATGGAAGTAACAAAGGAGATGTTCAAGGAGGAGAAGCTGTTTGAGCGTCTGCACAACACCTCGGAAGAGAATCTGAAGGTTGCCGTATTGCTTCAAGCTGCCCGCTTGGATGCGGGCATGGACGTCGACGAGGCTGAGGTGGAGACTGAAATCAAGCGGCTGGCCGGCGAATATCCCGAACAGCAGCGGGATCAGTTCAAGAAGTGGATTCGGGATAACAAGGGGCAAGTGGACTCGGTCAAGGATCGCCTGGTTGAGAAAAAAGTTGTGGAGTTCATTATTTCACAGGCTAAGGTAAAGAAAGTGAGCAAGGGCCTGGATGAATGGCAAGCTGAAAAGGATGCGGCACAGGCCAAATAAGGTAGAAAGGAGAAGGTATGAACCTGGTTCCAATCGTTATAGAACGTACCGCCAGAGGCGAGCGCTCCTACGATATCTTTTCGCGCCTGCTGAAGGAGCGCATCATCTTTCTGGTTGGCACGGTGGATGACGATGCTGCCAATCTGGTGACGGCGCAGATGCTGTTTCTCGAATCCGAGGCGCCGAACAAGGATATCTACCTGTATATCAACAGTCCGGGAGGCCTCGTGACTTCGGGGTTGGCCATCTATGACACCATGCAATACATCCGTTGCAATGTTTCAACCCTGTGCCTGGGACAGGCCGCCAGCATGGCCGCACAGCTTTTGGCTGCGGGTGCTGCGGGCAAGCGTTTTGCGCTGCCGAATGCACGTATCATGATTCACCAGCCGCTGGGCGGTTTTCAGGGCCAGGCCACGGATATCGAGATTCATGCCAAGGAAATCCTCAAGCTGAAAGACCGCATGAACGAGATGCTGGCAGGCCATACGGGGCAGCCGCTTGAGAAAATCAGTGAGGATGTGGAGCGCGATTATTTCTTGACCGCTGAGGAGGCCAAGGCCTACGGTTTGGTTGACGATGTGCTGACAAAGCGCCCGGAAGCCCTGTTTGGCGATAACGCCGGAGGTGAGGATGGCAACACAGAATAGCGGCGACTCCACCCTTTATTGCTCGTTTTGCGGCAAGAGCCAGCATGATGTAAAGAAGCTGATTGCCGGCCCCACGGTCTTTATCTGCGATGAATGCATCGAGTTGTGCAATGAGATCATCGTTGAGGAACTTGCAGATGGTGAAGGCGGTGCTGCCAAGCGCGAAGGCGGCATTCCCAAGCCTGCCGAGATCAAGGCGTTTCTTGATGACTATGTGATCGGCCAGGAGCAGCCCAAGCGCATGCTTGCCGTGGCGGTTCACAACCATTACAAGCGCATTGAGCACAACAAGCAGAGCGATATCGAGATCGCCAAGAGCAATGTGTTGCTGCTGGGGCCGACCGGTTGCGGCAAGACCCTGCTGGCGCAGACGCTGGCCAAGCTGTTTGACGTGCCGTTCACGATGGCCGATGCCACCACCCTGACCGAGGCCGGCTATGTCGGCGAGGATGTCGAGAACATCATTCTGAAGCTGTTGCAGGCGGCGGATTACGATGTCGAAAAGGCGCAGCACGGTATCGTATACATTGATGAGGTGGACAAGCTGTCGCGCAAATCGGACTCGCCTTCGATTACGCGTGATGTGTCCGGCGAAGGCGTGCAGCAGGCTTTGCTGAAGCTTATTGAGGGCACCGTCGCTGCCGTGCCGCCACAGGGCGGCAGGAAGCATCCGCAGCAGGAGTTCCTGCAGGTGGATACGACCAACATCCTGTTTATTCTGGGCGGCGCTTTTTCCGGCTTGGAGAAGATTGTCGAGGCCAAGAGCAAACATGGCTCCATCGGCTTTGGCGCCAAGGTTGAAACGGAAGATGAGCGTGATATCGGGGCGGTTCTGAGCCAGGTGGAGCCGGAGGATTTGATCCAGTACGGCCTGATTCCCGAACTGGTTGGCCGTATGCCTGTGGTGTCAGCCTTGAGCCAGCTCGACAAGGATGCGCTGCTCAGGATTCTGAGTGAGCCCAAAAATGCCCTGGTGAAACAGTATCAGGCCTTGCTCGGCTATGATGGCGTCAAGCTTGAGTTTTCCGAGGATGCGCTGGAAGCGATTGCAGACAAGGCTGTCGAGCGCAAGACCGGCGCCAGGGGGCTGCGCGCCATCATGGAATCCACCATGCTGGATGTGATGTACGATATTCCATCCCTGGGCACGGTCACCGATTGCCTGATCAATCGTGATGTGGTTGAGGGCGAGATCAAGCCGATACTGGCTCATGCCGACAGCGAAGCCGAGGTCGAGACCGGTACCTGATCTTGTAGTTCTGTTGCTTAATATTATTTAATTTTTGCAGGCAAAGCCTTTTGCCTGAAGCTGATCGCCTGCCGCATTGAAGGAGAAACAATGGCCCAGTCCACTGATGAATTCGACGGCCTGAATCCGGAGGAAGAGAACCCCTTTTTGACGGTTTCCGAATCGGGAAGGCTGCCTGTGCTGCCGCTGCGCGACATCGTGGTATTCCCGCATATGATCGTGCCGCTGTTTGTCGGCAGGGAAAAGTCCGTGCGTGGCCTGGAAGATGTGATGAGCGGCGCCAAGAGGATTCTGTTGTTGGCCCAGAAGGATCCGGCCAAGGATGATCCGCGGGATGACGACCTCTACGATATCGGTGTCATTGGCCAGATTCTACAGTTGTTGAAACTGCCGGATGGCACCATCAAGGTGCTGGTTGAGGGTGGTCCGCGTGTTCATGTCAGTGAGCTTGAATATGGTGAAGACTGTCTGCGGGCTACCTACGGCCTTTTGTCCGAGCCCAGGGAGGATGAGAGCGAACTGGATGGCGTTTGCAAGAGCGTTATTCAGCAGTTTGATGCCTACGTGAAGCTGAACCCGAAGCTGCCGCCAGAGGCGCTGATGTCCGTTTCCGGCGTGGATGATGCCGCCAAGCTGGCCGATACCATTGCCGCACATCTGAATCTGAAGCTGGAAGAAAAGCAGGAACTGCTGGAGACCCCGGGTATCATCAAACGCCTCGAACAGCTCTATGTCATAATGGAAAACGAGCTTGGGTTGCTGCAGATGGACAAACGCATACGCACGCGAGTCAAACGTCAGATGGAAAAGAGTCAGCGTGAGTATTACCTCGGCGAACAGATGCGGGCGATTCAGAAGGAGTTGGGTGAGGAAGATACACACAGCGAGATCGAAGAACTGGCGGCAAAGATTGAATCCGTGGGCCTGAGTTCCGAGGCCAGGACCAAGGCCGAATCGGAATTCAAGAAGCTGAAGATGATGCCACCCATGAGTGCCGAATCGACCGTCGTGCGCAATTATCTCGACTGGCTGCTCGAATTGCCGTGGAAGAAGCGTACGCGTCTTAACCGTGATCTGAACACGGCCGAGCGGGTTCTTGATGAGGATCATTATGGCCTGATCAAGGTGAAGGAGCGCATTGTCGAGCATCTGGCGGTGTTGCAGCTGGTGCGCAAGATGAAGGGCCCCATTCTCTGTTTCGTTGGCCCACCTGGCGTGGGCAAGACATCGCTGGGTCAGTCGATTGCCCGTGCCACACGGCGCAAGTTTGTGCGCATGAGTCTCGGCGGCATGCGCGACGAGGCGGAAATCAGGGGGCACAGGCGAACCTATATCGGTTCGTTGCCGGGCAAGATCATTCAGTCCATGAAGAAGGCAGGTGCGAAGAATCCGCTGATTATGCTGGATGAGGTGGACAAGATGGGAGCGGATTTCCGTGGTGATCCGTCTTCGGCCTTGCTGGAAGTACTGGATCCCGAGCAGAACTACACCTTCAATGATCATTATCTGGAGGTGGATTACGATCTTTCCGAGGCCATGTTCATTACCACGGCCAACAGCATGGATATTCCGGCGCCGCTGCTGGATCGCATGGAGATCATCCGCATTTCCGGTTATACGGAGGATGAGAAGCTGGCCATTGCAAAGCGGTATTTATTGCCCAAGGCGCGCAAGGCGCATGGCTTGAAGCCGGAGCAACTGGATGTGAATGATGATGCCATCACCGACATCATCCGCTACTACACACATGAAGCGGGGGTGCGCAGTCTGGAGCGCAGTCTGGCGACGATTTGCCGCAAAGTGGCGAAGAAGATCGTCCAGAATGGCGCCGGGCAGAAGATTCATGCGCAGCCTGAAGGTCTTGAGGGATACCTTGGGGTGCGCCGGTATCATTACGGTTTGGCCGAAAAGGAGAATCAGGTTGGAGTGGTCACGGGCCTGGCCTGGACGGAGGCTGGTGGTGACCTGCTGCCGATCGAAATAGCCATCATGCCCGGCAAGGGCAAACTGACGGTAACCGGCCAGATCGGGGACGTGATGCAGGAATCCGCCCAGGCAGCGCTGAGCTATGTGCGGTCGCGGGCCGTACAACTGGGGCTGAAGGCAGATTTTCACGAAAAGGTGGAAATCCATGTGCATGTGCCCGAAGGCGCTATTGCCAAGGATGGCCCCTCGGCAGGACTGGCCATCGCGACAGCCATCGTTTCGGCGCTGACGGGCATCGCCGTCAAGCGCGAGATGTGCATGACAGGCGAGATAACGTTGCGCGGCATGGCCTTGCCAATCGGCGGCCTGAAAGAAAAATTATTGGCGGCATTGCGCGGGGGCTTGACGCACGTGGTAATTCCTGCTGAGAATGCGAAAGACCTTCGGGACGTGCCTGAGAATGTGTTACAGGGGCTGAAAATTAATTCCGTGAGCCATATGGATGAAGTGCTGAAGCACGCGCTGATCCGGTTGCCAAGCGGGATGAGCATGTCGAATGGCTTTGTTTCGCAGGTTGTGCCAGGTGTTCATGCGCAAGAGGATGTTCCGATGGCACATTAATAAAAAAATAGTTGACAGATGATGGGGTGTCGCACGTATAGTCGCATACCTAATTTCGTTAGCGGGAGGATACATGAATAAGGCAGAATTGATTGATCACGTGGCTGGCGCAACTGGCCTCAGCAAGTCAGCAGCAGGCTCTGCTGTTGAAGCAGTTATTAGTGGTATTTCCGGAGCATTGGCAAGCGGAGGATCAGTGAGCTTGGTAGGTTTTGGAACTTTCTCAGTAGTAAATCGTGCGGCACGCATAGCGCGTAACCCTCGCACCGGCGCTACCATCCATGTGGGGCCGTCCAGGGCACCTAAGTTCAAGGCTGGCAAGGGCCTGAAAGACGCCGTCAGGTAAGTCTTTTTTTTAACTTGAGTGAGGGCGGAACCATGTGTTCCGCCTTTGCTATTTAAGGGTTGCAAGATTATCTTTCGCCCGCTTATGAAGGGCGAATAGCTCAGCTGGGAGAGCAACGGCCTTACAAGCCGTAGGTCACAGGTTCGATCCCTGTTTCGCCCACCATTGCGCGATCTGCGCGGCGACGTATAGTTCGCCGCGTCTTTTAATTGGAGCGGTAGTTCAGTTGGTTAGAATGCCGGCCTGTCACGCCGGAGGTCGCGGGTTCAAGTCCCGTCCGCTCCGCCACTTTAAGCCCCTGTTCCCCAGGGGCTTTTTTCTTTTTAAGCGATTAGTTAGCGATAACCGGTAAATCTCATCATCACCCTGCTGAACTTTTCTGATATAAAATGTCTGCTTCCAAAGCGGATATTCGTAGGCGGCTCACTTCCTATATGCGAACCAGGCTGACTGAGCGAAGCTGGTTACCCTGTTTTCTTTACTCCGATCAATGCCCTTCGCGATGCAATAGCAGAAAACCGGCAAGTCCGGCAAAAATCAGGTTGGGCAGCCAGGCGGCAAAGGCTGCCGGCAGGCGGTCACCGGCCGATAACAGGCCGCTGGTATTTCCTATCACATAAAAGGCCAGGCCCAGACCAATAGCCGCAACAGTGCCCCACGAGGCGGCGGCAGTGCGGCTGCCCAGATGAATGCACAGGGCGGTTGCCAGCAGCACCATCACCAGACAGGCGAAGGGAGCTGCCAGCTTGCGGTGCAGGGCGAAATTAAAGCTGCCCGCCGCCAATCCCGCATAATCCAGGTCATGCGCGTACTTCTTCAACTCCAGAAAAGACATGTGGCGGGGCTTGGGCGGATCGGCCGTATCCGGGCCGACACTGGCCGGGATGTCCATGGCTTCGACATGCTTTATGCGCAGTCCGGAAGCATCAGGCTGGCTGATGTTGATGTCGGTCAATTGCCAGTGGCCGTCTGCGTACTTTGCTTTGGCGGCATCCATGCGCCTTAACCAACCGCCTTTGCTGTCGGTTTCCAGCATGATGAGCTGAAACACATCATTACCCAGAGGCTGAAGGCGGAAGAATTGTTTCCCTTCTTTCAACCATTGAACGCCCTGGCGGGTTTCCGGTTTCTGGTGGATGTTTATGCGCTCGATCTTGTCCAGCCGCTGGTTGGTAATCGGGGTGACCCACTCGCCCAGGATGAAGCTGGAAACAGCAGCGATACCCGCCACGAAAAGCAGCGGAATCAGTATCTTGTCCACACCGAGTCCGGCCGCCCGCATGATGACGAGTTCGTTGTGGCGCGACAACTCCGTCAGATACATGGTGGCGGCCAGCAGCAGGATGATTGGCAAGAATTCAACGATCATGAACGGTATCTTCAATGTCATGTACTCGATCAGCAGGCCGGTTCCCAGTCCGTGGCCAAGATAGCGGGCCTTGTCGAAGGCCTCGATAATGAAGAATACGGCCAGAAGCGCCAGCATGATGCCCAGGGCGCGGCTTATGGCGCCGTAGAAAATCCATCTGAAAAGAACGGGCATACGGCAAGCATAGCAGCAGAAGTGTGTGAGTTTAATAGCGTGCATCCCTGTGCTGCTGCCGCTACACTGCGCGGCCCGGCCGAAATATTTGCCGGCAACCCAGTATTTGTATGGAGATAGTGCATGCCTTGGAGTGATCCGAATCAGCAAAACCCATGGGGTAAAGGCCCCAACCAGAAACCACCCAACATCGATGAGGTCGTCCGTCGTTTGCAGGAGAGGCTTTCCGGCCTATTCGGCGGCGGTAGCGGCGGTGGAGGAAACGGGAAAGGCTTTAGCGGCTTCAAGGCCAACAAGGCGCTGCTGACCGGTCTGTTGGGTCTTCTGTCTCTGGTCTGGCTGGCTTCCGGCATCTATGTCGTGGCGGCAGACGAGCAGGCAGTCGTGCTCCGCTTTGGCCAGCATTCGGCCACCAAGGGGCCGGGCCTGAACTGGCATCTGCCGTATCCGATGGAGTCAGTAGAGAAATTGCCGGTCACGCGCGTGCAGCGTGTGGAAATCGGTTTCCGTGGGCTCTCCGATGGCCGAGTGCGCAAGGTGAATCAGGAATCACTGATGCTCACCAAGGACGAGAACATCGTCGATATTTCGTTCATCGTGCAATACAAGATCAAGGATGTCGGCAACTACCTGTTCAATATCGACAATGGCCCGAAGACGGTGCGCAATGCGGCGGAGTCCGCCATCCGCGAAGTCATCGGCCGCACCCTGATTGACGACGTGCTGACGACCAAGAAGGCCGAGGTTGAAGTTGAGACCGAGCAACTGATCCAGTCCATTCTGGACGGCTACAAGGCCGGCATCTCCGTATCAACCGTGAAGCTGCAGGATGTGCAGCCGCCTGAGCGCGTTATCAAGGAGTTCAAGGATGTGGCTAGCGCCCGCGAGGATCGTGAGCGCGCCAAGAATGAGGCTCAAGCCTATGCCAACGACATCATCCCGAAGGCCAGGGGCGAGGCCAAGAAGATGGTGCTCGATGCCGAGGCCTACCGAGCCGAAATCATCGACCGATCCAAGGGTGAGGCAAATCGCTTTAATAGCATGCTTGCTGCCTATCGTGAAGCGCCGAATGTGACCAGAAAACGCCTGTATCTGGAAACAATGCAGGAAGTGTTGTCCAAGGTGGACAAAGTCATCATTGATGAAGCAGTTGCTGATCGCATACTGCCGTATCTGCCGCTTGACCGGGCGACCGGCAAGGTGGAGGTGAAGTGATGAATGCAAAACAGAATTTCGCCGCGATTATTCTTGCCGCCGCAGCTGTGCTCATGGCCATGTCCACCTATGTTGTGGATCAGCGTGAACAGGTGATGGTGCTGCAGTTCGGCGACCCCAAGGCCGTGGTTAAGGAATCCGGCCTGCATTTCAAGATGCCGTGGCAATCGCTGGAGCGCTTCGACCGCCGTCTGCTGGTGCAGGATGCAGCCCCCAATGAAGTGATAACCAAGGACAAGAAATCCATTCTGGTGGATGCCTATACACGCTGGAGGATCACTGACCCGCTGCGTGTATACCAGGTGGCGCGTACGCAAGCCGGCGTTGCCGCGCGTATGGAAGATGTGGTGCGCGGCAAGGTGCGTGAGGTGCTGGGCCAGCACACGCTGCTGGAGATTGTCTCCGGTGGCAAAGATGCAACGCTCCGCATCAAGTTGATGCTCTCTATTCGCGATAAGGCCAATAAAGGCGTGAGTGAACTGGGCCTTGCCATCGAGGATGTGCGCATCAAACGCGCCGATCTGCCGCCGGAGAACTCGGAGGCCGTATTCCAGCGCATGAAGGCGGAACGTAACCGTATCGCCAAGGAATATCGTTCAGAGGGTGAAGAGGCAGCCAAGGAGATTCGGGCAGAGGCGGACAAGAAGCGTAAGGTATTATTGGCCAAGGCCTACAAGAATGCGCAGATACTGCGGGGTAAGGGCGAGGCCGAGACAAACCGCATCTACGTCAAGGCGCACAGCAAGGATCCGAAGTTTTATGCCTTTATGCGTTCGCTGGAGGCCTATCGCGAATCCATCGGTGAAGGCAGCCGTCTGGTGATCTCGCCGAAGTCGGAGTTCTTCAACTTTTTCGAGAAGAGCACGAAGTAAGGGTAGTTCCCCATGCAGGATCTCTGGGTGGCGCTGGGTCTGGTGCTGGTCATCGAAGGGGCCTTATACGCCCTGTTTCCGGAGAAGATGCTCAAGGCGCTGGATCAGATTCGTGAGGCGCCGCCGGCGGTGTTGCGAGTTACAGGCATCGTGGCTGTGGCTATCGGATGGCTGGTGGTCTGGCTGGTCAGAAGTTAACGTCGCAAATAACCGGCGTAATGCGAGCGCCAGCGAGTATTGCGTCCGTGTTGATTTGCCTTGTTAGGCATCTTTCTCGGCCAACCCTCTTAGCCTAGCTTCAAGCTTTTGTTTTAATTCTCTATAACTTTCAAAAAATATTACCGGATAGTCTTTTAAATCGAATTCCAAGACTGTACCAGCTTTCGCTATATAAACAGGTACCTTTCCAATTCCTTGAGCGTAGCCTGCTTCGTAAAATACATTTGGTCTTGATTCAGTGAGATCGACTATCACATACTCTGCCTTTTGAATTGATTCTAAAATTCGATCAGTAATCCTTTCATTTACTTGAGCCTCATCAACCCGCTCAGCAGATAAACCGCAGTTTTTACATGTTTCTTTTATTGCATCAAGAACATCATCAAATGGATTAGCTGGACCAATTGGCATTGCCACGAAAACATAACCTTCTTGTACTTGGTAGGCTATTTCAGGTTCATTACGCATTTGCTCTTCATCAGGCAAATTTCTTCGTTCTTCAATAACTCCAATAGTTTGATTTATCATATCTCGCGGATTCAATTCGTAAGTGCAACTTTGTTGAGAGTTTGAAAGAGCAAGCTGCGGTAGCAGTCTTGCGCTTTTCAGACACGACTCATCA
>QIFG01000072.1 GCA_003228735.1 Zetaproteobacteria bacterium
CCTTCGCGCACCGTCCGGTAGAGTTTCTTCAAGGCAGGCGAAGCCTTGCCCTTGACGAAAGTCCGGGTCATGTCGCCCCAGTAACCGGTATCCATCATGCGGGGAAAAATATCGATGATGATCGGCTGGTTCGCTCGCAGGAAGCCATGCCCGATATTGTGCGGGTCTGCCGCCTGCCGTCCGCAGGCGACGATCGTATGCGCCGGCCTGGCGCCGCGCGACACCAGATAGGTTTCGATCACGCTGCGCACGTGTTCCGATTTCAGGCGTGTGTTCTTCAGGGGGTGGCGAAGGATGCCGTCCTGGCCAATGTTTGCTTCGGCCAGAAAGTTCTGCGCCTGCCGCATGGACTGTCTGGTCATGCGCACAGCACGCCGAAGTTGCTGTATCTCGTGGTTGTCTTTTACAGCGCGTTCGGGAAAGAAGTCACCGGATGGGGAGGTGACTTCAAAATCCCAGCTTCTCAGATAATCAGCGAAGGCCAGAGGAAAATCCATGGGCACAAGGAGTTTTGAGACGCCATGCTCCCGCAGAAAGGCAGCGGCAGTCGCGGCCAACCCTGGCTTCAGACCCTGTTGATTTGCTTTTTCCCGCCATGGCTCATCCAGATGGACGCAGTTCAGCCTGCTTGTTTTTTTTGCCCGGTCTACTTCCAGAGGTGAAAAAAGGCCGTGCCATGTATGGCCGATACAAATCGCAATAAACGGATCGGGCACGAAGATGCCGGAGGCATACAGCATATCTGCACACGTTTCGGATGCAGCGATGATCAGCTTAGCTTCGGAGTTCACTTCGTGGCTCGAATCAGCATATTCAGTGCCTCCGCAAATCAGACTCTTCCATGACAGGACAATCGAGTATCGCATCATTCAAGTCGATATTTCAAGCCGGTGGAACTTCTGTGCCACGCCACAAAAGCATCTGTTGTGATGTGCAACACCGCCCCGTCCGGGAGTGCGCATATGTTCCCTCTGTCTTTTGGAAACGGACTGTTCGAAACGGGAAGTCGTGAAAGGAGAGAACATGAAAGTCGATTTTTCCTGGTTAAAGGAAATATTTTGCGCCGCGACATGGAGGCTGGAGAGAAAGAGGCATTGACCCGGTTTCTTGATGTCAGAACTTATGAAGACGGAGAAACGATCATGGATCAGAATCTGTCCGGAAATAATCTGTACATTCTGCGCTCAGGTTCGGCAGAGGTCGTCCATGAGGCCAACGGAATGCGAACGCGAATCACATCGGCCCGGGAAGGCGCCCTGTTTGGCGAGTTGAGCTTTTTGAGCGGTGATCTCACCAGTGCCAGGGTTGTTGCCCGGGAAGGAAGCGTTGTTTACGCACTTACACGTGACGCTTTTTTGAAAATGATGCGGCAGCATCAGAATCTGGTTTATTCGCTATTTGCCCACATGCTGGAGCATACAGCCCGGATCATCCGCCATATGAACGGAGAGCATATCGGTATGATGCAGTATAATTATGGGGCGTAAGATCTGAAGTTCAAAGCAGGGGGGGGAAGACAGCTTCTTTTGTCCTGTGTTTACCAGCTTGTGGCCAGATTGATTATCCAGTCCGGTCAATGAGCATACTTCGGAGGCGCGGAGTCTTTTTTTGAATTATTCGCCAGCCTGGGTGAAGGAATGCATGGGATAATGCTGTTAGAGTCATGATATGCCGGATATGGAAATGGATCAGTCAGAAGAAATAACGGGTGAAGGGGGATCGCCCCGTTTTCCGATCCGCTGGCGCTGGACCCTGCTGGTTGGGGGTTCCGTTGCACTGGCAGTTGCTCTGTTTGCGCTCATTATTCTGGATCTGGAACGTGATGCATGGCTTGAAAGCCAGACGTCACAGGCTGAAACCATGGTGGAACGGCTCGGTGATGAGCTTAAGCTTCCCATGCTGGCCGGCAGTACGGCGGAGATCGATACGATTGCCAATTCTTACATAAAGAAGGTGCCGTCCGTACTTGGCATGCATTTGCGATACACAAAAAAAGCAAGCGTTTCAGAAATAGAAAACCCCTCAACTATGGCGCCACCGGCAAGGAAGTTCTGGCGCTTGAAGAGCTTTCGGGCACAAAAACCGTGATGCGGCTGCCGACAGATGAACTCTGGTTCGCCACCAGCATCGCTTACTCCGGCACTACGCTTGGGATTGTGGCCGTGCGTTATTCCGAGCATGCCTGGGATGATCTTGCCGTTCGGATTATGTGGCGCATGTTGATGACGGCCTTTGTCGTGGTTCTCTTTTCAGGCGTAGGCGTTTACTGGCTGGCCGCCCGCATGAGCCGTCCGCTGGAGGCATTGGCGCTGGCTGCCCGCAAGGTGGCTGATACCGACTACAGTGTACGCCTGCCCGTACAGGGAAATGATGAACTTTCCGATGCGGTGAGCCAGTTCAATCAGATGGTGACCGAGCTTGCCCATAAAGAGGAAATGCGAACAACCTTCGGGCGTTACCTCAATCCAAAGCTGGTATCGGAGGTGTTTGAAGATGGCCAGTTGAAGCTGGACACCCACCGGCAGGAGGTGTCGATCCTGTTTGCCGACATGGTGGGGTTCACGGAGTTTTCCGAATCCACACAGACAGAGCAGGTGGTCGAGGCGCTCAACAGGCATTTCGAACTGTTCCATTTCGTGATCGATCACTTTGGCGGCCATGTGGATAAATATATCGGTGACGCCGTTATGGGCGTGTTCAACCACCCGAAGGAAGCTCCTGACCATATTCGCCATGCCGCCATGGCAGCGTTGGCCATGGCGAGAGCCTGCAGTCAACTGGATACCCGGCGCCATGACGGCAAACCGGTTTCCTTCAGAATCGGTATCGACTGCGGACAGGGAATTGTCGGCAGTATTGGCCCGGCCAAGCGTCTGGACTACACGGTGATTGGCAATACCGTGAATATTGCTTCCCGCATGGGCGCCCTTGGAGAAGGCGGTGATGTAATCCTCACTCACGAGACCTTCGAGCGTTTGGGAGAGGGGTTTGCTTTTGATAGCATCGGCGAATGCAAGATCAAGGGTATCAGTCAGGCCATTGAGTGTGGCCAGCTAAAGGTAAAGGACGAGAAGATGCTGCGCCATATTCTGCATGTTGTGTCTCAGGCTCTGCTAACCCAGCGAACCGGTGGCAATGAATAGTCTTCATCGCAGTCTCTGCCTGCGCCTGATCGCAGGAATTCTGCTTATGCACGGCCTGTCCGCCTGCGCCAGTCTGGATAAGGCCGTCAGCCAGTCGTCAATCAGCTTTTTACACACCTACGAGGCGGCCCTCAGGGCTTATGATCGCGGCAGTATTATGCCAGCACGCGACCATGTTCTGCGCATGGATAAAGCGCGCGATGATTATGCCCAGGCGCGACGACTGCTTAAAAAGAAAATCGAGCCTGCCCGCCGGCGTCTGCTGGCGCACTATAAGCGCAAGGCCGAAGTGGCCGAGGGCCGCCGGGAATGGTTCAAGGCGTTGTCTCTGTATGAGCAGGCCATCAGCTTCTCTCCTGGTAGCCGGACACTTGCGGGCAAGGTAAGAAGCATGGATCTGCGTGTACGCCAGCTAAGAATCGACAGGTTGATCAAGCGTCGGCGGAATGAGGACGCGGCTCTGCTTGCCTGGGCAGGAGCCTACTCGCCCCCCAAGGGGCTGGATGCCAATGACATCTCTTTTTCCCGCAAACTGGAGGAAAGACAGGACTGGATGGATGATTGGGCAAGGGAAGCCTACAGGGAAGCCTGGTGGTATCTGAAAAAGGGATATCCCGAGGTCGCCTATGTGGAAGTTGAATCGCATCTCAGGCTGAATCCGGATTCAAGTAAGGGCGCAAGATTGAGGCAGGAAGTTATCGATGCCTTTCCAAAGGGGTTGAAAATTCCCCGGGGAGGGGGGGTCAATCTCCCGGCATCACGTTTGCAGACGCCCAAATCAGTCAATGCCGAGCAGATCAGACTGTTGATGAAGCAGGGAAAGCTGGTGCAGGCGAAAAAGTATGCCCAGGCTTACCAGCGGCGGGGAGGCAAGGGTGCTGACTCATTGCTCAAGGGCATTCAGGCCAGAATAGAGAAAGCGGCCGACAAGGCCTTTCAGCAGGGGCGGATTGAATTCCGTGAGGAGCGTTTGCCTAAAGCCATTAATCATTGGCGCAGGGCAACTGAGCTGGCTCCAAATCATCCCGATTACGCCAAGAGCCTGCGCGTCTGGCTCAGCAGATGCAGGAGCGTCTGAGCGTCCTGCGCGGGAATTAAGAACTCAGAACAAGTTTTCCATGGGCTGTGTTGCTCGGCTTATGTATAGGGCCATCATACATTTCACCTTCCTCCTTGGGCTTTATTCCCCATGGCATCCTGCAAAGCCGTTGTCGTGGCCATATGAGGTTTATTCAGAGTTTCCCTCTTCCGGAGACATGGCCTGGATGCTTAGGGCGTGAATCATCGGGCCGAATTCGTCTTTCAATGCTTCATAAACCATGCGATGACGTTGAATGCGCGTCAGCCCTGCAAAATCCCCAGATACGATATCAATACTGAAATGACCGCCGCCGGACTCGCGGGCGCCGGCGTGACCGGCATGCCGGGCCGAGTCGTCAGTGATTTCGATAGTCTGAGGTTTTAATTTCTGCTGCAGGATGTTGCGAATATGCCCGGAGCGTGTGCTCACCCGTTTTCCTGTCGCTTGCGGTAAAGTACGAACACCTTGCCAATCTGATGCACCACTTCGGCTCCAGTGGCAGCGGCCAGTTTATCAACCATGGCGGCACGCTCTTCCTTTTTCCCCTGGTGCACATGAACCTTGATCAATTCGTGCGTGTCCAGACACAGGTTCGTTTCAGCGGTGACGCCACCGGTCAGGCCAAGCTGTCCGATACGAACAACCGGCTTCAGGTGATGCGCCGCTTTTTTTAGTTCTTTTATCTGTTTGGAATCAAGCGTCATGGCGCCTCCATCTGCAGTCCGCTGATGCTAGCCCGAATTTCTCATGAGGACATGCATTGATTAAAAATGGTTGTGATCATCTTTCAAGGCATGCTGGCATGACAATGTGCATTTCGCGGCGGCCTGCTTGCTCATACACTCCGGCTGCGGCCTTTTGACTCGGGCCCTCCAGGCCCTTCGCCCTGCGGGCGGCTTTCAGCCGTCCAAATGGCAATTCTGCTGTTTTGTCGGCCGCAAACTATAGCTATGGCAATACTTCTTGCCTGCAAGGGCCGCCCCGGCGCACCTGTCCAGCGCAATCCATCCGCGAACTCATGAAAAATCTGGGCTGGCAAGCCATGCCTGACAGAGCGGTATCGCCAAACGGAGCGGCGATAATAGATGCATACAATTAGATTGTGGTTTCTTCCAATCTATGCTAATGATTGGGGTGTTACAGAGGCCTTGGTATAAATGGATGTAGAGCAACAACGCATACTTATTCTGGGTGGCGGACGTGGCGGCAGTGCTTTTCTGGAGATGCTGCTTGAGGAAGCACCATCCGCAGTGGTCGGGATGGTTGATCTGAACCCGGATGCGCCAGGCATGGTTATGGCCCGGCAGCATGATATTCCGACATATGAAAATGCAAATCATGCCCTGGATATCTGCGCACCATGTACGGCTTTTAACCTGACCGGGCAGGCCCACATTGACGAACTGGCGGTAAGCGCCTTAGCCGCCGGCAGGGTGATCGGGGGCATAGAGGCCCGCCTGATCTGGGACATGGTGACACGGCTGCGTGCAGCAAAAGAGGAGTTGCGTCAGCAGGCAACAACGGATCACCTGACAGGCGCATACAACCGCCGCTATCTCATGGAGCGGCTGCATGAAGATGTGATTCAGGCGCTGCGCTACAAGGCTTCATTTTCCATGGTTCTTATTGATCTGGACCACTTCAAAGATGTCAATGATACGCATGGCCATGATGCCGGGGATGCCGTACTCAAGCGTGTGACGGATGATCTGCATAATCTCGTCCGGCGCACGGATATTCTGGGCCGCTGGGGCGGTGAGGAATTCCTCGTCCTGCTGTCGCATACCAATGAGAAGGATGCCACGGTTGCAGCCCGGCACTGGCTGCAGGAAATCCGCTCGAGGCCTGTTAAGTTACCCAGCGGGAAAAGCGTAACAGTTACATTTTCTGCGGGTGTGGCTTCCTATGATGGCAGTGACGGTAGTGAGCAGATCGAAACGACTATCGATCGGCTTGTTGCCGTGGCTGATGAGCGTCTCTACAAGATCAAGTCGGCGGGAAGAAACGGGGTTATGGACTCGGGCGAATAAGCCTCACAAGGCTTTGGCTGTATGGTTGCCCTGATGCCGGATATGCCCGAGTATCGGACTCCTTCGCCCGGCAGGACAGTTGCACGCTGATGAAAAGAAGCATGCTGCCAGAGTTGCCAATCGGATATTTGAGGGAAGGATGAGCATGCGGGATGTGATCGTTTCGCCGCGCCGCGGGACGCGCAAGATCATGGTGGGAGATGTGGCTGTAGGCGGCGATGCACCCATTGCCGTACAGTCAATGACCAACACCCCGACCACGGATATTAATGCCACCGTAAACCAGGTTGCGCGCCTGCAGGATGCGGGGGCGGATATCGTGCGCATTTCCGTGCCCGATCCCGAATCGGCTGAAACTATGCCGGAAATCATCCGGCAAACGGAAGTTCCCATCATTGCCGATATACACTTCAGTTACAAAATGGCTCTGGCCGCCCTGGATGCGGGCGTGCACGGTCTGCGCCTGAATCCCGGCAATATCGGCGGGCGCGACCGCGTGGAGCGTGTGGTGAAGGCGGCAGCCGAGCGTGGGATATCGATCCGCATAGGCGTCAATGCCGGTTCCTTGGAGAAACAGTTATTGGAGGAATACGGCGAGCCATGCGCCGATGCCATGGTGGAATCTGCTTTGGGCCATATCCACATTCTGGAGGAGCTTAACTTCTCTGACATCAAGGTGTCGCTGAAGGCGAGCAATATTCCGATGACCGTGGCGGCCTACCGCAAGCTTGCGAAACAGGTGAATTATCCGTTTCACCTGGGCATCACCGAGGCCGGCAGCCAGTTCGGCGGCACGGTGAAGTCGGCTATTGGTCTGGGGCTGTTACTGGCTGACGGAATTGGCGACACCATCCGTGTGTCCCTGGCTACTCAGCCCGAAGAGGAAGTGCGCGTCGGCTTTGAGATTCTGAAGGCTTTGGGACTCAGGCACCGTGGCGTGAATATCATTGCCTGTCCGACCTGTGCCCGCCAGAAGTTCGATGTCATCAAGGTAGTGGAGGTTCTGGAACAACGGCTTTCGCATATCCATGAAAGCCTGGATGTGGCGGTGATCGGCTGCGTGGTCAATGGCCCGGGAGAGGCGCGTGAGGCTTCCATTGGCGTGACTGGCGGTTCCCCTGTGCATCTGATGTACAAGGATGGCAAGCCGTCTGGCAAGATATCCGCCGACGATCTGATCGAGAAACTGGTGGCGGAAGTTGAGGCACGTGTGGCGGTGAAAAAGAAGGAAAAAGGGAGCGCTAGTGGGTAGGAAGTTGCAAAGCATTCGCGGCGTACACGATGGCCTGCCGGCTGATGTGGCCCGCTGGCAGCGGGTGGAAAACGCCGCCCGACAGGTGTTTTCGTGCTATGGCTTGCAGGAGGCACGGTTGCCGGTGCTGGAACCGACCGACCTGTTTGTCCGTTCCATCGGCAAGGAAACGGATATCGTTTCCAAGGAGATGTACCGCTTTACGGATCAGGGAGGGGATGATCTCTGCCTGAGGCCCGAAGGAACGTCCGGGGCGGTGCGCGCCTGGCTGCAGGCCGGGCTCACGCGCTCCGGCATTCAGCGCTGGTATTACATGGGGCCGATGTTTCGGCGTGAGCGTCCGCAAAAGGGCCGCCTGAGACAGTTCCAGCAAATCGGCGTGGAGCTGTTTGGCGTGCCTGGTCCAATCGAGGATGTGGAAACGCTGGCCATGTCCTGGGCCTTGATCGAGGCGCTGCAAATCAGTGATGTGCAGATGGAAATCAACAGCCTTGGCTGTCCTGCCTGCCGCCCGGCTTACCGTCAGATTCTTGTTGATTATCTGGAGAAGCGGAAGTCTAGGCTTTGCGATACATGCCGTACCCGGATCGAGACCAATCCCATGCGCGTGCTCGACTGCAAGGTGGAGAGTTGTCAGGCGCAGTTGACCGATGCGCCGGAGATGCTTTCACATCTGTGTGATGATTGTTCCGGCCACTTTGATGGCGTGAGGCAGGGACTGGATGCGCTTGCGCTTCCTTATCAGATAAATCCCAAGATTGTGCGCGGGCTGGACTATTACTCGCGTACGGCCTTTGAAATCGTCACCGATCAGCTTGGTGCGCAGGGCACTATCATTGCCGGCGGCCGCTACGATGGGCTGATTGAGGAGTTGGGCGGGCCAGCAACGCCTGCCGTCGGTTTTGCCCTGGGGCTGGAACGGTTGGCCATGTTGCTGCCGGAATCAAAACTGGTTTTGCCTGATGTGGCCGTGATTGGCCTGGGGCAGCAGGCGCAAGCCCATGCGCTGGTTGCGGCACGGGATATGCGCGCAGCGGGCCTGTCCGTTGTGCACTGCGGAAGCGGCTCGGCAAAGAGTTTGTTTAAGCGTGCAGACCGGGAGGGCGCAGGATTTGTTGTTGTCATTGGCGATGAGGAGCTAAACCGGAATCTGGTCAGTCTGAAAAACATGAAGGATGGGAGTCAGCAGCAGATGTCACTGGATCAGGCCATCGCTGTATGCCTGAAAGGGAAGATGCCCTAACTCAAAAGCACAAGATATTTTACCACGAAGGCACAAAGTCACGAAGAATATAGATAGAAACGGGGCGGATTGATTCAGTACCAACGGCCGGGAATCGGCGGGATCTTCTGCACGCATGTCTGTCGGCAGACATGCCACACAAAAAGTGGCCTCACATGCTTTTACACTTTGTGCCTTGGTGTCTTTGTGGTTCAATCTTTTCCTGTTTATCCCCGGCCAAGCTGGCTTGGGAAAATCAGGGGTTAAGCGAGGGTGTGTGCGATTTATTGAATTGTCCGGGACAAGCATGCTGGGAACGTTGCGCGACGCCTTTGGGCCGTTGGTAGAGGCGGCGAGAGATATTGCCGCCATTCTTGTCGTTATCGCCTTTTTTCAGATCATTGTATTACAGCAACCATTCCCCGATCTGGGAAAGATGGTGGTCGGCATGTCCCTGGTGCTGCTGGGCCTGGCCTTTTTTGTGCGTGGCCTGGAGATCGGGCTGTTCCCCGTTGGCGATGCCATGGCGCATGCCTTTGTGCGTAAAGGCAGCGCCTTCTGGCTATTGCTGTTCGCCTTTGCCCTTGGTTTCTGCACGACTGTGGCCGAGCCGGCATTGATCGCGGTTGCCGGCAAGGCGGCGGAGGCAGCCGCACAGGATGGTATGATTCAGGCTGGCCATGAGGCCATGCAAGACTATGCCCTGGGCCTGCGTTTGACGGTCGCCCTGTCTGTCGGATGCGCCATTGTGCTGGGTGTGCTGCGCATCATCTTCAACTGGCCGTTGCACTGGTGCATGATGACCGGCTACGTGCTGGTTGTTGCGACAACCTATATTGCGCCTCACGAAATTATTGGCATCGCCTACGATTCGGGTGGTGTCACAACATCAACGATTACCGTCCCAATGGTGACAGCCCTGGGCATCGGGCTGGCCAGCTCGATACGTGGCCGCAATCCGGTGCTGGACGGCTTTGGCCTGATCGCCTTTGCTTCGCTGTTGCCCATCCTGTTTGTCATGGTTTACGGGATATGGGTGACTGCCTGATGCAGGAGATGGCTTCCCTGTTTGCGCAGACGTTTCTCGACACGCTGTTTGATGTTATGCCGCTTATCATCGTATTGGCGCTTTTTCAGTTTCTGGTATTGCGCGGGCCTTTGATTGAGACCTTCCGGGTCATGCGCGGATTTATCTATGTCATTCTGGGGCTTGTGCTGTTCCTGATGGGCTTGCGGGAGGCGATTTTCCCACTTGGCGAGGTCATGGCCAGACAGTTGACCGATCCGGAGTTTATCTATGGTACAGCGGATTATCTTGTCCGCGCCACACACTGGCAGGACTATGGATGGGTCTATATTTTTGCCTTTGCCATAGGCGTATCCACGACACTGGCCGAGCCGGCGCTCATTGCAATTGGCATGAAGGCCGAGCAGGTGTCCGGTGGCGCCATCAATGCCTGGGGTTTAAGGATGGCGGTAGCCATCGGCGTAGCCGTGGGGGTTACGATAGGATGCTACCGCATCGTCACCGGCACCGATTTGTGGCTCTATATTATCGCGGCCTACGTTATCGTGATTATCCAGACACAGCTGTCACCGCGTATGATTATCCCGCTGGCCTACGATTCCGGCGGCGTCACGACATCAACCGTGACGGTGCCGCTCCTGGCTGCCCTTGGCCTGGGGCTGGCCTCCTCGATTCCGGGGCGAAGCCCGCTCATTGACGGTTTTGGTTTGATTGCATTTGCCAGCGTATTTCCGATTATCAGCGTGCTGGCCTATGCTCAGATATCAGAAAGACTGGAGAAACGAAGCAGATTGGAAAAGGAGGGTTAACATGCATTTTAAGCTGATTATAGCGCTTGTAAATGAAGCTAAAACCAGTGAGATCATGGATGCTGCGCGCGAGGCTGGCGCGACCGGTGCAACCGTGGTGGGCGATGCACGTGGTGAAGGGTTAACGCCGAGGAAAACCTTTTTTGGCCTGACGATGGAAGCCCAGCGTGACATGTTGCTCTTTCTTGTGGAGGAACATCTGTGCCGACAGATTCTGGAGCGCATTGCCGAGGTTGGGGAGTTTGAAACCCACCCGGGCAATGGCTTGGCCTTTCAGATAGATGTTGAAGACACCATTGGCCTGAAGTCGCAGATTGAAACGTTGATTGAGGAAGTGGAGGAACAGATATGAACAAGAAAACCATTATCCGGGTCAAGGATGTGATGAAGACCGAGTTTGATATGGTTGATGGTCTGGCCACGGTGCGCGAGGCGCTGGCCGAGATGAAAGCCTTTCATACCAAAACCCTGATTATCAACAAACGGCATGACAATGATGAGTACGGCATTGTTGTTATTCCGGATATTGCCAGGGAAGTACTGGCCAAGGATCGGTCGCCGGATCGGGTCAGTGTGTATGAAATCATGACCAAGCCGGCCGTGACCGTCGATCCGAACATGGACATCCGCTATGCCAGCCGTCTGTTTGCCAGGTTCGGCCTGTCACGTACGCCGGTGGTTGATTGCGGCAAGGTCGTGGGCATCGTCAGCTACAGCGATATGGTCTTAAAGGGTTTGATGAAGTTCTTCTGATATCACGATGGCTAGGGCCTGTTAACATGGCGCTTCACCAAATCGTGTGGGTAGCGGGCTCATGATGCTGGCTCCGGATAGAGATTGAGACCTCCCAGATGGAAGTAAATAGCGTTG
>QIFG01000100.1 GCA_003228735.1 Zetaproteobacteria bacterium
GTATCTGTGTGTAAAGTGCTTTGTCTCTCATGCCCCATAGCATAACCTCCAGTAATCACGTTACCCACACGATCAGGGGAAGAGCCCATAAAACAAAACGAGAAGTTACTATCTGCTGCCTTTGCTGAGCTAAATTCAAACAAAGTGCATTTTGCCATACTTGGCGATTGGAAGCCCGATGCCTACGTTCTAGTTAGACGGGCCGAAGATGAGCAATACTTGCGTGATCTGTTTCATGTAGAAAAATCTGCGCGGTTTACGTTCATATAAGATAAAGGCTAAAACACCATCAATGCGGACTCGCTACAGCGCCACGAGCTTCCGTAGGCTGGCTGTGCCCGACGCTAAATAGCTATAGGCGCACGAATACCCGGATGGCTTTCGTAGCCGGTGAGTTCAAAATCCTCGAACCTGAAATCGAAGATGTCTTTCACATCCGGGCTCAGCTTCATCGTCGGGAGTGGAAACGGCTCACGCGACAATTGTGTCGCCACCTGTTCCATGTGATTGGAGTATAGATGCGCATCGCCGAAGGTATGCACGAAATCGCCGGGCTTCAGACCTGTAACCTGCGCTACCATCATCGTCAGCAGCGCATACGAGGCGATGTTGAACGGCACGCCGAGGAAGATATCGGCGCTGCGCTGGTAGAGCTGGCAGGAAAGCCTGCCCTCGGAAACATAGAACTGGAAAAAGGCATGGCAGGGCGCCAGCGCCATCTTGCCGTTTCGCACATTGTCCTGCGGGCTGATCGACTCATCCGGCAGATCGGCCACATTCCAGGCTGAGACTATCAGGCGGCGTGAATTCGGCCTGGAGTTGATCTGTTCGATCAATTCTGAAATCTGGTCGATATGCCTGCCATCCGGTGCCGGCCAGTTGCGCCACTGGCAGCCATAAATGGGGCCGAGGGATTCATCCTCGGTGGCCCACTCATCCCAGATCGTCACGTTGTTGTCGTGCAAGTAGGCGATGCTGGTTTCACCCTTCAGGAACCACAGAAGCTCGTGAATAATCGAGCGCAGATGCAGTTTCTTGGTGGTCACCAGCGGAAAGCCTTCGGAAAGATCGAAGCGCATCTGGTAACCGAAAACAGAGGTGGTGCCGGTTCCCGTCCTGTCGCCCTTGGCGGTACCGCTGTCCAGCACATGCTGCATCAAATCCAGATACTGCTTCACGTTCTCTCCTCTTGTATGATTGACTGCATGATGCCCTTCGTCTGAAGAGTTGGCAAAATGCTTTTAGGCTTCAGGATAGCGCGCACATTGTTCAGATCACGGATGGCATCTGCCGCCGGATATGCATGGAGGATTGCATGCGCAAACTACGCATCGTTGCACTCATGGTTCTGCTTGGGGCTTTCAGCACAGGCGCGGCTGCCGAGAAAGAAGGAACATCCTTCAGAAACATGACGTCGACGGACAAGATCGTGAAGAAGTTCATGCAACTGGATGTTGACGAAAACGAGAGCATTTCCTTTGAAGAATACATGGTGATGATCTCAGAACGATCCACCGAACGCTTTTCCCAGATGGATGGCGATAACGATGGCGAAGTTACCAGTGAGGAATACCGTGCTTTCTGGAAGGAACGCATGGCCAAGTATTACCGCCTGAAAAAATAACAGTCTTATCTCATCTCAATAAGGCCGAAAAGGTAGAACCACAAAGACAAAAAGGCAGCCCTGACTTTTCCATCCATCTTCTTCGTGACTTTGTGCCTTAGTGGTAAAACATTCTTTACACCTTATTGATCCTCAACGGCAAAGTTCGGTTGGGGTTCAATCAGGCTCGCCGGGTCTTCATGGATAATGACCTCGGCGCCGGGAAATGCCTCAAGCAGCATCGCTTCAACCTTATCGGCAATCTCATGCGCCCGGATCAGGGTGAGATTGTCATCCATCTCAAGATGCAACTGAATGAAGTTCGTGGTGCCGGAACGGCGCGT
Source organism: Zetaproteobacteria bacterium (assembly GCA_003228735.1). Classification (GTDB taxonomy): domain Bacteria; phylum Pseudomonadota; class Zetaproteobacteria; order Mariprofundales; family Mariprofundaceae; genus SZUA-181. The sequence continues at coordinate 1,948 of QIFG01000100.1, forward strand.
GCGCAAATCGTGCATGCCGCGCACCTTGGGATGGGAACATGCCAGCTCACGGATGCGGACACGCTCCTCTTGCGGCAACTCGTGATCCATCAGATGCTGGATGGCCTCCTGCGCAATCTCCCATGCGCTGTGCAGAATGAAGGCGACGATACCCATGGCGATCAGGGGATCGAATCCCGGCCAGCCAAAGACCGACAGCAACAATGCGGCGATCACGCTGAAGTTCATCAGCAGGTCGGTCTTGTAGTGCAGTGAATCCGCTTTGATGGCTGTCGAGCCCGTCTCACGCACGACATGGTGCTGGAATATGACCAGCGCCAACGTAGCAAGGATTGAGAAGCACATGACGCCGATACCGATATCGATCGCCTGCGGCACCTGCGGATGGAACAGGTGGCCAATGGCCTGCAGGAAAATGAAGCCGGCCGAACCGGCAATGAAGGTGGCCTGGCCCAGCCCGGCCAGAGACTCGGCCTTGCCGTGACCGAAGCGGTGCTGCGCATCAGCAGGTTGCAGGGCATGGCGCACAGCCATCAGGTTAATAAGGGAAGCGGCCACATCCAGGGTCGAATCAACCAATGAGGCCAGCAGGCTCACGGAATCCGTCCACAACCAGGCAATCACCTTGGCCAAAATCAGTGCCGAGGCGGTGCCGACCGAGGCATAGATGGCGAGCCTCAACAGGCGGGCGGTATGTTCGGGAGTGGCGGCGACTTGCATAATATTTATTATAGATCAGTAAGGGCGATTACAGAACCATGCATGTTCTATCGGCCTGATCCTATCGGCCTGATCGCAATCCGGGGATAAAGGCGGGCACGTGCTTCAAATAGTCCGCATAGTCCGGATGCCCGACCAGCATGCGGGCCTCTTCAAACTTGGAGCCGATCACGAAATACGTACTGATGCACAAAAACAGGTTCAGGCTGTTCATGCTCTGTTCCGGCCAGGCGAACATGACCAGCATAATCCCCGAATACATCGGATGCCTGAGATGCCGGTAAATCCCCTGCTCAATGAACGGTTCATCGTCCTCCGGGAAGGGAGTCAGCCCCAGAAATGCCCCCGTATTGATTGGCGCAAGTGCAGCCATAAATACGCCCGCTCCTAGCAACTGCACGGCATGCATGGCCCAGCGGCCAGGGCCTTCGATTTGATAGAGAGGTTGATCGGGAAGCAGGTAGACAAAGCCGAGCCACACTGTGGTTATTAACAGAGCAATGACCGAGTAGATCAGGCGATAGGCCCTCGACGACAGGCCGATGGCATACCAGCCGGCCTTGCACACGCGGCTGGCCAGCACGCTGTGCATGAGTGCAAACAGAAGTCCCGAGGCCCAAATCCACAAAACAGGGTACGCCACATCGAATTTCACCATAAGCTCAACCTAGAAGTTTTGCTGGGACTGGCAATGTTGCTTTGGCAAGTGACAGCATATTCAAGGCATAGCAAGATATGGGTGTGAGAGAGATTCGCTTTCTATTATCGCCGCATTGCGATGCGCGCCCGGACGGAATGGATATCGACCTGATTGTGCTGCATGCGATCAGCCTGCCTCCGGGAGACTTCGGGCCGGGTTTCATCGAAGACTTCTTTCTCGACAACCTGGATACCACTGTGAATCCATACTTTACCGACCTTAAAGGCGTTCGCGTATCGGCGCATTTTGTTGTAGACCGGAAGGGCAACATCACCCAGTTCGTGGACGTACAGCAACGGGCCTGGCATGCGGGCGAATCCTCGTGGCAGGGAAAAGACCGCTGCAATGACTACGCCATCGGCATCGAGATGATCGGTGACGAACAGCAACCGTTTACGAAGGCCCAGTACCGCGAAACGGCTCGGCTGTGCCGGGTGCTGATGCAGTCCTATCCAGCCATCACGCCTGGGCGTATCGTCGGGCATCAGGATGTGGCGCCGGGTCGTAAATGGGACCCTGGCAGCCAGTGGGACTGGGCGCGTTTCCATCGCTCGCTGTCCCATATCCGCAAGCTGGATTTACAGGTGAGGCTATGAGCGAACAGACCGCATGGCTGAAATCATTCCCTGAACTGCAAGGCATTGATGATAAAGCATGGCTGACCGCCATGCAGAAGGCGCAAACAGTCACGGTTCCGCAGGGGGCCGTGCTGTTCCGTGACGGCGACGCCTGCAGCAATTACGTGCTGGTGGTGGATGGCGCCATCCGGGTGCAGAAGATTGACGTGCAGGGACACGAGATCGTGCTCTACCGCGTCGAGGACGGGCAGACCTGCATGCTGACCACAAGCTGCCTGCTCGGTGGCCAGGCCTATCCGGCCGAAGGCATTGCCGAATCGGAAGTATCGCTGGTGCTGTTGCCGATGGATGCCTTCGACAATGCCCTGTCCCAGTCCACCGCCTTCCGCCGCTTTGTCATGGCGCAGATCGGCCGTCGAATTGGCGATTTGATGGCGCTGGTCGAAGATGTCGCCTTTGGCCGCATGGATGAGCGCCTGGCCCGCCTGATCACAAGGCGCGCCCTTAAAACGGGAACCGAGATCAGCTGCACGCATCAGGAACTGGCCTTTGAACTGGGCACGGCGCGTGAGGTTGTCAGCCGCCTGCTGAAAGACTTTGAACACAACGGCTGGCTCAAATTGCAGCGCGGCAAGGTGTTGATTACATCGCTTGAAGAGTTGCAAGAACTGGCGGCCCGGCAAGAGTGACTTTGTCACTGATACACTGCCGTATTCCGCGTATGTTTCGGCTAACCATATACGGAGGTTTTAACCATGAAATCAAATGTTGGAACCGTTGACAAGGTCATCCGCATTATTCTCGGTGCGGGCCTGATCAGCCTGGTGTTCGTCGGCCCGCAAACCCCCTGGGGTTGGGTTGGCGTCATTCCACTGGCCACCGGCCTGATCAACTTCTGCCCGCTGTATTCAATCCTTGGCATGAATACCTGCTCAGCAGACAGTTGCGAAGCTAAGGAATAGTAAAATAGAGAAGCGGGAGCGGGCTGTAAGGCCCGCTTTTATTTTATGCCTTCCCTTCTTAAGCTGAGATCATGGAAACCGAATCTCTTGTACGCCTGGGAGCCTTCATCGGCATCCTGCTGGCCATGGCTGCATGGGAAACCGCTTCACCCAAACGAAAACCGCGTGTTTCCAGACTACAGCGCTGGTCTTCCAATCTGAGCCTCGTAGCGCTGAACACAATACTGGTCAGGCTACTGATGCCTGCCGGAGCCGTGGGCGCTGCCATATTTGCCGAAACTCGAGGTTGGGGATTGCTGAATATCCTTGCCCTGCCGGAATGGACTGCCGTAATTCCGGCTGTGGTGCTTCTGGACCTCGCCATCTACGCACAGCACGTAATCTTTCATGCCATACCAATGTTGTGGCGGCTGCACATGGTGCATCACGCCGACCCGGATATTGACGTTACCACCGGCCTGAGGTTTCACCCGGTTGAAATCATGCTGTCGATGCTGATCAAGATGGCTGTCATCATCCTGCTGGGGGCGCCGATTCTGGCTGTCATCATCTTCGAGGTGCTGCTGAATGCCACAGCGATGTTCAACCACGGCAATGTGCGCCTACCATCAGGCCTGGACGCCATACTGCGCCTGTTTGTGGTGACGCCCGACATGCATCGCGTCCATCATTCGGTTGTCGTCAGCGAAACAAACAGCAACTACGGATTCAACCTGCCCTGGTGGGATCGCCTGTTCGGCACATATTGCGCCCAGCCGCAAGCGGGACATATGGAAATGACGATTGGCCTTTCACAATATCAACACGCCAGGCGTCAAAGCCTGGCGTGGATGCTGTCACTGCCGTTTACGGGGCAAATGGGCGATTACCCGCGCCAGCGCTCCTCGTCCAGCTAGAGATTGTTGAGGTTCTGCCGGGCTGGAGAGTAATTCGGATCAAGCCTCAGTGCCGCCTGAAAATGGTCCCTGGCGCGATCGGTGTCATGCCTGTCGCCACGCTGGTAATAGGCTACGCCAAGATCATTCTGTGCGCGCACGTCGGTGGCACAATACTGCAAACCCTTCTGCAGATAGTAAATCTTGTCACTGTTGCTGGCGGCATCGTAACCGCGCCGGAAATAATCCTGCGCCAACGAACAGTCCTGCCTAAAAGCCGTGACTGTTGTTGTACTTGCGGCCCGGCTGGTTGTTTGGCTTACAGACGTTGAAGCCGCCTGGCTTGCCTGGCCCTGTTGCTGGCCCTCCAAGACAGTCCCGAGCACATAGCCGCCAACGGCGCCAATGGCAGCGCCCTTGCCGGAGCCGCCTGTTCTGTCCACGGAATGGCCGATGGCGGCACCCGCACCCGCACCGATCAAGGCTCCGAGCAATGCCTTGTCCCCGGCCTGAGCTGTGAAAGACAGCGTAAGTAAGAGGGCAAGAGTTCCAACCAATACACGCATCACAAACCTCCATCTCTGCTTTTCTGTAATCTTATTGTAGTACACACTGCCGACCGGCAACAGGGGAACAATTCCCCACCTGCTCGCTACGCTTCCCCTATGTCAGGCTGGCTCCTAGGCTTTGCCCATGCCAATTAACAATGAGTCTGATTCAAGTGCTATGCCTTACATTGAGCTGCTGGCGCCAGCCGGCAATCCGGAAAAACTCGAGATCGCGCTGCATTACGGCGCCGATGCCGCTTATCTCTCCGATGCGCGTTTCGGCCTGCGCGCCGGCGCCGGCAATTTCACGCTTGATGAAATGGCTGCCGCCGTACATAAGGCGCATGGCCTGAATAAACGTATCTATGTCGCCGTGAACATCTTCGCACACGGACAGGATGTGGAGACCCTGCCAGAATACCTGCTCCAACTCAAAAACATGGATGCCGACGCCCTCATAGTCAGCGATCCCGGCGTTGTCATGCTGGCCCGTGAACACGTGCCGGATATGGAACTGCACCTTTCCACCCAGGCCAATACACTGAATGCGGCTTCGGTGCGTTTCTGGCAATCATCAGGTGTTGCCCGCATCGTACTGGCCCGCGAATTGACCCTGGATGAGATATCCGCGATTCACCGTGAAGTGCCGGACATGGAACTGGAGGCCTTCGTGCACGGCTCGATGTGCATGGCCTATTCCGGCCGCTGTTTCATCAGTAACTATATGACAGGACGCGATGCCAACAAGGGCGACTGCACCAATTCCTGCCGCTGGAATTACGCCCTGATGGAAAACAAACGTCCCGGCGAATACTTTCCGATTGAGGAAGATCAGCGCGGCACTTATTTTTTCAACTCGAAAGACCTGAACCTGCTGGCCGAACTGCCGCGTATTATTTCGGCCGGAGTAAGTTCGCTGAAGATCGAGGGCCGCGGCAAGAGCATTCATTACCTGGCCAGCACGGTCGCCACCTACCGCGCCGCACTGGATGCCTTTCAGTCTGACCCGGATGGCTTTACCGTTCATGAGGAATGGCGGCAGGAGCTTCTGAAGATTCCGCATCGCGGTTATACAAAAGGCTTTCTCGATGGCGCACCAACGAAAGAGGATGGCTACGCCCCGGACAAACAGAAGGAAGCGCCCGGTTATCAGCTTGTCGGCATTGTGCGCGAAGCAGACAAGGCGCCCGGCATCCGGCTGGATGCAAAAAACAAGATCGAGGTCGGCGACCAGCTGGAATGCCTGACGCCATCCGGCGTGCATGAGATCGTCATGGAGGCCCTGTTCGATGAGCGCGGCAAGCCAGTGGACGTGTTAAAGCCCGGCTTTACCGGCTATTTACCCAGGGAACTCGGCCTGCACGCCCTGGATATCCTGCGCAAACATGTAACCACGCCCCCCTGACCCGGCTTGGCCGGAACCAAGCAGAAAAAGATTGAACCACAAAGACAAAAAGGCAGTCCTGCCGTTTGGCCGCACGCAAGGGCGCCCGAAGGGCGAGGGGCAGTCCGCCCCGAATCACACGAAGACACAAAGCATAAAGGCATATGAAGTCACTTTTTGTGCGGCATGCTTCAGGCAGTTGCCGATGAGCCTCCGGTCATTAGTCCTGAATCAATCCGTCCTGTTTTATCTGCATTTTTCGTGACTTTGTGCCTTTGTGGTAAATATCCTGTACATCTTGCATTAGATTTCATCAGGGCGCCGATACGATCAGTGCGCCTTGGCAACGCGCTCCTCTTCATGCCTGGCGATAATCTTCTTCTGAATCTCCGATGGCACAAAGTCGTAGTGGTCAAACTCGATCGAATATGTTCCTTCGCCGCTCGTCATGGACTTCAGGTGAGCCTGATATGACTGGAGTTCAGCCAGCGGCACCAGCGCCTGCACGCTGGCATCATCGCCCTGGCTGTCGGATGACAATATCCTGCCGCGCCGGGAGTTCAGGTCGCCGGTGATGTCCCCGATATGATCCTGCGTGATCTGCACCTCAATCTTGACGATCGGCTCCAGCAATACGGGACTGCATTGCAGGAAAGCCTTTTCGAACGCTTTTTTACCTGCAATCTGGAAAGCGATGTCCTTCGAATCCACGGTATGCGTTTTGCCATCGACAAGCGTGACCTTCACGTCCACAATCGGGCATCCCGCCAGAATACCTTCGGCCATCCTGGCCTGCACACCCTTGTTCACGGATGTGCGAAAGACCTGATCGATGGCCCCGCCAAAAATCCTGTCGGCAAACTCAAAGCCTTCACCACGGCCCAGCGGTTCGACATTGATGAATACCCGGCCAAATTGCCCGGCGCCGCCGGACTGCTTCTTGTGTGTGTATTCGACGCCCTTAACGCTGCGGGTAATCGTTTCCTTGTAGGGAATCTTCGGCGGCGACACTTCGACTTCAACCCGGTGCTTGCGCTTCAACTTCCTGATCATCAGGTCCAGATGCACATCGGACATGCCTGCAATCACGAGATCACCCGTCTGTGAATCGCTGTGTACGTGGAAGGTGCGATCATCGTTCTCAAGCTCGTGCAGGGCCTCACTGATCTTCTGCTCGTCCTTGCGCGTCTTGGGCCGTACGGCAACGGATACCATCGGTACGGGGAATTTCGTTTCCTTGACGCGGATATTGGTCTTGCTGTCCGTAATCAGATCTCCAGCATGCATATCCGCAATCCTGGGGATAGCGACCAGATCACCGGCCACGGCCTTGTTGACATCGTGCTGTTCCTTGCCGAGCACCTTGAAGATATGTCCAGCCTTTTCACTGTTGCCCGAACGCCGGTTTATAAAGTCCGAGTGCGCGGATAGAGAGCCGGACAGGATGCGCACATACGAAATACGGGTGACAAATTCATCGGCGGCGGTGTGATAGACAAATCCGGAAAAGCCTTTCACATCGCTCAGCGGAATTTCTTCATCCTTCCTGTATACCGTGTGCGGTATCGCATCATGGGCCGGGGCCAGATCGGCCAGCGCCTGCAGCAATTCTCCACTGCCGATTTCCTTCTCGGCCGCCGTAGCTACAACCGGGAAAAGGCCGCCTGAAACAAAAGCTGCTTTCAGGGCCTTGATGAGTTCGGTTTCTGTAATCTCTTCACCCTCAAGGTATTTCTCCATCAGTTCATCATCGGTCTCGACAATGGCCTCGACGACTTCCTCGTAGATGCCCTGGATTTCCTCGCTCTTGTCCCTGTCATGCAGTACGGAATAAACCGTGCTGATCGAGGCGGCAGCCGCATCCGGAACGAAAAGGGGCATGCAGTGGTTGCCGAATTCTCTCCTAAGGTCTTCCATGGTTTTCCAGAAGTCGGTGTTGTCCGCATCCAATCGGGTCACGGCGATAATGCGGGGAAGGTGAGAGCGGGCCGCCAACTGCCACATCTTGCGGGTGTTGGCTTTGATGCCGCTGGTTGAATCCACACAGACCAGCGCGCATTCAACAACGCGCAGCGCCGTCAGCGCCTCGCCGATGGTATCCGGGGAACCCGGCACATCGAGACAGTTGAAATGTATACCCTGGTAGTCAAAGGATTCCGTCGAACAGTAAAACGACTTCTCCGCTTCCTTTTCATCAGGATCGAAATCGCTGATCGTATTATGGTCACCGACATGTCCCATACGGTTGATGGCGCCGGACACGTGCAACATCGACTCCAGCAGCGTGGTTTCACCCGCTCCTTCATGGCCAACCAGTGCGATATTCCTGATTTGTGTGCTTTCGATCTGAGCCACGGACTCCCCCTGTTCAATATCAACGGCGCCACCGGAAGGCAGCAGCCGTTTCAAAATGGAACTGCCGGCATCAGGCTTGCGATATATCCAGGTCTTCAGGCACAAACCACTCGCCCGTCCCTGATACATAATATCTTACGCCTATCATTCTTCCATGTGAACCGGCGGATGGAGGGGCTACCTGCGTAGCTAAAGAACATTTCGAAGCGCCTCTCGCTTGCTCAATGCGCTCAAAGTATTTTCGTGTTTCTGAATAAAACGCACCACCTCTTCAGCATCTGCCTTGGCATATTCCCTGAGCGCCCAGCCAATCGCCTTACGCAGAAAGAAGCCTTTGTCGCGCATCGAATGCAAAATGCATGTGTAGAGAAGGTCGAGATCGGTATCCTGTTTGAACTTGAGTTGGCATAAAATGGCGGCCCGACGCTTCCAGGGATCACCATCCACAGCCCATTCACGCATGGCCGCATTCATCTGCTCAGGATAAAGGCTGAGCAAGCCTCCAAGGCGCTGGGTAGCAATCGGATCCACCACATCCCACCAGGCGCCACTTACGATCATCTCTTCATAGATGGCGAGGGCCTGCAAGGTCTGAAATGAGGCATATGACTTATCACCGGTCAGGCGAATAGCGGCATAGCGCTCCTCCCGATATTGGGCACTTCGCCACAACTCAAGCACAGTATCCCGCCACTCACCAAAGGTTTTTAGCCGGGCATCAGAGAACGCTTGGCGACATACCGCAAGCACGCCGGGGGTTTGCACACCGAGAAACGGCATCTCGGATTTCATGTAGGCCTGCATTGATATTGCCTTGGCAGGGTCGGAACGTGAGTTCAACCCCTCGCGAATGGCCGCGATCAATGCGATGTTTGGCTTTGAGTACAAAATGCCTTGAAAATCAGATGGAGTCTCGCGCCCGGTGTTTGGCTGCGATAAACTCCTGATTGTCGATGCCGAGCAGCCCGGAAATGCGGCGTACCAGATATTCCTCATGGTCGTCGAGTTTCCCGTCAGCATAGGCAACCTGCCAGAGGTGCTCGACGATCCCGGATTTTTCCTGCATCGAGTAATTCCTGTTGATCAGTGAGGTGAATTGGTAGTAGTCGGAAGGATCTTTCGCTTCCTGCTCGGCCAGGCTGATCAGTTCGGCCGTTTCATCCGGTGCCAGATCAAACCGGGACTGCAACACCTCGGCAATGACCCGCCATTCATTGGCGTGTTCATCCCTGTCCATGCGCATCATTTCGATCATGAGCGCTGCCGTGGCCAGGCGCAATGCATGCTCCGGGTCAGCGCCGGCAGTGGCAGACGGCCTGATATGCCGGTCAAAGAACTGCTTGATGGCTCCAAGCAT
>QIFG01000068.1 GCA_003228735.1 Zetaproteobacteria bacterium
CCCCAACCCGGCCTGGCCGGAACCAGACAGGAAACGATTGAACCACAAAGAGAGCAGGACACAAAGCATCAAGGCACATCCGTCCGTCTTTTGCGCAGCATGCCACAGTGTGCCGATGTTTTTTCTTGCCCTGACTGCGGGGCTGTGATGAAGTTGTCGGCAGAAACAGGGATGGGGTTCCCTTACCGCCTCTGAACCGGCTGATGACTCCTGCTAAATCTCACCTTGCGTGGACGGAGCATTATATGGCCGTAAGTCTTGCTGAACTCATCATCATATGCCTGATTGTGGACTGGGCGTTTCGCATGTGCCGCATCCCCGGCCTGATCGGCATGCTGGGTGTGGGCATTGCCTTCGGCCCCTATGCGCTGGGCTGGGTATCACCCGATCTGCTCGATATCTCGCCGGATCTGCGCATGATTGCACTGATTGTTATTCTGTTACGCGCCGGCTTTGAACTCAGCCGTCATACACTGGCCAGGGTCGGTCGTATGGTATTGCTGCTCTCGGCCATTCCGGCCATCCTTGAAGGAACCGCCATCACCCTGCTTGGCCCGCACCTGCTGGGTCTGAGCTATCTTGAGTCAGCCATTCTCGGCGCGATTATTGGCGCCGTTTCGCCGGCGGTTGTCGTTCCCCTGATGATTGATTTCATGCAAAAACGCATGGGTGCGGAAAAAGGCATTCCGACGCTGATACTTGCCGCATCTTCCATTGATGATGTGTTTGTCATCGTCATCTACAGCGTACTCATCGGCATGTATACGGGGCAGGAGGTCAGCATCGCCTGGAAGCTGGCCGGCATCCCTGTCTCCATTGTCCTGGGCATTGCCGCCGGCCTGCTGGTGGGCCTTCTCATTTACCGGATGTTCGAGCGTTTCAATCCACGGGCCACTAAAAGGGCATTGATTATTCTTGGCGTCTCCATTCTTCTGGTTAAAGCGGAGCATATACTGGAAGGCGTGGTGCCCTTCGCCGCACTGCTGGCGGTGATGGCCATCGGCTTCATCATTCTTGAAAAGCGCGAGCACATAGCGCACGAAATGTCCGGCAAGTTCAGTAAAATCTGGGTATTCGCGGAGATTATCCTGTTTACGATGGTCGGGGCACAGGTCAACATCGATGTAGCGCTACAGACCGGGCTGGCCGGTGCGGTATTGATTGTCCTGGCTCTGGCGGCGCGAAGCCTGGGAACGTATCTGTGCCTGCTTGGCAGCAACCTGAACGCCAGCGAACGCCTGTTTGTCGTGATCTCCTATATCCCCAAGGCGACTGTGCAGGCGGCCATCGGCGCCGCGCCGCTCGCTGCCATGCATCTGGCCGACATGAACACACAGCCCGGGGAGGTCATCCTAGCCACTGCCGTACTGAGTATTCTTCTGACCGCCCCCATCGGGGCATGGGCCATTGCCTTCACCGGCAACAGGGTGCTTGAGGTGGCGCCGTCCTCGTTCGATGATTCGCGCCAGGCGGCCATCGAAAGTCAGCCGCACGCAGAGAATATCATCTGACCGGCCCGGGTTAGAAAATCAGGCTTCAGACCCGGAATTATTTTTCCTTCTTTCCATGAGCCATGCCATCCGCTCGCCAAGCTGGCGCTCAAAACCACGCCCCGTAGGCTGGTAAAACGTATCGGCCCGCATACCTTCCGGAAAATGGCGCTGGCTTACCACCGCATCCGGGGCGTCGTGCGCATATTTGTAGCCGGCCCCATGGCCAAGTTCCTTCATCAGCTTTGTCGGCGCATTACGCAAATGCAGCGGCACCTCCAGATTTTGAGTCTGCCGGGCAACCTTCCGCGCCCGTTTCTCAGCCACATAGGCGGCATTGCTCTTGGGCGCCAGGGAAAGATAGATCACTGCCTCAAACAACCCCTGCTCACCCTCCGGCGATCCCAGAATCTCGAACATGCGAAGCGCATCCAGACATATGCCAAGCGCCTTCGGATCGGCCAGACCGACATCCTCCGTAGCAATGCGAATCATGCGCCGGGCAATATAAAGCGGCTGCTCTCCCGCCTCCAGCATGCGCGCCAGCCAATAGCAGGCGGCATCGGCATCTGAATCGCGCACACACTTATGCAGGGCCGAGATCAGATCATAGTGGTAGTCGCCCGCCCGGTCATATTTTGCCTGTTGCCTGACCCAGTGCTGCTGCACCGCTGGCTTGTCCCAGAAAATACCCGGATCGGTCATCCACAGGGATTCCAGCGCATTCAGGGCGTAGCGTGCGTCGCCGTCGGCTGATTCAGCCAGCCAGTCAAACGCTGCCCCGTCAACGGAAAATTCACCGCTTTGTTCCTGCAGATAAACCAGAGCTCGAACCAGGATGTCCCGCACCTCAGGAGGTTGCAGAGCGGAAAGCTTCACCACACGGCAGCGGGAAAGCAGGGCATTGTTCAGTGAAAACGATGGGTTCTCGGTGGTCGCTCCGACCAGAATCAGCGTGCCGTCCTCGACATAGGGTAGCAACACATCCTGCTGGGCCTTGTTAAAGCGGTGAATTTCATCGAGAAACAGCAGATAGGTGCGGCCCTCACCCTTGGCCTGACTGACGATTTTCTTCACCTCGGCCTTGCCTGCCGCCACCGCCGACAGGTGCGCGAATGGCAGCCTGGCCGCCTCGCTCATGAGCATGCCCAGTGTTGTCTTGCCTGTTCCCGGCGGCCCCCAGAAGATGCACGAAACAGCCTGGCCCCCCTGAATGGAGCGTGCGAACCATGAATCGGCCGAGGTGAGGCTTGGCTGCCCCTTTACCTCAGCCAGCATTCTGGGCCGCATGCGATGTGCCAGAGGCGCACTGCCCTCTGCCGCATGCGAATCAAACAGTGCGCCGCTTTCGCTCAGAAGGTTTTCCCTATGGAGAAAACGATCACCTGTTTTCGATCCCGGTACGTGCCTGCAAAAGTGCCGGTTGCTGTGACATCCGGGAAATAGGTATAGGCATAGGCGACATCGGCACGCACGCCGAACATTTCCCCGCCGGCACCAATGCTGACGCGGTGGTTGTTACCATCGGCCAGCCTGGCATTGAAGCCAGCCTCCTTGTTGGCGCCCTGATCGAAGGCATAGCCAAACCTGAACTGCGTATTTTCGCGCCACGTCCAGGTAATACCCGTCATTACCCCGAAGGTGTCCTGCAAGGTCAGTGTGTTGGTCTGGGCTCCGGTGCCACCCGTCACGTTCATGCTTTTCAGATCGGACCAGCCTGTCCATGCACCATCCACCTCCAGCCTCAGGCCATCTGTCAGGTTATAGCCCAAGCCGATCCGCGCCTCATTGGGCAGTTGCACGTTAGCGCTCCCGGTGCCGCCGCCGTCAATACTGAGCTTGCTTCCGTAGCGGAACATGGCGCCCAGCGACCAGGCCGGCATGGGCCGCCACAGCCAAGAAACATGGCCACCGAAACTGCCGTAATCCGAGCCTGAGAAATTGGCGGCGCCATTTTTCAGTTCCAATTTCGAGTAATACCAGTCCACACCGAGAGCCACCGCCATGCTGCTGTTGATCGCATAAATGCCATCAAGCGAGGTGCGGTAGGTCAGCAGGCTTGTCTTGCTGGCCGCGCCGCCGAAAACGGTATCGCCCCATATACTTTCGATCTCGTAAGGCGTATTGACGCCGAAACCCACGCCAAAGTTGCTGTCCAGCGGCATCCAGTTCAGATAAAAGTGGGTTACTTTGGGAGGAACGCCACCATCCGGTGCAGTGCCACCTGTAATGACGGAAGAAGAATCACGGTACGGAATGCTTACACCAATCATAGTGCCCACACCATCCTGCCAGGCAATGCCGGCAGGATTGTAAGCCATGGCGGAAGCATCATCGGCCAGCGCTGTAAAGGCATTGGACAGTCCAATGCCCGAAGCCGAGAGATCGGGCTGAGCGAATGCCGCCGCACGAGTTTCTCCCGGCAGCAATAGGCACAGGGCCATGATCAAAATGTAGATACGTTTCATGAAAACTCCATCCTTGAAACTGGATTGTTACTATTAGTATCTGTTGTCATTAGTTCAACACATCAACGCCCGGCGGCACAGTAAACGTAAATTCGCTGGCCTCGGGCTGGATTTCGCTGCTGCCAAGCAGACGAATGCGATTCCGGTTGCCCAGCACATCCACGCTTTCGACATAGGAAAGGCGGTGCGCGATCGTCAATCCTATCCACACCAGATTTTTACCGCCAAGGCGCACATGGTAGCGGCGTCCTGCGGTATCCGCCTCCATCAATTCGACATCATCCGCTCCAATGCTGCCATCCAGCAGACGCATGACGACCGGATCAACCTCTTCCATGTCACGAAGAATGCGCACCTGCATCAAATCCGGCTCATAATGCCAGATACGCGATCCGTTGCTGACAAAAAGCTGCTCGTACGGTTTCGTGTAATGCCAGCGAAAGCGCATGGGGCGCCTGACGGCCAGCGATCCTGAATAGTTTTGCCTGGAGCCGTCGGAAAACAACAGCACCTGCTCAAAGGAACAGGAAAAACCGGGCAATGCGGCAAGGTGTTCCAGGCTCTGCCGCAGCGGCACGGGCAATTCTGCCGCCTGTACTGCAAAAGGCATGAAGGACATCATCAATGTAAGGAGGGCTTTTCGTCCGGCATTTAATGCCCCCTCCCTCAACTGACTTATCATCCCTCTACCCCACCGCCATCTTCCAGACGCTTGGCCAGCACCTTGCGGATACCGCCGGCGCCCGGTGCAGTCACCATGCCATCCCGCTCCATGCGCTCCACCATACGGCTGGCGCGATTATACCCCACGCGCAGGCGCCGCTGAATCATCGAAGCCGAGCACTGCCCCTTGCCGATCACCAGTTCCACGGCCTCATCAAATTTCGGATCATCATCCTCCACCACCGCAGAGCCGGACTGCTCCGAATCCTGTGCTTCGAGAATCTCCTCGCGGTAGTCCGGCTCACCCTGAGCCTTCAGGTGAGCAGCCAGGCCCGCCACCTCGCCATCCGAAACAAAGGCGCCATGCACGCGCTGGATATTACCCCCACCGCTCATGAACAGCATATCGCCTTGGCCCAGAAGTTGTTCGGCACCCATCTGATCGAGAATGGTGCGCGAGTCAATACGCGAGGACACCTGAAATGAAATGCGGGTGGGCAGATTGGCCTTAATCAGGCCTGTTATCACATCCACGCTGGGTCTTTGCGTCGCCAGAATCAGATGAAGGCCGGCGGCACGCGCCTTCTGGGCAATACGGCAAATTGATTGTTCCACCTCGCGCCCGGCCACCATCATCAGATCAGCCAGTTCATCAATCACGATCACGATGTGAGGCAACCGCTCGGCTTCACTCCCATCCCCGGAACTGTTCGTTTGCACAGCCTTGTTATAGGCCGCAATATTGCGCACCTTGGCTTCGGATAACAGGCGATAACGCCGATCCATCTCGAACACGGCCCAGGCCAGCGCCCTGGCGGCCTTGTGCGGTTGCGTCACCACCGGCACCAGAAGATGCGGAATATCTTCATAGGCGGACAACTCCAGCATTTTCGGATCGACCAGAATAAGCCGCAGGTCCTGCGGCGAATAGGTCGTCAACATGGAGCAGATCATGCTGTTCACGGCCACGGACTTGCCGGAGCCGGTTGTGCCGGCGATCAGAAGATGCGGCATCTTGACCAGATCGGCCACCACCGGATGGCCCGCTATGTCCACACCCAGGGCCAGAGGAAGCGTCAACCGTTTATCGGAAAACTCCCGGCTGGCCAGCACTTCATGCATGAGCACCATCTCACGCTCATCATTGGGGATTTCGATGCCGACAACGCTCTTGCCCGGAATGTTGCCCGCCACGCGCACGCTTACTGCCGACATGGCCCGGGCCAGATCGTCCTGTAAGGCTGCGATGCGACTGACCTTGGTGCCAGGCGCCGGCTCGAATTCAAACTGCGTCACAACCGGTCCCGGTTGCACCGCCACCACTTCTCCTTCCACCCGGTAATCCAGCAGCTTTTTCTCCAGCATGCGGGCCATGGCTTGCAAGGCATCCGGACTGTGCGCCTTACTGCTGGCGCGACGCACGGTAAACAACTCCAGGTTCGGCAGCTTGAAACCACGGCTCGGTTCCTTCAGCGCCAGTTCGGCCTGTTGTTCCTGCCTGGCCCGCCTGGAAACCGTGGACTGGGCCGGACTGCTGATTTCAGGCTCGGATCTGGCCTTCTGCCTGGGCTTGATTTTCTTCTTATGGCGGCGCTGCTGTTGCATCTGCATACGTTCCCTACGACTCTGCATAGCCTTGGCGACATCGCCATACCACCGGGCAGCAGCAGCCCATGCCGCACCCAGCAAGGTGGAGATCCGCGCCGCCAGACGCAGCAATGAAACATGCGATGCAGTGACAAGGCTGCTGAGCAGCAGCGCCAGAAGCAGCACATCGCGGCCGATGGCATGCAACGCCTGCCCCAAGCCCTCGGACAACATCAGCCCCAGCGCGCCACCAAAACCGGCAGGCAGGGATGCGGATTCGCCCGCGACCGTACCTCCGTGCGCATGCATCAGGGCGGCGACAGCCAGCAGTACCGGCAACCAGAACAGAGAAGTCCATCCACCCAGCCAGGGTTTGATTCCCAGACCCGCGCGCACGGCCAGCACCAGCATCAAAGCCACCAGCAACCATGCAGCGTAGCCGAACAGTTGATACAGAAAGTCGGAGACATAGGCCCCGACCACACCGACCTGATTCTGCGCCGCTGCAGTCGTTTCGTGATTGAAGGACGGATCCTGCATCGAATAGCTGGACAGCGCCAGCATCAACATGATCACGATGCCGGCCATCAGTACAGCCGCCGATTCCCTGAGTACTCCCCTTGTCTTCATAGCCAGCCCGAATATTGCATCAGTGGCCGGATGGATGGCGCAGGTCAGGCGTGACAGATGTGGATTTTGGATCGCCAAGCATAGCATTCGCTATGGTTGCGGGCCGAAAACCGCAGGCTGGCATGGATGACCAAGCCAGGCGCCGGGCAGGATTCATCGCTCCTGTAAAAAGAAGCGCCAGTTTCATAATGACGTTTTGATGCATATGGCAATGATTCAATACATTACTCCGGACTGGTGCAACATTCGGGCTAAACCTCCAGAACAATTGAGAGTACGATCGGCCTGCGTCCGATGCGCTTTTTGAACCAGCGCCGGAGCCAAATGCGCACTTCTTCCCTGGCTGCTTCCGTGTCGGACAACAGTTCGCTGCTCACCGATTCCAGATAACCGCGAAGCTCGGCCGCTGCCTCAGCCAGCACCTCTTCACTGACTTCGGCATGCAACACGCCGCGCGTTTCCAGTTCCGGTTCACCCAGTAGACGTCCCTCCTGCTGGCTAACCACGGTTATGGCCGTAACAATACCATCTTCGGCAAGCTGTCTCCGGTCGCGTAATACAATATTGTCGATCTTATCGCCATGTTCGCCATCGACAAATACCGCCCCGGCATGGAATGTATCCCCCAGCCTGACACCCTCGGCGTCCACTACGATACTCTGGCCGTTCTCGGCAATGACAATGCGATTCTCTGCTATACCGGCAGCCCGCGCCAGAAGCCTGTGCTCAACGAGATTTCGGTACTCACCGTGTACGGGGTACACATATTGCGGCCGCGTCAATTGTATCATTGTCTTCAACTCATGCGCCTGCCCATGGCCCGATACATGAATCGGCCCCAGACCGGCATGAATGACGCGCGCACCGCGGCGATAAATATGATTGGTCATCTCGTTGATCAGCTGTTCATTGCCGGGAATCTTCGAAGAGGAAAACACCACCAGATCGCCTTCATTCAACCTGAAGCCGGTGAACCTGTCCTGGGCGATGCGCGCCAGCGCCGCCCGTGATTCTCCCTGTGAACCTGTGGCGATGACCATCACTTCATGCGGCGGCAGCCCACTCACCTGCTTGATGCTCACCATCTGGCCGGCGGGAATCCTGAGCCTTCCCAGCTTGCCGGCAATTTCGAAATTCCGCTCCAGGCTTCGTCCTGCCAGGGCGATCTTGCGGCCGCAGGCGATAGCCGCGTCTATAATCTGCTGAATACGGAACATATTGGAGGAAAACGTGGTCACCACGACCTTTCCACGGCAATCCAGCATGGCCTGCTTCAGAGCAGGCCCCACGCTGCGTTCGCTGGGACTGCTGCCGGAACGCGTGGCATTGGTTGAATCCGAGGCCAGAATCAGCACACCCTCTTCTCCCAGGGAAGCAAAACGGTGCAGGGCCGTAGCACGGCCATCCAGCGGCGCCGGATCAAATTTGAAATCGCCGGTATGCACGATGATGCCGTACGGCGTATGGATGGCGATGGAAACGGCATCCATGATGCTGTGCGTCACCGGTACGCCTTCGACCCTGAACGGCCCGATATCGATATCCCCTTCTTCGGGAAGAGCTCGCAGATCACCGGAAAACCCCTTTACTTCCGAAAGTTTCCCCTCTACCAAACCGCGCGTCATGACCGATCCGTAGACGGGCACATTCAGCCTCGGCAGCAAGTATGGCAACGCCCCGATATGATCCTCATGGCCATGTGTCAGAACAATGCCGTGAAGCTTAAGATTCAGCTCTTTCAGGGCGGAGATATCGGGAATCACGACATCCACGCCATGCTGGCCCGGCTTCGGAAAACCCATGCCGCAATCGACGATGATTGCGTCATCGCCAAGGGCATACACCATCATGTTTTTGCCGAACTCGCCTACCCCGCCAAAGGGGAATAAGCGGAGAGTAGATTGACTCATCAGGCGCCCGGCCTGCTGCCCGGCTTGATGGCGGCAATGCCGCTTTCGCAAAGCGGGCACTCGGCTTCCGCGTAAGCTGGC
This sequence comes from Zetaproteobacteria bacterium, assembly GCA_003228735.1. GTDB lineage: Bacteria > Pseudomonadota > Zetaproteobacteria > Mariprofundales > Mariprofundaceae > SZUA-181. The sequence continues at coordinate 8,830 of QIFG01000068.1, forward strand.
ACGGATAATTGCACCAGGGTTTCGCAGGGAATATCGAAGCGATTTTCCTGATCCGGGGCGCGATCCACCAGCGCCATCACCTTGAACGGGGCGCCGCCATGATCGCGCACAACCTGGATGCATTCGCGCACCGAGCCGCCGGTCGTAATCACATCCTCGACGACAAGAATGCGAGCGCCCTTCTCAATGCTAAACCCACGTCTCAGGCTCATCACGCCTTCCTTGCGCTCGGTAAAGATCAACGGCTTGTCCAGGGCTCGCGCCACCTCATGGCCGATAATCAAGCCACCCAAAGCGGGCGCCACAACCAGATCAACGGCATCGGCATCGATTTTTTCAGCCAGAAGCCCCGCCAGACGGGCGGCATGGGCAGGGATCATCAAAACCTTGGCGGATTGCAGGTATCGCGCCGAGTGCTTGCCGCTGGAAAGAACAAAATGTCCGTTCAGCAGGGCTCCGGCTTCTTCATAAATATCGAGAATGTCTTGTTCGTTCATGATTTCCTTTGTGATGTTATTGAACTTGCAAAGTTGCGGCAGTGTATCAGTAAGCACACCCCCCCAAAACCACAAATAAGACCACGTTCACTGCAATGATTTCGCCTTTTGCTAGAATGAGGCTATGACCCTATCTATGAAGGCCATTCTACTTGATCTTGATGGCGTGCTGTATGTCGGCCAGGAGCCCCTGCCCGGTGCACTCGAAGCCTTCGATCGCCTGCGCGAAATGGGCCTGCCAATCGCAGGCGTCACCAACACGACCACGCAGGCGAAGTCTCACGTTGTCGAAAAGCTTCACACACTTGGCTTTGATTTCACATCTGATGAAATCTTCACACCGGCGGCCCTTGCCGTGCAGTGCATCGGAGACGCCACGGCATCCTTTTTCATACGTGACCAGTTGCGCGAGGATTTCCACGGTGTGACCGAAGATGACGAACATCCGGCCTTTATCGTCATGGGCGATATCGGCAGCGCTGGTTACGATCCGGTCAAACTGCAACGCATCTTCGAGTTGGTGATGGACGGGGCCGAGCTTCTGGCCCTGCATAAAAACCGCTTCTGGCAGAAACCGGAAGGCCTGGTGCTTGATCTCGGCGCCTATGTCGCCGCCATCGAATACGCCACCGGCAAATCCGCCAAGGTGCTCGGCAAGCCCGCAGTCTCCTTCTTCCATCTGATATGTGAGAAATTGAATGTCCGCCCTGAGGAATCGTTGATGGTGGGTGATGATATTGAATCAGATATCGGCGGCGCAATTGATGCGGGCCTGAAGACCGCGCTGGTGAAAACCGGGAAATACCGCGAAGCCTTCGCCAAACAGACCGGCATCAAACCAAATCTCACTCTCCCCTCGATTGCCGACCTGCCCGATGCCTTAAACCTTCTCTAGAACGGAAAAAGGATAGGGCTCCCTTTTTACTATCTCAGCGAAGACTATTTTGCTGGCATTGATGCAAACCGTTAGCGTATTTACTTCTAATTTCTGAATCTCTAACTGGGAGCAATAGCCAATGGCAGAGCAGCCTGATCCACCTACGCAACATAAACTCGCTGTCACGTTGCGTATTGTGGAGGCTTTACGAGGCGGCGCTGAAAGACGCTTTCACTGGGAAGATGTTCGACGTCAGATCGATCTAATAACTGACGGACATCTGTTTCTTGGTGGCTTTATTCCCGAAGAAAGTTCGGTTTTTTACCGAGGCCGTATACTGAATGGGAATCATCACTTTTCCGATCTGAACGAACTAACAGCGCGTGCTCCTGAATATATTGTCTCGCATGGCCGGTGCAACAAGCCAGGGCAATCGGTTCTCTATGCTTCGAACAACCTTGAAACAGTATATTCCGAACTTGGGCTACAGGTTGACGATCAAGTCCAGATAATCAAATTTCGATTAAAAAAAGGGGCGCAGGTTAAATTTACGACTGTTGGGGAAGCCGATCACCTTCGTCGATACGGCCAATCTTCTGCGTTGGTAGGGGAAGGGTATGCAGATGTCATTCGAAAGCATTGGGGAAAACTGGATGAGCTCGAAAAACTTCGGTTCAATATTACCGATGCATTTATAGCCGACAAATTCCGAACGACTGTCAAATACCCTTACGAGTACAAAACTACATCAGCATTCAGTGACATCATATTTTCACAAGGCTTCGAGTCATTCTTTTACCCTAGGGTACCTCGAAAAACCTCAAGATTTATGGGATACTAAACCATCAAGGATGGGGGTTAATACTGATGATCAAATCGAGTTTATTTGCG
>QIFG01000030.1 GCA_003228735.1 Zetaproteobacteria bacterium
GAAAATGCCTGAAACCGTTAAAGCTTTCTTCCTATGTCCAACGTGCCTCTATACGCAAATATGACTGGCTTTCTTTATGAATGTATTAGTACCATAAACACGATGGTAAAAAGTTCAGGATCTATAGGGTCACCCGTTAGAATTGACGATTCAAATAGTTGAAAGATAACAAATCAATGCACCTGACTTTTTCCCGCCGCTTCGCTCTGGGAAAAAGCAGGGGATTTCCGGTGTTGGCAGAAATGGGAGGTATAAATTGCTGAAGGCGATGTTAGACTTAGAATAGCCAAGAGAAACAGGAGGTGATTACTGTGAAAAGCAAAATGAATATGATTTACTGGAAATCAGATAAATATTGGCTGGGAAAACTTCTTGAACACCCTGAAATAATGACACAGGGCGAAACACTGGATGAGTTGGAAGAAAATATAAAAGATGCATATATGATGATGGCAATGGATGATGTTCCGGAAAGGTATGAAACCAAAGAAATAGCAATATGAAACGTAAGGAACTCATCAAATACCTCGAAAGCAAAGGGTGTTACCTTCTGCGGCATGGAGGAAGGCACGATATTTATATCAATCCCGACAATAGTTTGAAACAACCTGTTCCAAGACATTCGGAAATCAATGATAACCTTGCCAAGCACATCAAAAAATATTTGGGTTTGTAAGAGCCTAACCAGGTGCTCCACCCGACCAAAAACCGCTGCGCGGTTTTCGGCGGGTGAGCTTGGTCGTTATGCGCAAAAGAGTCTAAACAGGAGGTACAAATGAATCAAACAGAAGCAGATGTGTGGAACACAATCCAAAAAATGAACAAGTGCTGGACTTGTGGCGATCCGTCCGAATTAGAGAAGCTATCAGACTACTTTCATGAAGAAATGGTTGCTATCACCGCAACTGACAAATACCGACTGGAAGGGAAAGAAGCCTGCTTTAATGGATGGAAAGGTTTTGCGGAAAACGCAGAAATACACTTCTGGAAAGAAAATGACCCAAAGATACACATATACGGAAACACTGCTGTTGTCACATACTATTTTGATATGTCATTTGATATGGCAGGGCAAACCATTAATATGAGTGGGAGAGATATGTTTACCCTTATTAATGAAAATGACAAATGGTTGGTTGTTGCTGACCAATTCTCACAATATCCCTAACCATGAAGCACGAGCATCCATTCACCGGATTTTATAAGGAAACGTTTGTTTTTCTGAGATCACTGAAGGCAAATAATAGTAAAAAGTGGTTTGACCTGCACAAAAATGATTATCATGAATTTTTGTTAAATCCACTAAAAAGCCTGGTAAGCGACTTAAGTGGGTTCATGCTTACCATAGATCCATACTTTGAAGTGAGCCCCGCAGTCAACAAAACAATCTCAGGGATTTACCGTGACACAAGATTTACAAAAGACAAGTCGCCCTATAAAACAACCTCATGGATAACCTTTAAAAGGCCAAAGAAAGACTGGAAAGATTCCCCGGCATATTTTTTTGAACTATCCTCGGATTCATACAGGTTCGGCATGGGGTTATACAGCGCCTCACCGAATACAATGAGATTGTTTCGTGAAGCCATTGATGAAAATCCAAAGGAATTTAATAAAGCCATTTCATTTTATGGAAGACAAGATGTTTTCCATATTGAGGGTGATCAATATGCAAGAATAATGGATAAAAGAAAATCCAGCGAAATACTTGATTGGCATCAACGGAAAAACCTGTATCTGGTTTGCAATAATAACGTAGACGAAAAACTGTTTAGTAAGGAGCTTGTGGGTAATCTGGCATCTTCTTTTTCTCTTCTTGAGCCCTTATACCAGTATCTATTGGAAGTCAGAGGGAAATGACTTCAACATCGCATAACAAGGCAAATGCCTACGGACAGCGAAAAGCGCCGCTTCGCTCTGCTTGTTGCTGCCGGTGATTTGCGACGTTAGATGAAAAAAGGGAGGGGATATGGTAGTGATCGAAAACAACAAGAAATATGGAATTATTTTGCTCGCGCTTTCATTCCTTCCAAGTCCTGTTTGTGCAGAACCGTCTTTAATTATACGTCCACAAGCAGGATATGGATATTTAGATTCATCAGCTTTCAACAATCGTGGTGGTATCTACCATGCTGGAGCACGCATTCTACTTAATGCAGGAGAAACCCGGCTATATGGTCTGGAGGTATCACGATTCGATTTAGATAATGGTGATAACTTTATTTCATTAGGAATTGTACTGGAACAAAAACTATGGGATTGGTTCAATATGTCTATTGGCACAGTAGGGTATTTTGGTTATGGCGTTGATTCAAAAAATCCAATTGGGTTAATGACCAATTTGGGCTGGGAGCCAAGGAGTAATAATGCTTTTAAACCATTTATCACTTATCGGAATGATATCATCTTTTCAGATAAAACTGACATCGCCCATTCAATAAGTGCCGGGTTCACGTTAGAATTTTGAAGCACGCATAATTCCGGAGACAGTATGCTTATTTATTGATCTATACTGAATGTCCGCTCCTTTGGCTGAAAGCAGACGCAAATTAAGCCGTGAAGCCGATAGCTGAATAAGCAGGTTTGCGGCATGATTCGCCGCCCATGAATGTGCCCCCCGATCAGACAGGACTGGCCTACCGACTCTCCGAGCTTGCGCGCAGGCCCGGCCTGCATGTCTATATCTGCCGGAACCTCAGAACTTACCGTACGCTTTCGGAAGAACTCTCCTTCTTTTTACAGGACGACAAGGCGCTGCTGTGGCGTTTCCCGGCCTGGGAGGTGTTGCCGTACGACCGCGTCAGCCCGCATCACGCTATCGTCGGCGACCGCTTTGCCACGCTGGCCCGGCTCATCCGGGAGCCATCACCCCAAGGGCTGGTGCTCACGGCTCTGCCTGCTTTTCTGCATCGCATCGCTCCGCCCGAGGTCATCGCCGCGCATGTCTGGCAACTGAAGGTCGGCGACACGCTCGATATCAGCAAACTCAAGGAAAGGTTGGTTTTGGCCGGCATGCAGTCTGCCGACCGCGTACTGGTGCAGGGCGAATTCGCCGCCCGCGGCGGCATTCTGGATATCTGGCCAGCCACCGAAGATACGCCGCTGCGGCTCGACCTGTTTGGCGACGAGATTGAATCCATCCGGCGCTTTGATCCCGAAACCCAGCGTTCCGGTGAACAGCTTGAGGCCTTCGTCTCGGTGCCGGTGCGCGAGGTTATCCTGGATGAGCCGGGTATCAGTCGATTTGCCGCCGCCTTTAGGTCCCGCTTCCCGCAACTGCGCAAGCACCCGATGCTCAGCTCAGTGCTGGCCGGACGCCCGCATCCCGGCATTGAATCGCTGTTGCCGCTGACCTATGAGCATACCGCCCGATTGATTGATTACCTGCCTGATAACGCCGCGATGCTGGCCGGCAACGATATCAACGATGAGCGCGGCAGATTTGCAGAACAGGTGCGCAGCCAGTTCGAGATGGTGCGCTTCAGCCAGGAGCCGATCATTTCGCCGCAGGAGCTGTTTGCCGTGGAGACGAATATCAATGCTGCTCCGTTGCCGGCAGACGTACATACCTCCCCTGCCCCGCAGATTGCAGACTTTCAGGGCGACAAGCGCCCGCTGCACGCGCTGCTGGACAAACTGTCCGGCCAGATCAAGCAGGGATACCGGCTGCTGCTGGTGGCGCACGGGCCGGGCCAGCAGGAGCGCATGCTTGAGGCATGTGCTGAAATCCAGTCTGAAATCGCGCACTGCCAGGGCCTGCATGATCTGGGAACAGAGCCCATTACCACCACCATCGGCTTTCTGGACTCAGGCTTCGCGCTACCGGACTCGAAAATCCTGGTGCTCACCGGCCGGGAGCTGATCGGCCAGAGGCTGCCGCGCCGACGCACCAAGAGCACAGCCTCCATCCGCGCCGATGTGTTCAGCAGCCTGCAGGAGTTGCAGGTGAATGATCCGGTCGTGCACGAGGATCATGGCGTCGGCCGCTACCTGGGGCTGACCAGCATGCAGGCCGGCGGCGCCCATGCCGATTTCCTGCATATCGAATACGCGGATGAAACCAGCATCTACTTGCCGGTGGAGGAGCTGGATCGGCTGCACCGCTATACCGGAAGCGACAAGCCGCAACTCAACAAACTCGGCACGGAGAAATGGAGGCGCACGAGAACCCGCGTACAGCGCGATTTGCTGGCCATGGCGAACGAACTGATTGCTGTCGATGCCGTACGCCGCCAGCACAAACGCACGCCGTACACCTTGCAGGATGATTCACTGGCGGCTTACGAGGAATTCGTGGCCCGTTTTCCGTTTGAGGAAACCGACGACCAGGCCGAAGCCATTGATGCGGTGTTGCGCGACCTGGCTCTGGATACGGTCATGGATCGTGTCGTCTGCGGCGATGTCGGATTTGGCAAAACCGAGGTGGCCATGCGCGCCGCCTTCACTGTGGCGGTCAAAAACCGGCAGATCGCTATCCTGGCGCCGACCACCGTGTTGACCAACCAGCACTTTTCGACATTTTCCGAACGCTTTGCCGGTACCGGCATTACGGTGGCCATGCTTTCCCGCCTGCAGGGGAAAAAAGAGACGGATCGCGTGCTGGCCGGACTGAAAAGCGGCGATATCAACATCGTCATCGGCACGCACCGCCTGCTGGCCGGCGATATTGCATTTTCCGATCTCGGCCTTGTCATCGTCGATGAAGAACACCGCTTCGGCGTCCGCCACAAGGAAAGGCTTAAATCCCTTTACCACAGCACCGACCTGCTGACGCTGACGGCCACGCCGATTCCGCGCACGCTGCATCAGACGCTTTCCGGCCTGCGCAGCGTCTCCATCATCAGTACGCCACCGGCCGAACGCGAGGCCATCCGCACGATGGTTTCGACCTTCGATGAAACCCTGGCGCATGAGGCCATCCGGCGTGAGTTGTACCGTGGCGGCCAGATTTACTACCTGCACAACCATGTCGGCAGCATCGAGCGCATTGCCAAACGCCTCAGCCAAGGCGTGCCGGAAGCCGAGATCGGCATTGCCCATGGCCAGATGCGCCCGGCCGAACTGGATCGCCAGATGCTGTCCTTCTACGAGGGGCGATTACACATCCTCGTATGCACGACGATCATCGAATCGGGCCTCGATGTTCCGAACGCCAACACCCTGATCGTTGAACGCGCCGACATGCTGGGGCTCGCACAGCTGCACCAGATTCGCGGCCGTGTCGGCCGCAGCCACCAGCAAGCCTACGCCTACCTGTTCACACCCGATCCGCATGCGATGACAAGAGACGCCCACGAGCGGCTCGATGCCATCGCCCAGCACAATGAACTGGGTGCGGGGTTCCTGCTGGCCCGGCACGACATGGAGATCAGGGGCGCCGGCAACCTGCTCGGCGTGGAGCAGAGCGGGCAGATCGAGTCCATCGGCCTGGATCTGTATATGGATATGCTGCGCGATGCAGTGAATGAGGCGAACGGCATGCCGCCGAAGCCGCAGCAGCCGCTTGATATCCGCCTGCACGTCAATGCCATCCTGCCGCCGGATTATATTCCGCAGGTCGGTGAACGGTTAAGCCTCTACCGACGGATTGCGAAGATGTCCAACGATGATGGTATCCATGCCCTGTTCGAGGAGTTGACCGACCGTTTTGGCAAAATGCCGGAGGAGGCGCGTTTCTGCCTTGAATCCGCCCGCATCCGCTGGCGCGCCCGCAGGTTGGCGTTGAAACGCCTGGAAGCCACCCCCAGCGGCATACGGCTGGTTTTCAGCGAAGATTCACCTGTGGACATCGCCAAACTGCTGCAGCGTGTTCAGCAACAGCCAGACCGCTTCCGCCTGACGCCGGACGGCAGCCTGATATTGCTTGAGGCAACGGACGATACATGGTTAAGATTAGAAACATGCACCGGCTTTCTCGACGAGCTTCAGGAGGACTGTACTTGATGCCATTCCGCATTCAGGATGGACAACCATGCTGAGCAATATCCTTCTCCCCCCCTACAGCGAACTTCCCATAAAGCTGGACACACCCCGTTTTACGGTGCCCGGTGGTGGCAGCCTGTTCGTCTGTGACGAGGAGGTGGAGGCCCAGCTTAGAGATTGTTTCAGCTGTGAAACGCTGGAGGAGGTTCAGGTCCGCGCTCGCGACGAAGATGCCGAGTTCGACGCCTGGTACTCCGAATTCGAAGCGCCGCATCTGAGCGTCCATGTTTATGGTTGCAGAGACTATGCCTCTTTCCGCGAAATCTGCACCGGCCTTGCACTGGAGCGCCTGGGCATTCTGCAGGTGTCCGGCGACGAAAAACACTGTGTCCTGATCCTTACGGGACACGGCCACGCAAGAGAGATGACGGCGCACCTGCGCCCGATGGCCGACCGCCTGGGCGTAGATATCACCGTAACCAGTCTGCCGCCGTCCCCACGCCTGTCCGAACCGGGATGCCTGTTCATTGACATGGACTCCACATTGATCAAGTGCGAATGCATTGATGAAATCGCCGACGTTCTCGGCATCGGGGACAGAGTCTCCAGAATCACCCGGCTGGCCATGGAAGGCGAACTGGATTTCGCCGCCTCGCTGACGGAACGCGTAAACATGCTTACCAACACGGATTCGGCTGTACTGCAAAAGGTCATGGATGAGCGCATCCAACTGAATGATGGCGCCGAACACCTGATCGACGCCCTGCAGACGCATGGCTGGAAGATCGGCCTCGTATCCGGCGGCTTCACCTATTTCACACACCGCCTGCAATCACGCCTCAAGCTTGATTTCAGTGCCGGCAATGCGCTGGAAAAGCAGGCCGGGAGGCTTACCGGCCGGCTGGTCGGCAACATTGTAGATGCCAGAGCCAAACGCGCCATGATGCTGGCCAAGGCAGCCGAGTGGAGAATTCCGATAAGCCGGACGATTGCCGTCGGCGATGGCGCCAATGATCTGTTGATGATTGAAGCAGCGGGCCTTGGCATCGCCTTTCATGCCAAGCCCAAGGTGCGGTCGCTGGCGCCGTACACGATTTCGCACGGTGGGTTAGAACGGGTTCTCGACCTTCTGCGTTAGAAAATAGCCCTAACGCATCTGCTTCCGGAAATCCTCCAGGGCATCCAGTTCAATAAGAAGCTTTGCCTTTTTCTCTACCGGCAACGCTCCCCAATGCACGTCCATCAATGCTCCGGCCATTGCATAGAGCATGTTCAGGCTGGGCTTGTACCCCTTTTCCTTGATCAGGAGGAATGCCTGTACCGCCCCGACCTGTTCAAGGTCTTTCTTTGACTGAATACCGACATCGTTGAGCCAGCTTTCCGACTTCGGCCCAAGGTTCAGAAGATCGCTTATCTCACTCATTGTCAGTTTCCCATCATATCTGGATTGAATGTACCGCCTTGCGCTGGGTCATCCGGTAAACCGGAATCGGCGACGCATTTTACGTTTGGAAATCAGAAAGGAATATACGTAATAATACGTATATGAAATTTGGCTCTATTACTGGACTTTATCCAAAACGCCTAATTTATAGGCATAAATGCAGGTGTCAAATCAGTCTAAATAAACACTTTAACTATGCTCTAGTTCCATGCTACCCGGCTTAATCCAGCAGATGTGAAACCACGCCATCGGCAAGCTTGGGTTCAAACCATGTAGATTTCGGCGGCATCACCTCACCCGCATCGGCCACGGCCATCAAATCCTCCATGCCAGTGGGACACATCGAGAAGGCCACAGCCATCTCACCGCTGTCAACGCGCTTCTCCAGTTCCTCCAACCCCCGGATGCCGCCCACGAAATCGATACGCGCATCACGCCGGGGATCGGAAATGCCCAGTACGGGCTCGATCAGGTTGCCGGCCAGCAGGCTGACATCGAGCCGGGCCACCGGGTCATCGGCAGGAATCAGATCGGACTTTAATTGCAACCTGAACCAGCGGCGCGGCAGATACATGCCGAATTCGGCAACTGATTTGGGCTTCACGGACACCTTGCTCGGCTGCACCGAAAATGCCTTGTCGAGGCGGGCCAGGAATGCATCTTCCGGCAACCCGTTCAGATCGGTCACCACACGGTTGTAATCGAGAATCTGCATCTGGTCGTGCGGGAAGATCACAGTAAGAAAGTAATTGTATGCCTCCTCCCCCGTATGATCGGGATTATTCTCCTTTCTTGCAGCCGCCACACGCGAGGCGGCAGCCGAACGGTGATGCCCGTCCGCCACATAAAGCGCATCCATGACCTCGAAAGCCTCGTTCAACTTGCCAATTCGACCCGCATCATCGATCACCCATAGCATATGGCGAATGCCGTCATCGGCCGTGACATCCATGTCCGGATCGGTACCGGCGGCCTGTGACAGAATTCCGTCCACAGCCTCACTGGCCCGGTAGACCAGAAACACCGGGCCGGTCTGCGCATTCAGCGCATCAATCTGGCGCACGCGGTCGTCTTCCTTGGCCGGACGTGTGAACTCATGCTTCTTAATGCGATCATTATCGTAGGCATGCACGGATGCGGCGGCCACCAGGCCGGTCTGTACGTGGCTGCCCATGATGATCTGGTAGACATAGAAACAGTCCTGCCCATCCCGGGCCAATACGTCCTGATCCATCATCCGTTCCAGATTCTCCGCCGCCTTCTCATATACGGATGGATCGTAGGGGTCGATGCCTGCCGGAAAATCGATCTCCGCCTTGGAAACATGCAAAAAACTCCAGGGGTGATTTTCGGTCCTTGCCCTGGCCTCTTCACTGTTCAGAACATCATATGGCGGCGCCAGCACATCATCGGCGAATCCTTCTGCGGGTCGCAGCCCGGCAAATGAACGAATCAGGGGCATAACCACTCCTTGGCTATGTATTTGTTAATCCAATGAACCTGCCATGTTCGCAGGATTATGAGAAATCAGTCCGTCAGATATTAGAACCAAGCTCCTGCTGCACACCGGCCAGCTTGCTTCCCTTCTTCAACATCTCCGCAATCTCGTCCGCGCCGACCGGCAGGCTGAAAAGGAAACCCTGCATCACATCACAACCCTGGTTGCGCAGAAACGCCACCTGCTGCTCTTTTTCCACTCCCTCGGCTACGACCTTCATACCCAGATTGTGCGCCATCTCCGAAATCGTGGTCACAATCGCCGCATCCCTGGATTCCCCAGGGATCTCGTCCAGAAATGACTTGTCGATCTTCAGGGTAGAGATGGGGAAGCGCTTCAGGTAGGTGAGCGAGGAAAAGCCGGTGCCGAAATCGTCTATCGAAATGGATACGCCCAACTTCCGCAATGCCTGCATTTTTTCAATACTGACATCAACATCATGCATGGCGCTGCCCTCGGTAATTTCCACCTCGAGATACTCCGCTGCCAAACCGCTTTCCCTGAGTGAGCCCGCAACGATATCGATCAGGGAATCATCGGCAAACTGGCGGGCGGCGAAATTCACGGCAACGCGCACCGGAGGAAGCCCCATGTCCTGCCATGCCTTGTTCTGCCGGCATGCCGATTGAAGCGCCCATTGGCCGATTGGAAGAATCAGCTTGGTTTGCTCCGCCAGAGGAATAAAAATAGCCGGCGATACCGCCCCCAGGTCCGGATGCTGCCAGCGCATCAGGGCTTCGACACCGACAATCTGTCCCGTTCGCGAATCCACCTGGGGCTGATACAGAAGCCGTAATTGCCCCTCATCCATGGCGTGGCGCAGCGCCCGCTCCATCTCCATCCGCTTGAACACCTCGGCGCCCATGGCCGAAGTGTAAAATTTGAAGTTGTTTTTTCCGGCTGCCTTGGCCCGGTACATGGCTGTATCAGCATTTTTTACCAGTGCCTCAACGTTGTCACCATCAGCCGGATAAATGCTGATGCCTATGCTGACACCCACGAAACACTCATGGCCGTCAATATCAAAGGGCCGGGAAAATGCATCAATGATACGCTCGCATGCATACTGGGGTTCATAATCCTGCTGCACATCCGAAAGAAGGATGAGAAACTCGTCCCCGCCCACACGGGCAACCGCATCCGAATCCCGCAGGCAGTCCAACAGCCTTTTGGCCGACTCCTGAAGCAGCATGTCACCGATATCATGACCCAGCGAATCATTGACAGATTTGAATTCGTCCAGATCAAGAAACATGACCACCAGCTTGTGTTTCCTGCGCAGTGCCAGCGCCACGGCCTGATGCAGCAGATCGTTAAACGAGGAACGATTGGGCAGCCCTGTCAACGCATCCCGGTTGGCCAACTGCTCGAGCTGGCTTGCCACCTCCTTACGTTCGCTGATGTCACGTACAAAGCCATTGAATATATGTGAATCACCTGAGGCCAGTGACGCCACGGACAACTCTACGGGAAACTCGCGGCCATCCTTGTGAACAGCCGTGGTTTCAATATGCCTGTCAAGAAAGGCGGTCGTATTCGTGCTCAGGAACCGCTCAAGCCCCTGTTCATGTTCCTGTCGGAGATGCGCAGGGATCACCATGTTCGACAACTGCTGACCCAGCGCTTCTTTCCGGGTCCAGCCAAATATGCGCTCAGCCTGCGGATTCCAGTCGATGATCAGGCCGGAAGCATCCATGCTGATAAACGCATCTTTTGTCGTATCAACAATCTGGCGCAACATCTGGCTGTGCTCATGCAGCTTGGATAACGTCATCTGCTGCCGCCGGATCATCGCCTGCGCATAAACTCCGAGCAATAAAATCAGGAACACAACGATGATACGCACGCGCAATTCGTCAGGATCAGGATTCAGCCAGTTATCCGCAAACGATCCGTTATCCAGGATGAGGGATTGGATAGCTGGCTCCATGAACCAGAAAATCAGGGCCAGACCCACGGACATCCAGGCCATGCTGTATTGTTTCCATTGCTTCATGCAGTCCCCTCGGCAAAAATACCGCCTGCTATTTCCGGCATGGAGAGCCCTCTCGTTACCTATGCGTAGAGTGCCTGAAACGATGGGGGATTCAACCCGCCAATGAACAACCCCGTGGCAAGACCACGGGGTATCAAAAGAGCTTCAACTGCCGAAGCTCGCCCTTGGGCTTGCCTTGACCCTCTACGTAC